>CALAUZ010000269.1 GCA_937892105.1 uncultured Fretibacterium sp. | reverse complement strand
CAATAAGGTAATTCCACACTGCGATTCTTGTGTTGCTGACAGAAGCCGGAGCTAAATCTATTTCAAGTACTGGATTTTCGTAAAAGTCTTCAGTGATTTTGTAAGTGAAAGGCATGAATGCTTTAAACCACGACTTAAGAGGCCGAACGAGCAAAGTTTTTTCATCATCTTTCATAGGCTCAATGGCGACGATGAGTGCGACAAGTCTGTTAAAAACGCTAGAGCCGATAACGTCATCCTGATTGAGAGTTAAGGAGCGTTCCTTAGCGAGCCTTTTCCTAGTATGGTGAACGAGGACGATAGCGAAGTTAAGCTGACGAGCGAGAGTAGCGAGTTTAGAGATGATAGGCTTAATCTCCTTAGCCTTATTCTCGTCGCTCTCATGGAAGGATGAGAAGGTATCAACGAACAAGATGTCAGGCTTAACCTCATCAAGGAGACGAACGACATTAGTCAAACCTTCATTGGAGTCAAGCATAAAGTCAACCTCATTCAATTGAGCTTCATAGTGATCAACGACGAAGACGAATTGAGAGTTGATAGGCCACTTCATGGAAGCAGCTCTGCGAGTGAGTAAGTTGTAGCCCGCCTCACCAGCGAGAATAAGAGAAGTTCTGATAGGTTCATCATCAGCGAAGCCGTCAAAGATTTGACCGCCTAAGCTGAGGTCAGAGACGAACTTCTGCATGAAGATGGTTTTACCCGTACCCGGAGGAGCGACGATGATAGAGACATAGCCGCGAGGGAACAAGCCGCCGATAAATTCTTGAGCAGGTAGCTGAATATGAGGGTCAAGGTGCTGTAGTAGAGAATGGATCTTGTTGCGAGCTAAAAATTCCTGACGTTGTTTAGGGGACATGACAGCCCATGAGATTTTATCAGTGAGTAAAGAGCGAGCCTTATCGTCGCCATAAAGGAGAGCGAAGTCGTCCCAGTCCGAACATCCCTTATCCTTATTGGAGAATTGAGGAGCAATGAAGTCGCAGGCAATTCCCGATTGAACGACAGCCTGAGCCTCCCGAATGCCCGGGTTGAAATCTCTAGTAGCGAGAGTCTCCCAATCGTTGTCAGCGATGATGACGATTTTAGCCTTAGGGTAAGCCTTATGTAGTATTTCAGCGATGTTGCGAAGAGAATGACAAGACATAGCGGCGACGAAAGGATAGCCAGTAAGCTCATGAACTTTAGCCATAGTGGCGTAGCCTTCGCCAACGAGGAGAGCATCACAGTATTTTTTGTCAATGATAACGCCCTCATAGCCCTCATAAGGAGGGAATAAGCCAACAGAGAAGAAAAGTCCATTGAGCGGAGCATCCTTGAAGAAAAGTTTGTGATTTGAGGCATCAGCAGGTATCCACTGAATGGAGCGAACGATGCCATTTATATCAGAGAGAGGAACAGCGAGGTTACCGTTATCATGGACTCTGAGATTGAGACAGCAGACGTGCTTACGCCTCAAGTAAGGGTGGTTATCGTTAGCCAATGCGAGGCTATCCCAAAGGATACGAGCCTGTTCCGAAGCCATAGATTGTTTTTTTCTGCGAGCCAGGAGAGCTTTTCGCCTATCCTCTTCAGATATTTTCCTGAACTCCTCCGAATTGAAGTAGGCCTGTTGTTCATTGTCGAGAGCCGAAGCGTCGAACTTCCAGTCCTGTTTGATACCCTTGCGCCAATCCTGAACCCAGCCAGCTGGCCACCCGTCAGTATGAATGCAGATGGAGCCGCTAGTTTCGTAAGGTTTATCCTCCTGAGTTCTGAATCTGTGAATATAACCGTCAAGAAGAATGTCATTTTCGTCGTAAGGAAGTAACTCAAGAGTACGCAAGAAGTCCAAGACTTGACGACGAATGTCATAGTGGTTAAAAGAGTAAGTGGCCATAGAATCCTCCTAGAAGTAGAAAATTGGAGGAATGCTCTAAAATGTGGTAGAATGCGCACATGAAGAACATTCCAATCCCCAAATCCAAGCCGGTCAAGCGAAAGGATGAGGGGAATTTTTATGCCCCGGAAGCTATCGAGTAATACTGGTAAGAACCTTTTCAACCGCCTTAGAGACGGATGTGTCAATCATATCCTGCACCTTTTGTTCAGTGAGAGTTTTAGCCTTGCGAATCTCTCTGAAGATTGCAGCGAAGGTAGCTACGGCCCCTACAATAGCGATGAGGATAGCGATAAAAGAGAACCAAGTGTTAGTAGCCTGCCAATGAGTGTCAATCTTAGTAGAGTTGACGAGCACAATTTTTTCGAGCGACTGAGTCTTAGTGTGTAACTCTTTTAGTTCAGTTCGTAGTTCTTTTAAGTTGATATCGATAGCATCGAACCTTTTGTCCACAGCATCATGGAACTCGTGTAATTGAGAACTAAGATATGTATCATTACTTGTCATTATCAGTATCTCCATTCAAGTTATCAGCTTCATTAATGGCTTGCTCTAAAAATTTTTTCTCATCATATCCGCGAGGTTTTATGCCCGGAGAAAGTCGTTCAAAATTTTCAACAGCTATCTTGGGAATAAGCCATGATCCGCCAGCTTTGAAAGCACCTTTAAAACGGCCTTGAGAACAAAGCCTACTAATTCTACTTGGAGAAAGTTTTAATATTTCTCCAGTCTGTTTAGCGTTTGTATAATCTTGTTCTATTTCTTTCCGACTAATCATGAAATCACCTCTTAGATATTTATGATTATTTTATTCTAGCAAGAAAATTGATATATCAGTAATTTTTAGGATATTATCTAGCAATTTTTTTGATAGAATATTCACCATCAAGCGCAAGGAAGACAGATACCAAGCGAGTAAAAGTGAAAGACAGATATTGAAGTAAGAGACCTAAGAAGGGAAAAGAAAAGATATCGAGCAGCTAGCAACCGAGCGGTAAAGGTTTGCCCCAAAGGGAAAGTTGAGGAGAGCGTAGAGAGTAAGACGAAGCGCGATGACCCAAATAAAAGCGGACAGAGACTGAATGCGGCTTTGCGATGAAACGAGCGGAGACATTGAGAGCATGAAAGCGAAAACACCTACGGAGGAGCATAGAGTAAGGTTGAAAAACGCCTTGTGCTCAAAGAGAAGGACGAAACGGAGGCTAATTAAGCTACGTCTTAGGGTGAAGCCCTGACTGAAGAGTCCCAGGAATGAGCTGGGTCTGTAATGGGCACAGCAAGGAAGTTTTAGCGGATAACTCAGAAAACTAAAGGAGGAAAAAACAATGAAGCTAATCAACACGGATAGGTTAAGCGGCTAGAAGTACGAGTCGGCACTCCAGAGCAACAAGGAGTTAGTGGAGCAGTGCCAAACGCAAGAAGAGCTAGTAGAGCTATTCCTGACAGGCACAAAGAACACGATGCGTGAAATAGCCCGTCATTGTGGAATGCCATCGTGTTATCGAGTGGACTGCTATAGGAAGGAAAAAGTGGCAGAACGATGCGCTAAGGAAGTGCTGATAGCCCGTAAACTAAATGCATTCCGAGTATTGGGACATGCAGAGAAACTAGTAGCTCTGAAAGCAGCGAATGGTATAGACCGCAGCGCATACATCATGACACTATCAACAGACGAGATGGAAAGGTATGTGTTGGAGCATTATGTTGGTCAAGAAGAAGAGATAGAGCATAACTGCAAGTATGAAGGGAAGCATTTTTGCTTAATTAAGTACATGCATAAAATGCTTAGAGAGTTAGACGAAGCGGTAGTCGAGGATGTTCCTGAAGAGCACGAGGACACACATACTCCAGACGCCTATGAAGTAGGGAAGCAGATAGTGAGCCTGAAGGGGAAAGCGAAGGACCAGCAAGGTCTAGTGAAGACCTGTGGCGACGAGTTCTTAGTAGCGATGAGTTCTGTATATGGGAATCCTGTGAAAGTAACGATGAATACCCCCGACGAGCTGAGGAAGTGTGTATGCAGTCGAGTACATCGAGCAGTGCGTGACGGAGAGTACGCGAGATGGGCACTAGACAATGCGCGCATCAACGCCAAGCAGGACAAAGAGTACGGAGCGATTGAGAGAGCGACCTACGAGGAAGGTTGGGCAAAGTTTTTGGAGGAATATGCGACTCCCGCCCCTGAGCTGACAGTGGAAGAGAGACGGAAGCAACTCAAGCAGAATATGCATGAAGTGTGGGAATCACGTCGTATATCGCGCCGTTATGTAAAGATGTGTGCCGGTAAAGCGGAATTAGCGGCGAACATGGAGAGTGCGCATAAGAACATAGAGCACTACACCGAAATGGGGCTTGAGTACCTGAAGGAATATCGCGAGCTGAGTGTGAAGTTAGCGCAGAAAACGACCTCCGAGACTTCAGAGGAGCATAAAGATGCCCGCGAGAGCAAAGTCCAGCGATGGCCTTCATGTGTGCGCAAACTAACAGGGAAGGACCTAAAGGACGCGAGAAATCTTTACCAGATAGCCCAGCAGAGCACAGGTGAGACCCCATCAGAACGCGTCGAGAATTACTTCAGAGAGCTAGAGTGTGCGTTTGACGATTTGGAGAACGTAGCGCATTCGCTAAGGCTCAAGAAATGGAAAGTTGAAGGGGAGGATTACGACGACGTGCTGGAGCAAGTAGTGAAGGAGCTAGTGTACTGCGGAACAAATAGCTTGGTGTCGAAGCGTATCGCCGAGTATGACGCGGAATGTACCCTGATGACGGAAGAAGCGCGAGAGTATGTCAGTCAAATAATAAAGTCCACAGGAACAGGCTTATTGGAACTGACTGGCGATTTATTGGAGACGATACACCAGCGATATAGAGGCACAGAGAACGAAGATGCAGTGTTGAATGCTTTGGCGTTGCACAATTGCGAAGTGTTGTCGCGGAGTAAGACGCGAGAGGAACTGCTATCGATGCTGAGTGAAGTTAGCGGGGACACGTTATCGATGACGGCATACTACACGGACGGAACATCAAGGAGCTTTGGGACGAGAGAGAAGGACTTGAATGAGTTTGTTGGGTGGTATTGTGCACAGGGACATCCCGAGTATGAGGACATAGAGTCATTGCGTACGGAGTACGAGGCGATGAAGTGTTGCACGCAGTCTAGGAAGTACGAACAGTTGAGGAAGCGTATGGAGCAAGTGAGCACAGTCAAACAGCAGGTAAAGGATATTCTTAAATCCATAGCCCAAAAGGATGATGCGAGTGTGCAATATAGGCTAAATCTGGCCTCAAAAACTGTACTGCTAGAGTTACGAGAGAAGCTAGGATTAGTTTATCGTTCTGGTGGAATACGAGAGGCACTACAGTCGGATATATTAGAGTGCTATCAAAATTTGAAGGCCGCGCCCAAAGTGAAGCCCAAGATAACGGCAATGGGAATGAGTTTTCTGCGTAGGCAGAAGAAGCTATTAGAGTCGCAGTTAAGGGAGATGTTACAGGAGCGAAAAGAATTGCGTCAAGCGCATACGACGGACTTTCTTGCGAAGGATTACGAGGGAGCAGAGGAGACGTTAAGCGAACGAGAGCAGATGTTCGGAGACTATGTGCGAGAAGTGATAATGCGGTACAAACAAATCAAGAGACTTATAGCCAGAAGGGGGGTGAACTAGCATGAGGTATGTGTTGCGAACGTTAGGGCTAGAGCCGCGGGAGTATCGAGTGAGGCGGACTAAACTGAGGAAGCGTCTACAGTGGATATTCTTTATTGACTTGGTAGAGGGAACACTGGACAGCGTGATAAGGAGGAGGCAGAAGTGAGGAGCGACGCGGATTTTTATCTTGCGGAGTACGAGAAATGCCGAGAACTGTACAAGAAGTGTCCCAGCCAATTAAGGCGGCATAAACAGCTGTACAGGTACATCGGAGCATCAATGTTGAAGGCCTATGTTGAGGCCAGAAAGGAAGCTAGGTAATGATAGACGAGGAACAGGCAGTGTATGAGTCGTATCGTTGGGAGGACTTGCTTGAATTACTCATTCACGTAATGAACGAGGTAAACGAGAAGCGGGATGATAGTATCCTAGAGACTCGCAACATGGTATCTCCAGAATATGACCATCTAGAGGAAATGCTGTGGCACGTACGAAACTACGTTGAGGGTCGCATCGAGGAATTACATCCTGGCTATTGCGAAGGACAGAAATTCGGACGTTTCAGTTTTAGGAGCGATAAGGCAGCGATGAGGTATGCGCTTCAGGAGGGAATAAACTACGTAGCGTTATCCGCACTAGCATTTACAGACCGAATTCCCGCCATAGAGTACATATCTGAGAATAGGCTATCGAGCATGAACTACGAGAAGGCGTGCCTAGCAGTGGAGGAGTATAGGACGGCTCAAAGGGAGATGAAGAGATGGGCATGACGATATTGGAGCGATTAAGTAAGGAAGCCTTAGCGCGAGGATACTCATGGAGGCGGATCGACGAAGCCTGTCGTATATCATGGCAAGAGGAAAGTGAGAAGGCGACCGGAATAGTGTTGTGGAAGAGTAAGCCCCTAGTTGAGGATAGTTACAACGCCTTGAAGAAGGGTAGTACTCAGAATGAAGAAAACCCGCTTACGTTAGAAGTAAAGGTAACGAAGCGGTAGTGGTAATAAATAAGGCTGGATACTGCAATATCCGGCCTTGTATTTTATCAGGAGGTCGAGGGTAATGGGACAGCAAGAAATACGAGCAATGTTGTCGAGGATTAGTGAACTGGAGTCCGAGAAGACGGCAATAGTGAACGAGCTGGAGTCTCTGAAGGACAGAGTGAAAGCGCACATGGTATCCCGAAACGCGAGCCGATTGTTAGTAGGAGAATACAAGGTGAGCTACACGACGTACACTATGCATCGATTTGATAGCCGAAGGTTCAAGGCCGAGAATGCAGAACTGTACAAGCAGTATGAGACGGAGACGGAAGCAAGTCGCTTCACAATATCAGGAGGTAAGTCAGAATGAACCGAGACCTTAAGGATTATCTTTGTGGACTGACATTAATTGAGGACGCATACAATCCGTACGAGCCCGAGTACCTGAAGATGGATGAGGAGCGCGAGGCCGAGCGAGTGTGCATGAGATGTGAGGAAAAGTATTACCGTAAGAGCTGTGAAGACTACTGCGACAGGGTAATTGAGTGCCTAGAGGAGCGACAGAAACTCCTATCATCAGCGAATCGAGTAATCGACGCGTTAGTGAAGCGAGGGTATGGAGGATTGTCAATGTACCTGAAGGATGGAGCTGAACTGCAAGGCAACGGTCAGATAGAGTTTGAGTGGGGAACGTCAGAAGCGTAGGAGTTTTGCCGTCGATGCCGTATGTATGGAAAGACGAAGTGTCCCGAAGACGTGAACGACGAGACATGCTACAGGCATAAAGTGGTATTAGCGATCGAACAAGTAGTGTCAGCAGTGAATGACCTGCTATGAAGGAGTGGAAACAAGAGGAATGAATGAACTGAAGGAGAGCCTATTCTGTGGGCATGAGGCACAAGTTGAAGTTGAAGACGAGGAACTACGAGAGTTCGACGACGAGCTGATATACCGTGTTATATGTACCTGGTGCGTAGCGAACACGGGCTTGTACAGTTCAGAGCTGTAAGCGATAGCGGCATAGAACATGAGGATATAAAGGATAGGGAGGCTACTATAGCTCCCGTTTTTTTGTTGCGGAAAGGAGTCAAAGGATGTTAAAGCTAAGCGGAAGTGAAGACTATTACCCCACGCCCGAATCTCTGCTGAAAGAGATCACAGCAGGCATTGATTGGAAGAGTATCGACTACGTACTTGAACCATCAGCAGGTAAGGGGAACATAGCAGAGTACGTGAAGCAGGCAAAAGGCAGATGGTCGCAAATAGATATAGACTGCATAGAGATTGAACCCGAACTGCGAGCGATCCTAAAGGATAAGGGGTTTCGAGTAGTGCATGATGACTTTATGACTCTGCATACGTACAAGCATTACGACCTGATATTTATGAACCCGCCGTTTTCGCGGGGAGCACGTCATTTGCTGAAGGCGATAGAGGTGCAGAGCCTAACCGGAGGCGGGATAATCTGCATTCTGAACGCCGAGACATTGAGGAATGCTTACACGCGAGAACGTCAAGAGTTGGAGCAGAGCCTAGAACGTTACGGAGCAGAAATAAAGTACTACGAGAAAGCCTTTAGCGTATCAGAGAACCCTACAGATGTTGAGGTTGCAGTAGTGAAGCTGACAGTGCCAGCACCTGAACGCCAAACGACAATATTTGAAACCCTGCGCGAGAAGGAATACGAAGAGTACGAGCGTAAGCGTGAGACCTCTGAGCTTGCGGAGATGGACTTTGTGAAAAGTTTTGTTGCGCTGTACAACCGTGAGCTTGAGTGGGGATTGCGTCTGTATGATGAATATCTTGAACTGCAGAGCAAAGCACTAGACACGCAAAGCCTTTTAAGTCTGACAATTGGGGACGACAAAGGGTACGGGGATCAGGGAAAATTCAGTGTGAATGAGTACGTGAGGGCGATTCGGCGTAAGTACTGGGAAAAACTATTTGAGCATCCGAGCTTTACGAGACGGCTGACAAGTAACCTGTATTACAAGTACACCTCACAAGTAAGCGAGTTCACGAACTATGATTTTTCGTACTGGAACATCAAGACGGTGCAGCAGGAAATAGCGTTAAGTCTCGTAAAGGGAGTGGAGCAGTGCATCATAGAGTTATTTGATGAACTATCGGCCAAGCATTCATGGGATGAAGACCTGAAAAACAACATTCATTACTACAACGGGTGGAAGACAAATCTCTCGTGGAAGATAAATCGTCGCGTAATATTGCCGTTACAGGCATTTGACGAGAGCAGCTTCATTCATCTCAACCGGCACAACGCAATTCATAAACTCTCAGACATAGAGAAGGTATTGAACTACCTAGATTGCGGCGAGACCGGAGAAGTCAATATAGACATTGAGAACTACCTAGCATCCGGAATAACGCGGAATATCCCTCAGAAATACTTTACAGTAACGTTCTACAAGAAGGGAACGTGCCATATAACGTTCACGAATGAGCGTCTGTTAAAGAAGCTGAATATCTTCGGGAGTCAGCGAAAAGGTTGGTTGCCAAAAGGATATGCGCAGAAAAGTTATGAGGAACTAGACGCGGAAGAACAGGCAGTAGTGGAGAGTTTTGAAGGTCGAGAGAGCTACAACGAGACGCTAAAGGAATCGCGGTACTACCTGTACGAAGCCGGACGTTCATTGCCAATGATAGAAGGATAGCCCCCTAAATTGGGGGCAATTTAGTTAGCCTAAATAAACTTGCCTTCTTTGGAGCACTCTAGATATAACTCCCTGATGTATTCAGTCTCAGCGTCAATAATGCCGTTAGCGATATGGTTATCCTCACAGAATGTTTCATATTCGCTTGCAATGGTGAGTGCGTAATGCCATTCATCCTTAGTGTGTTTAATGTCCTGCCTGCACTCACGGGCAAACCTCAAGATGTGCTGCCGGTAGAAATTAATCCAAAGGTTATCAAGTTTTTCACTAAAGTTGCCTAGTAGCTTACGTTGCAACCAAGAGAAGAACTTGTCGTAAGGGTTGAACTTGATAGGAGCAATTTGAATGAGAGAAAGGATAATGAGAATGATGATGCCAATATTACTAATAGAGCCGCTGTGAAGGTATTCGAGGATGGCGACAATTAATTCTGACATGATTTATGGACCTCAAAGGAGTTAAACATCTCGCAAGCCTTATCCACGAGATAGCCAATAAGAAAATCATCAACCCATTCTAAGTATGCCGGTAACGTGATGATGTCATCAAGTTTTTTGACGACAGCCTCACGCTTTTGTTTGCCAGTCTTGCCCTTAAGCTCGCGCTCCGCCCAAGCGACCTGTTCAATAACTGCCTTCTGTAAGTTCACGATGAAGTCATTGAACACCTAAATCACCCCCGCGACATGAGCCATTTCGT
This sequence comes from uncultured Fretibacterium sp., assembly GCA_937892105.1. Next base: position 10,540 of record CALAUZ010000269.1, on the reverse strand, counting down.
CAGCCCTTCTCAACCATCCCTTGAGGAATACGCGTTGATGAGGCTTGTTAGCAACAATCTTCTCGTAGTATCTCTTGCGCTGCCTGTAGATAGCCCCTGCGAGCTTGACAGGATCGCAAGCCTTGAGAGCGGCAAAAGTCTTCGGTCCGAACTTGCCGTCAACGATTACAGACTGCCCGCAATCGATAGCCGCGCGTTGAAGTATAGACGCAAAGCCTCCGTGATTGATAGAGCAGTCGAGGCAACATAAACACGCCGGCCACTCTAACTGCCCCCATCCGTAACGCTCCCAGAAATTCACGCGGTAAATCTCGCGTGCCTCCTCCTGAGTCAGCTTGCAGATGTCTTGATGCGCAACGACTCCCGCCGAATATGCCGCCTGAAGTGTTGGAATGATGATGCCATAGGCTGTAGCACCACCAGAGTCGTTCATAGCCGCACCTTTAACGACCGGCTTTCCGTTGACGATGTTGAAATTGCGTCCGCCTTCCCATTTAAGAGAGAAGGCAATAGAGCGTTCAAAGTTGTCCATGAAGCACCTCCGTTAGAAAGCAGAAATTTGAAAACCTTGAACTACATGAGAATCTGAAATAGTAGACGATAGGCAAGGAGAAATAGCCTGAATGATGGCCCTAGCCTTTTCTCTGTCAAAGTTAATATCATTCATGGAGTGTAAAGAAATGATGCCGCCATTATCAAGAATGAGGTTAAGGAAAATCTTATGATTAAGTAACCCAGCCATGAAGAAAACCTCCACATGAAGTTAAGAAGATTTGAGTTCAGCCACGAGACCTTGAAGTTCGTAAACATTAGCTTTAAGACTATTGGTGTTTTCCAACGTTTCATCTAAGGATGCCTCAAGACCACTAACACTTAAGTTCATTTGCTCCACTTGAGATGAGAGTTGAGACGAGAGAGTTTTTAGGTCAGAGACATCAGTATAGAGACTATTAACCTGCTCAGACAAGGAAGAATAGTTAAATTCACTGATCGAAGCCGGAGTAGCTTGTTCCTCAGAATCGAGGTTAGAGATAAGGACTTGAAGAGCCGGAATATCCCTGCAAAGAGCTAGTAGTTCATTAGTTTGTGTCTCAAGAGAAGCGACAGTCTGAGCGATAGCTTGAACTTTTTTCTCATCCAGGTTATTTCCCCCAGAGTTTCCTCCAGAAAGAGCTAATATGTTATCAGCCTGTATTGTGAAAGAATTATTTTCCTCAAGGTAAGCGACGAAAGTTTGCCCATCCGAGATAGTCGGAGCGAGCATAGCCTGTAAGCCGTGAGAGAAGCGAGAAATATCAATGGTAGCCAATGGAGTACCTCCTTAAGCGAGAACGAAAGCTGGAGCCGTAGCCAGTAAGTTACTATATGGACTCATAGGCGAGGGCGTCAGAGAGTTATTGACGTTCTGTAGAGCAGCGATACTAGTCTTGCCGTTAATGAGAGCCGATCGAGTAAGGACAGCACATGAATTGTTATCAATATCCGAGCACATAGCAACACTAGGAGCTGAATAGTAAGCCCACGGACTGCCTTCAAAGTTGCCTTGAGGGTAATTATTATCGTTGCTAGTGGAAATATTCATCTCTGACAAGGATGGTATGAAAACCTTATCGAAAGTAATATCGCCATCAGTGCCGTCTAAATCATCCGGGTCATCAATAGAGGAGTCAGAATTATCGTCGTCAAAGAAAGCCTGAGTAAAGACTCTGACGGGCTGTAGTAAATCCACGATACTATGAGGCAGATAACTCAAGAAGCCCAGAATATTCTGCTCTGAGTAAGACCCCTGTCGAGAAGTGAGAGCGTCAGTATCATAAGCATTAGAGAACCAGTTATCCCCTTCAGAATTGAGCCACTGTCTGAGGTTAGAGTATTTCCACCTGTTGAAGCCGTTAGAGTCAAAGATAGCGAGACCTCTCCATAAAGGAGTAGCGAACTGCAAGATTAAGCCATTGACGGAGGAACTATCAGCAAGAGTAAAACTTCTGAAGTCGCAAAAATTGAGTGGGAAGTCATTGATAGTCTCGCCAGTAAGAGTGTTGACTAATGGTATGAGTAACTGCGTGTTAGAGCAATTATAGTTTACCGCCGCCTCCCCACTACGAATACGAGAGACGAGGTCATTAGGAGTAAGCGTCTCAATGATTTGTCCATTCTGCCTAATGTAGCAATCATCCCTATGCTTAACGATGATGGAGATGTTCTTAGTATCCGTGCCCAGAGAGTTCGAGACTGTAACCGGAACAGTAAAAGAGCCCCTAGTAGTAGGAGTGCCCGAAATAACGCCGTAAATGAAAGAGAGGCCATCCGGCAGGTTATTAGCCTGCCAGACGGTGTTATTGTCGAAGAAGTTCATGAAGGTTACTCCGTAACGTAATGGATAATGAAGTTATCCCCCGCTAAGAGGTGAAGGTCAGCGAGACCATAGTTATTCCAGCTAATGGAGTTACCTGAAGCGGTGAAATCGATACCAGCGGTTTGAGCGATCCCCGAGACAAAAAGGAGAGTATTGCATTCCTCGCCACTCTTAATGGAGTGAGCAAGAGAGAAGACCTGATTAGTAACCTCAGTGGCGGTAAGAGTATGGCTCTCAGTGATGTAGTTAGAACTCTGAGAAGGACTTCCCATAACCTTAACGAAAGCAGAATTGGTAGCGTCGTAAATGTAAACGTAGTTTTCTTCCTTGTTGAGGAAGAGATCACCATCGAATATCGAGATGGAGATTAAGTTATTGCCGTCATTATAGTAAATATTGTGGTCAGAGGATGAAGCGTATCTGTCCCCATTTGAGGTGCTAGCCCCCACGTCCCAAGTATTAGCGGCAGTAGCGGTGTATAGCTTAGCGTCAGAGGTATTGAGGAAAGCCTCCCCAGCCGCAGCCGAAGCCGGAAGCGTCGATCCCGTAGGAAGAATAGCGAGGACTGGAGGGATAGGCTTATAAGGGGTAGAGATAGTGACCCAAGCTGTTCCGTTAAAGCCAAGGATATTACCATTGTCTGAGTTGATGACTTCGAGTTCACCTGCCTTAGGAGTAGAGAAGCTCCAAGCCGAACCATTGTAGCGAGCAATGGAATTAGCGGTAGCACCAGAGAAAGCCCCTGTTGGATTTGAGCCTACGATAAATTGCGAGCCATCTGACGTATTAGCCGGTGGTGTATTAACGATGCCTTGAACACAAAGGCTAATGTTGAGAAAACGTCTGTCTAAAACATTCATGAATTACCTCCTGTAGTAAGTAATGGAGACGGAGTCTCCTTCCTGAGCGACGACCTGAAGGCCAAGCCCCTGCCAAGCGACATAATCTAATTGAGGCGAAGTTTGATGTATCACCTGCCAATCGATGCCCTCAGAAGTAATAATGCCATTAAGAGCGAGAGTGATAGCTCTATTAGGGACACAATCATCCGGCAATGATAAAAGAGCCTGCGAGATGTTGAGAGCCGATAATGTAGTGTTATAAGAGACCTCAACAGGAATGGCCACGTCAGACTGAGAGCTACTGCTGCTTCCTGATGAAGGGTATCTAGGAACGATAATGATAGCCAAATTAAACGACCTCCAAAACAGAGACTGATATATGAACGTCAAAACCGAAATCATTGACGAATACGAGCTTAGAACACGTGCGCCAATCGAGCACCAGAGAGAAGCTACGAATGTCAATGGGAATAGGAGTGCTGTCTAGTGAATTGAAATAACAAGCGACCCCGCCGTTGTCAGTCAAGCAGAATATGTCGAGGGACATTTTGTGAGAGAACTGCGGAGTCGGGATAGAGAGCACGTATGAATTGAGAGCTGGAATAATCAGATCCTCATGGAGTAAGACAGAGTGAGTATGAGAGCCTTCTTGAAGACATGTCAAGCCTAGTTCGTTCGGAATAGGAAAAGTTGTAGCAGTAGCTTCATGAGGTAAGCAGAGCACGTTACGATAAAAGATAGTGTGCTCTGTGTCATTACGGTAAATGTAGTTCAAGAAATCTTGCTCCTTTCAACGCTATGGAATATATCTCGAGGTAGTTCTGAATGAAAAACGACGCTGTAAATTCCCCCAATGGTTTTGATGTCAAATACTGCGATATGTAAAAAATGGAGACTATCACCTTCGATAATTTGTCATAGTAATTAAAGGTCTTTAATAATTGTGCGCTATTTAAGTAATAGACAAACAGTCCAGATTTTCTTGAATTACTATCATATGCAAGCAGACTTGGTAGCTCCATAAAGAAACGAATCCCAGTATATGTCTCCAAAAACGAGGCTCTAATGTTGCAAGAAAAAGCGAACTCAGGGAAAGTGTCATTAGCCTCAGAGAGGAAATTGTCACCAATGTAAAACCCATCCAATATGAGATTTATGTTTGTAGTATCCTCATCACTAAAGGCTTCCCATTGATAAAAATCATCATGAATGTAACTGTTAGCGTAAGTAACATTTGCGTATTTGATTGTACTAGTAGTGTTTTCAGAAATGTAAAGGTATCCAGGGCTTGAAGTATAGCTTATGTTAGTTTGTTCTACTCTGAAAGCTATTTTTCCATCTATTAGTAAGATAGAAGTAGCTTCTTCCATGTAAGTTACGAGTTCATAGTTTTTAGTCTCTCCACGAGCATCAGTGAGAGTGAAATTTTGAGTTTGATGATCCAGAGTAACTTCTCCAAAATCAGTTACGAGCCATGCATTATCATGTAGGTTAAAGTACATTCCATGGCCTACTGCAGCAGTATTGAAATGCACAATATGGTCTTCAGTACCAGGATGGATATTAAAAAAATTCCCATACCATGGATCCATGAAAGAGTAGCTACTAGTATGACTATAATAGTGTTCAATCTCATCGATAAGAACAGGGATAGAATGTTGCACTCCTAAGGGGTCATAAAAAGTGTTTATATGGATACCTGCAAGAAAAGGAGGATCCCAAAAATTTTTTGTATTACACATACGAATTTTAACGTTTTTATAAACGTCAAGCCAATTGAGAGATTTTGTTATAGTTTCAGGATAAACGAGTGAGAAACAATCAAAACTTTTTTTATTGTCTGTGTTTGTTTCTTCATGAAGAATTAGCTTGTAACTGTAACCTTCATTGTCTTGAAAAGTGTTAGGCGAAGGAGGCATAGTCTCTTTTGAGAGTGCCTGTCTACACAAGGCATTATTAAGTGAAGTATAAAACATAGAGTTGTCAGCTTCACCGATGACATACTCACGGCTAACTGTCTGAACGTGACCAGCCGGAGCGAGCCACTGAGGAAGAGTGGTACAGTCAGCTCTGATAATATCCTCATTGAAGAAAATAGCCCCTTTGTCATGGAGTACAAGTGCAGACGAATTAAGGTTGTCAGCAAATAAGACGCCATTGTAGTCAGATAGGTCAAGCCATTCATTAGAGTCAGGTAAAAAGAGTTTAGCCTGCGGTGCTTGAATGCAGGTTCTATTCGAAAGAGCGTCAGTCTGCTGTGTTAAGAATCCGTATGTATTATCAGTAGAACGCGGAATGATAGCCATATTAAGCCATTCATCATTGATGTCAGGAGCGGAAGATAAGAAAGGACTACAAGGGAAGTCAGGAGCGATGTACAAGTAATACTCTAAGACCTCATCATTGTCGCCAAAGACAGTAGGAAGAATGCAGACTCTGCCAATATTGTATAGTCCTCTGCCCCAGAGCTGACCATATTGACAAGCTAACTGAATGCCTCTATGGTCAAGGTTATACCCCGTGCCATAAGCCGGAGTGCTTCCGTAACGAGCCTCAAAAGGAATAAGCGGTCTTAAGGAGAGCATAGAGTTGTAACTATTTAAGCTATCAGCGTCCGGTCTTCTGATAAGGAAATTCTCAAAGATTTGCCAATCACCAATAGCTGGAAGATTAGAGTAGCATTGTTCAAAGGTATGTGTCCCAGCAGGGTAGAGCAAGTGAGTATTCTTGCTAAAGAATCCATTGCCTTCAGAGTTGCCGTTATCAGAACGTTTACCCCAAACCTGATTGGTGAACGGATCAGAACTAGTTTCCTTCATTGATGATTGCCGTAAGATCGAGTAAAGAAAGTTATCCTTTCCATCATCCTCAAAGAGTGAAGAACTGATGATATATGGCTCATAAACAGAGACCATGAAGATATTGTTATTGGAGAGTATCCAGTCAATACCACAAGCAAGGATAACGTCATCATTGTTGCTGATGTTCTTAGCCGTAGCGTACTCAAGCCTAGCGGTATTGCTGTTCCATTTGAGAGCAATAATGCCAAGTCTTCTACCTCTCTTGTAAAACCAAAGCCTTCCATCAAGAGAATGAGCAATAAGTTCGCCCTTAATGTTGTAGTCAATATCGAGCGAGTAAGCTGGCTCAACTTTAATAGTGTTTGGAGTAGTGAAAGCTCTCGAGCCGCCAATATTGCGTATGTTGCCTAAAGCCCCCAAGAAAGAGTTAGAGTGAGTAATCATAGCCTGCTAATAATCTGCCCCCTTAGTTTGTTACCTGCTGGGAAGACGACAAGGACAATATCATTCTGAGCTAAATTCTTGAGCTTAGATGTGCAGGAGAAAAGAGAGTTACCAACCTTAACGGAGAAGTTATCGTTCGAGACATTCTGAACGACGCCATACTGAGGAAAACAGAGTCTAGCGTTGTGTCTTGTCGAGACGAAATCAGCGATGCTAGCGACACTCTGAGAGATAAGGCATTCCGTAATTTCGCCCTTGTCTCTGTAAGTAACGGAAGTGGTCAAGTTCTGCCAGTCATGAGAGACCTCAACGATAGCCCCATCCGTCTGAAAATCAGTGTTGTAAGGAATAGTAACAGTTTTTCTGAAGCCTTTTAGCCCCTTAACGATAAGAATATTCTGAGCGATAGTGTTAGCGATATGTTGAGCAGTAACGTCATTGATGTTATCGTCAAGATAGAACTCTCTTTTGTAGCCGACAGAGTGTTTATTAGGGACGGAAGCCGAGCCAATAATGGAAGGTTCAATCTGAGCTGCCTCAATCACTCTAGCTCTATCAAGAGCATCTAAAGCCCTAGTGCATGATAGCCATTGAAGTTTGCCATTATGTCGAGAACATGAAGTTTTAGGGTTGTCAATATTATGCAGAGCGTCAAAGAGATAAACATTACAGGACTTAGTGTTATTGTTGTAGTGAGGGCAGACGCTATTTCTGATATATAGTCCATTCTCATACCAATCATAAATATCACCTAAGGCTCTATCTAGCTCACTGATTTCAACAGTAGACCTAGTGCGTCCCCTTAACTCTATGAAGTGCCAAGCAGTAGGAAAAGCCGATGACCCTAATGAAACGCTAAGGTTTGAGGAATGCTGAGAGAGCGCGGCATAAGCAGCTTCATAATCATTCATGGAGTCGTCGCCAGTGTCAGAGAGAGCATGTTCAACGAGCCATTCAGCCCCATCATCGGAGTATTCAGAGCGAGCGGAGAACAGGCAAGACCCATCATCATCGAACTCTTCGTAATAGGAACGTTTAGTCTTAACTAAGACCCATTGAGGAGTAGAGTGTGTCTGAATAGCGAGGTCACTGTTTTGCATGAAGTGAGGAACGAATTCACCGTTATATTTAACTGGAGCGATAGAGCCTACTTGGCGAGCTTCATAGTTCTCTTCAGTTTCCTCACAGAACAATTTTCTGCCGTCATCCTTACGAGAAAATTTGCGTTTGATTTTAGAGTCGAAAGGAGGAGCATAATCCGGCATATTCCCGCTAGGAGTTCTCGATCCAGTTCTCACAGTAGAACGTTGAATTTCCTCAGAACTGATAACCTGAATGTTACCTAGCCAATCCGTAGGGATACCCAAAGGATTATCGTTATTGGAGGTCTCTGCTTCATCATTATTTTCCCCAGCAGGAGCACTATAAGTAGAGCCTAAACGACGGGTCATAGTCTCAGTGGTTTCTTCCTTGAAGGTAGGGTTAATAGTGATCTCCCTAACTCCACTACTAGTTTTGCGCTCAATAACTCCCTGATAACTCCCCTGAGTAGTCTTGGTTAGAGTATATCCTCGCTCTATGAAGGCAAAGAGGACGTACTCCTGATTATCGCGCCAAATGTTTTTTGTTTTGTAGTCATAGTCATGCTCTTCGACAGTATGAGTAATGATGCCCTTATCGTCAGTAATAGTCGTATCAATTTTTTTAACGACATCGAACGGCTCATATTTAGTGATGGAGTAACTACCATTAACCCCTTCAGAGAAAGAGCCTTGATATGTAACTTCCTGAGGATGAGAATCCGGAGTAGAGCCATAATAAACAGGCTCATGTTGGCTAACATTATCTTCCTTCACATATTTCTTCCTGTTAAGGACGACGAGCACCTGAGTAGCGTAGCCGTCAAGGTCAATATCTGATCCAGAATCATCAATGACGTTATTGAAATGCGGAGATGAATTGCTAGGAGCAATGACGACGAGTACCCCATTCTTGTCAATGTAAGCAATAAGGCCGCTAACTAGAGCTAACTCTAGAATAGCTTCAGCACAAGTCGTCCCTGAAATGATGGAGCGAACATTAAAGCCGCTCAGGCCATTGACACTCATTTGCAGAGAGATGTTGCAGAAGTTAGCAATGTAGCTAATAACAGTTTTAGCGTCCCCGTTAGGTAAGTCAGAGATGTCAGGAATGGACTTCATGAGGTAAATACCAGCATCTTTGCCTTCAATGTGCCACAAGCCTTCGTAATCCTTGTAAGCACGAGTAATAATACCGTTAGTCATGACCCCATTGAAGCTAATAGCGTCTCCAGCTCTAAAGGAGCCATTAACCACATTAGCGAACCAAGAGCCTACTAAATCGTTAAGACTGTGAGAGTAGTTGAAAGCAGTAATTTTGCCGCCGTTTTTTTCAGAGTCTAAAGCGAAATCAATAGTCTTCACGTGTCATCAGCCTCACATTCTGAACTGTTATCAAAGCCTATTCCTTGAATTTCGATAGTGTGCTTATAAAGAGCCTGAGTAATGACATTGTTGGTTGTAATAGTTTCCTTAACAATGCTTTCACTGAGAACAATACCGCCTTGATAAATATTGCCCGGTGTAGTAATGGAAGCCTGACTATCTGTATATTTTGTAATGCTTTTTTTCATAATAGGTTCTTCAGACCGTCTTAGAGCGATAAAATCCCCATCAACTGTTGCGGCAGTAGTCCCATTAATTTCATACGAGACCGAGACCTCATCAAGAGTGTCCATATAAGTATCATGTTGGACAAGAGCAAAGCCTTCGTAGGTAATAGTCCAGACATGAATATTGAGATCGTTGAAAGCGTCGCTGTAACTGTAATTAGTACAGATGAAGGGAGCGGGCACACCCGGAATATCAATATTTTCTCCAGAAGTGATTTGTTCCTCGCCAATGGTGAACTTAATGATAGGCTCTTCACCGAAATTAACAGTATTAATAGAGATTTTGAAAAGAGTATCCCCATTTTCAAGTTTATCTACGTTCACAGAATACTTAGACGTAATAACTTCTGACTGAGTTGTATCTGCACTAGGAGCAATCAAATATCCATCAAAAGTGAACTGCCATTGTCTGAAAGGGTATCCATGACGTTCGCCGAAGACCTCATCAGTAACACGAATTTGAGTAATGACAAAAACACTATCTGTTTGTTCTGTATCTTCAGAAGTCTTCACGTAATTAGAAGAGATTTCCTTTGATAAACAGTTGCGCCATAGTATTCTATCGCCAACATGCCATGTAGTAGTAGGGTTATCTGCCCAGAATGAATAAGAAACAATCGGATATTCAACATACGAGGGATATTCTCTTTGAGAAGATTTCTCTTGATTGAATGACTTATAGAGAGCATTCGGCATTGCTACACGCCTCCATTACCTAAGCCCGACCGTAAAGCACTGGCAGTATTCCGAGCGACCAAATCAGCGTCAGCCTTCTTATCGATGATGAATCCTTGTTGGTTAATGTCAATATCGTAGTTATTGCCCGCATTGATGGATAAGACAGCGTTCTCAACAGCTTTAATGGCGTTTGCAACACCTGCGATGGCAGAAGAATTAGCTTGATTGATGTTCTGAATATCCCCAACTGTAACGGCCAAAGATTGAACAGCATTAACATTATCCTGAGCGATATTCTGCACGGCAGCCATACCCGCCGAAACCGCCTGAATTTCTTTAACGACATTTGCGAACTGGGAGGAATAATCCTGCATAGCAAGCACCGGACTAGTATTACTCTGAGAATTGAAAGTCCCGATAGAGTTTGCAAGAGCAATAATAGCCTCATGAGCACGCGCCAAAGCAGAACTATTACTGTCTAATCCCGCCTGTAGTTTATTCATAGCCGCAACGTTTTCCGTGAAGCGAGAGGATATATCATTGCCCGAAGCAGACTGCGAAAGACTAACTTGCTCAATTTTGGAGAGCATAGGATTGACTGTATCAGAGAGAGCCTTACTGAGAGCTGAGAAATTCAAATCGTTCTGAGATTGATTACTCTGCTTGAGCATATCGATGCCGTTAATCTTCAAAGTAGCTCCCGAAGAGAACCCTTTATAACCAATCC
>CALAUZ010000268.1 GCA_937892105.1 uncultured Fretibacterium sp. | reverse complement strand
TTATGTGCGGAGACGCGACATGTCACGAGGTCGACCATGCATTCACCTATTAACGCCTCGATGTCCTCGTAACATGTCGCGTCTCCGCACATAAGCCTGTGTCGCCCTAACTGCACTATCTCTCCGTACTTCATACTGCCTCCTCATGATACATATTTTGATATATACATATCACCGCCTAGTGATACATACCCTTCATGCTGCGTCCGCGCAAAGGCCAACACTACCGCGTCTGCCCTGTCAGGAGAATGCCCCAGCCTCTTCCGCATTTCCTCCTTGCTCTCTATCTGAATTGCACCGCGTGCGTCTACTTTGTACTTCACTGACGCTAATTCACTCAGCAATTCATCATCAGGCGGTAACGCTATCGGCTCTTTCTCAGGGTTCAGCAGCTCCCGCAAGTTCCACCACAGTTCAGCCCTCAAATTGTGGTATCTCTCACTGTCTGAAGACTTCTCCGCAACGTTTACGCCCACATTCTCGTAGCCGTCCTCTTCCAGACTATCCACCACTCCGCGACCTATTCCGATTTCGTCCACACTGATTTTTCCAGTCCTATGCTCACGCGCTAGACTCTGCACCAAACCTGAAGTTTCGCGTGTATTTTTCTGGGAGTACACGTGTAATTCTGTCAGTTTATCCCCCTTACGCACTGCTATCACTGTCTTATCACTGCCATACGCCGCTACATCAACGCCTACCTGAACATCTGCACCTTCGGGGGCTTCTTCCCAGCGTTCCATCGCTAGTTCTATCCACAGCAACGGTATTAATGTATCCTCGCCTTGCTGCGGGAAATTACCCATCACTCGCACTTGATACGGCGCAGAGTTTTCGCCCCATGTCTTGAAACGGTCTGACACCCATTGGGGCGTTATCAACCTCGGATAAGGTATGCTTTTCGCTTTGTCCTGCCACATGTCAGAGCCTATATCTTCTGGCGTTATTCCGTACTCTGTGAAGTTCGGTGTGTCATATGCACTTACATGGAACGTTCTATATCCGGGCTTCGTGAATGCGTCATAGAATGGCGTTCCTATTGCTGTCGGGTTGCCTATCAGAAGTAAACGCGCTCCAGAACTCGTCAATATTCCTTCGATTGCTTCGTATATCTCTAGATTCACTCCGGCTGCTTCATCTACTATCACTAAAATATGCTCTTCATGGAAGCCTTGAAACCTGTCTGGCTCGTTCGTGCTTAATCCGGCTGCATACCATTCATCATGTATCAGGTGCAATTCAGGGGTCTTCGGCAGCAGATTTCCTCCCAATGGGATTACTGCTTCACGATAGGCCGCTCGTATCTCCTTCCAGATTAGTTTCTCTACCTGCCTCCATGTAGGGGCTGTACTCAACACTATTGCCTTCGGGTGCGTATACACAAACCACAGTATGCACATCGCCGCCGTAAACGTCTTACCTATTCCATGACATGAGCGCACAGCCGTTCGCGGGTTATCCCTTACTGAACGGAGAATCTCGGCCTGCACTGGCCATAGTGTTTTGTTGAGTATCTTTCGGGTGAAATATTCAGGGTCTTGGAGTTTTTCTCGGAATGCGGCTTTAATCGTTTGGGGTTGTAGTCGGTTCTGTACCTTCGGAGGTTTCTTCGTTCTGGACATTCTTGAACTCCTCCATCATCAAATCTGCTAGTGTACTCACTTGCAACTGCCCGCGCATATCCACTTCTTGACGGTGCACATCTCGGTAATCTTCAGGCATTCGGTTCTTCGCTAAGAATATCTGTGTGGTTGTTGACGGCGGAATATATCGTTTCTTCACTACTTTGCTGTAACTTTTAGGCTGCTTGTCACGGTCTAGGTATACTACTGTCTCTTCTTCCTCCACATAGTACCCTTTAGCAGATTTCTTCATCTCATCCACTAAATCCCTGTTGGCTTCGGACTTTCCGCGCTTTATCGCCTCTGAAAACTCGCTGTACTTATTCTGCCAAGTGTAATATGTCGCCTGATTTATTCCTAGTTGAGCTGCTATCTGTGCATCTGTCAGTAAGTCTCGTGCGTACTCTTCAGCCTTCGCGGGTGTCGTTGCAGGGTCATACTTGCTCTTACGTCCGCCCTTTGACATAGCTCATTATCTTTCCTCCCTTCCCATACGCCAAGAATTGCCGAACATATGGCAATCTTTATTTTCATTACATAGCTTCCACCAATCGTGACAAAACTTTATATACAGATCCATCAGCAAGTGCTTCTGTAAAAGCACCCTCAGACCAATGTTCTGCTCTAAGCAAAAACGTCAATACAGTACAACACTCTTTGAATGTCAATTTCTCAGGATTAGCAGCAAGCTCATAACCATCATTATTCTTTAGGTTATCAGCATAATTAACATCAAGATTACCTGTCTTTTCTAGTCCACTATATATACGAGAATATTCCTCGCCCTTACTAAACGTCATACCCCCAATTTGCTCAAACTTCGGATTTTTACACATATCACGAAGCTCCATAAAAACCTTGCGCTGCTCTGCTTTTGTCATAATTAGCATACCTCCTCTAAATTTTATTAACATAACACATTATGACATCAAAATAATAGCGTAATCCTTATGGTTTCTCCAAATAAATATGATAATATCCATCACCTTGTTTACTCTGATCTGAGATACCCGCTACTTTCCAGTTATAATCAGCAACAAATGCTTCGTACTCACCCTGATAATGTGATAAACCCATAATTGATGGCGTGTTTTTCATCTTCGCAGTTGGCATATGTATTATTATGCCATTTTTCCCATTATGGTGGGAAAAACCCATAGCTATCCCTATTTTAGTTGAAAACGATGTTGGCATACTATCAACATTCCATGTGTCTCCTTTTTTCAAAGCAAGTATACCTGCTGTATATTGAGGCGTTATTGTTGATCGTTTTATTCCCCTGTATATTATGCTGTGCTTGCTTGAAGGCAGGACAGGAGCTACTTTACAATACTCTGCTATTGCTTCATACTGCTTAAGATATATCTTCTGCTCAGATGTCAAATCATGCTCACGCCCTGTTTGCTTCAAACGCAATGCCTTACGCATATCCGTATCATGTCCACATGTATAATCTCCAACAGCTCGCTTTATATATTTAGCTTCTTCTTCCGTAATAGTAATTCCAACTCTAGCGTAATCATCTCTAATTACTTGCCACGTATATTGTGATGAAGGTATATGATCCCGCTCTCCTCTTAGTTGGTCTATCTTAGACTGCGGCACTCCACGCACCGTAGGTTCACTTTTTGCACCTGACTTACCGCCGCCCCGTTTTATTCCACTATTCCCTTTAGGCATTTGCCCTTACCTCTCATACTTAAACATTAGGATAAATCAGCGTCAATTCTGCACTACTTAACTTCTTCTTGATATTCGCTTTCGATAACACCAAAGGTTTATGATAACCATCTCCGTGCTTATGCCTATAACTAAGCATCTTTTTACTCATTCCATGTAATGTTATTTCATACTCTGATGTACCGTATGAACCAAAACCTATCACATTCACTTGTATTTTTGTCCCAACTGATGCTCCTAATATTGCTCTCAACGCTTCTGAGGACATTTTTCCAAGACCAGGCCATGCAAATGTTTCCTCTTTCTTAGATGCTTGCTTCTTCCCGCCACGCTTTATACCGCTGTTCCCTTTTGGCATCTATATTCTCTTCACTCCCTTTTATCCCACTGACGGGAAGCTATATATTTCACTGGCACTCCTTCAAAGTCATAGCCCATTGTCCTCACTGAGCCGTACACTATTAAGCATTCTGGCTTCACCCTCTCAATGATCCCTAAAACTTCATCGCGACATAATCTCTTGAAGTCCTCATCTGTATTACACACTCCAACTGTAGATATTGCATACACTCCCCCTGACGCTATCCCATCAAAGCAGAAATCTCGTGTCCCGTCTCCTAAATCTCTCAATGCTGGTATCACATTCAGCCCTGCGTCCTGCATTACCTGCCCTATCAATCGCGCACGGTATATGTTCCAGATTTTCATCGCCATCGGCATATCTGAGTACGTCGAAAAATCTGGTGTCAGTACACAACTAAATCCTCTCAGACGCTCGATATTCTCATAAGGACTACGCCATATTCGTTCAAACTGGTAATCGTCTATGAAAAAATGCACTCCTAAGCCTTCACGCTGTCCTTTCCAGCTCTTCACATAGTTAAAGCCTATCAACTCATCTGGTACATAATGGCATGCCTTAAGAGTAGGGAACTGATAATATCCGGCTGTCCTCGCTTCATCGTATTCATGAAGACGATAAAGGTTATACGTTTTTTCCCGCTCATCGCCGTAATAACCTTCATCTTCTTCTTCAATCTCCTCAACATTTAGTAGTGCGTCAATATCCTCCAAGTCAAAACCGGTCAGCGATATATCTATGTCTGTGCTCTGAAGGTCTCGCAGTAAGGCTTCGAGTTTCTCAATGTCCCAATCATTGCTAATTTTGTTCAAGGCTATGTTCAGGGCTTTTTCTTCCGCATCCGTCAAGTCCACTATCACGCAATCTATTTCTGTCTCTCCAAGTTCACGGAGAACTTTTAATCTCTGGTGTCCGCCTACTACATGCCCGGTTTGAGCATTCCAGATTACTGGCTCAACATATCCGAACTCATGCAATGATCGTTTCAGCTTCTCGTACTCCACATCTCCAGGCTGAATATCTTTACGCGGATTGTACGGGGCTGGTATTAATTCTGATATTTCCTTACTCTCGATTCTCATCCTCTACACCTCCTCATTAATAAACAGCTCCCTTGCGACCGTCAAAAGAGCTGTTCTTCTTACATACCGTACGTACCATTTTCGAATGCTATTAGCTTATCACGACTCTCCTTTGTAAAATGTATTCAAAGTGTCAATTTCGTGCCAAAATCGTGCCATTTTTGTATCACTAGAGTGCTAGGTAGCTTATCGTCGTATTCACTAGCTCACGGCGAATTCGGAAAAATGAACTCCGCGTTATCTTCATCTTCTCCATTATCGACTCAGGAGGATTCTTCCCGAAGTACATCAAGCTCAATATCTCCATGAGATTCTTATTCTCCGAGTACTCTAGCACCTCTTCCGCCGTTAAATCCTCTATCATCTGCGTTATCGGGGTCGTCCATCGCTCGAGATAACGTATACGATCCTGGATACTCTCGATCTTCTCTACCCTTGTATGTACTGGATTTGAGACTTCGCCTGTAAAGCATAACGCGTATTGATAGTTCTGTGCTTGAACGTCTAAACCTGTCTGTATCACTCGCAAATCCTCTCGCAACACCTTCAGACCAGCTACATTCCGCTTGTACTCGTAAAGGCACTTTTCTGCGTACCTGAATTTATCCTTCTGCTTCATTCTGCGTCTCCTTTCAAATTTTAGGGCAAAAGTCCTAAAATTACTTCTGCCCCATACAAAATATAGCTGTATCAAGCCTTTTGCCTCAATAAATTTAGGGGCACTCTTTTTCTACTTATTACCTGTATATTTATATCTTTTACATAGCCTCCTATCCTTTCTTTCATTTTTTCTCTACTTTATCTCTCTTCTTTTGCCCCTTTGCCCCTAAAGTAAAAGAAATGTAGTAATAGCAAGGAAAGAAGGTAGGTCAAAAGTTGGGGCAGAATAGGTGCATTTAGTAGCATATGTGTTAATTACTTACGTAAACTATGTATAAGTAATTTTTACGCGTGTCAATGAGGAATATTACACATTATCGCTGTCCTCACTGAATCGTCTCCACTCTCTACCCAAATTATCGCTCGACGTTCCTCTATTTCGTACATGATGTTCTCATCCGTTTGAGCTAGCTCCCAGATTAACGCTCCCTCAAATTCGGGACTCTTCTTGAGCA
Organism: uncultured Fretibacterium sp.; assembly: GCA_937892105.1. Next base: position 9,241 of record CALAUZ010000268.1, on the reverse strand, counting down.
TTTCGACGTAATATGCACGGGCTTCATCATTGCCTTCACAAAGAATAATGCGTCCCCAGTCATACTCCGCCTTGATGTCCCAGCGCGATAACTCTTCTAGAAATTCCTTAGTCTTGATTTTCATCTACAAAATCGCTCATAGGACGAAAACCAAACTCAAAACATCGTACTCCCATTACTTTCTTTTCCTCTACGTGAGGCATTAGCTGTTGAATCGTCTTACGGAAACTCTGCATGAACTTGTTTCGACTCTGGGCTTCATGACCAGCACTCTTGCACCAGGCCGTATATTCCTCGTAAAGTGCTTTGCGCTCTATACGCCCTACCCTGTCGCTAAGGCTTTCTCGGATAAATGCTGCTACGGGGTTCATTATCTGGATGAACTCTTCCATCATTACCTGCTGCTCTGGGGTCTCTGTGAACTTCTTTTGCTCGCACAGCCGCTTGTAGCCCTCATACGCCCAGTTGAAGATGCCGGGCATTTCTGTCTTCAGCTTGCTTTCCAGCTCGATATCTGCCTTATCTCCTTCGAACTTGCACGGAAAATCTATGAAGCATATTCGCCGCAGAAATCCTGAGGTTGTGTCTCGCGACTTGATATATTCATTGCAGGCGGAAATCATTACACAGCGAGGGTTGAAGTTCACAAAGTCCTTGTTCTTATAGCACCCGTTTATTGTGTCGCCCACTACTATCTGTTTAAAGATGCTCTCTGCTCCCTTCACGTTTGAGCTGGTCTCAGTGCTGATATTCACTAGAGAGTTGATGAGATTTATGCGTTGGAATGGTTCTATCAAGCTGCTCATCTCTACGTTCGATACGTTCGCTTCTCCGAATACCGCTCGGATAACGTTCAGGAATACGCTTTTGCCGTTCGCTCCGTCTCCCATCAGGAAAAAGCACTTTTGCAATGAGCTGTCTGTGTATAAGCAATAACCTACCATTTCCTGCAGCAGAAGCATTGACGCTTCTCGCTCCGCCATAATTTCACGGATAAACTTCTTCCAGCGTACGCAATCAGCATTTGGGGCATAGTCGAACTTGGCCTGCACACTGCTCATGTAGCTTTCATTGTGTTCATGCTGTTCGCCAGTTGGCAGGTCTAGGATGCAGTTCCGAAAGTTGAAGATCGTTTTACGGTTAAAAAGTTCCTCAGTTGTCGTCTCAGCTTTCAGGTATTGCAGGGTACTATTCAGCTTGCCGCCACTTGCCCAGTATCCTAATATCTCCGCTAAATAGTTCTTGATTAGGTTATCTGCACGCTTCTCCCACACTCCGTGCGTGTACTCGTAGAATCCTAAGCCTTCTACATATTTCAGGCTTCGCGCCTTCGTTATCTCCTGAATTATCATCTTCTCGATTGGTGGACGAAGGGCTTTCTTCAGCACTGCAGATAGCCACGTTTTTGGGAACTGCGTCAGATTGTCAAATAGCTCCACTAAATCAGCCTCATCAACAAATCTTGCTGCCTCGTACACAAACTTCTTCAGTTCATCGCGGTTGGTTATGTGCGCCGCTAGTATCGATATTCCGGGCTTGGCCGACTCCACGAGAGCAAACAAATCGCCCCCTGCCTCATAGTACTCGCTTATGTCCTTGTAGCCTTCTGGCAATATTCCGCACACAAACTTTATACGGTGGCGGGAATAGTAGCTGTGCCATATTCACCTGAAATTTCGTGCCAGCCTTGTCGCTGTCAAAGCAGATATACACGCAATCCTGAGTTTTGCACAGACCAATTACCTGTTTTAGGGCTGACTTGTTGAAGTATCCGCTTATCGGTGAAAGTACCTTAAAGCCCTCTTGTTCGAACGACAGCGCGTCAAATGCTCCCTCCGTAATAATACAGAACTTTTCTAGGATACTTTTTGACACGGAAGTGTCTCTTTTTGACACACCCTCCTTGTCAATTTCTGGGTGGTTGCTGACAATAAGTAGTGCATCTTCTCGGTGTTTCGGCTCGAACGTGTGAAGTCCCCACGCTATATTCTCGTTCAGGCCGTCAAGCCTTGCCTTCTTGTATTTTGAGGCTTCAGGATTTCCGCTCCTGTCGCGTCCTACGTAATACGCTACATAGCCGTTCTTATAATACGGGATTATCAGACGGTCTTCCTGTGGGTCATAGCCAATGCGTAATCGGTCTACGGTCGCCTTCTTGATACCCCTGCGATAAAGATAACGACGGTCGGCTTCCCGCAACTGGCTGTGAAAGTATGCTATCTTGCTGTTCAGGGTTTGCGTGTACTCTTCCCACTCTACGCTGTAGCCGTAATCTCCGGCTAGCTCACGGATTGCTGCTCCCTTATCGCCTCCGTGCCTAGCTACTGCGCAAAGGTCTATCACGTCTCCGCCGTTCCCTGCGCTGAAGTCATACCACCAATCATTGAACACCACAAACGCGTTATTTGTATGATGCTCACCGGGGGCTATCGACATACAGCGATCTCCGCTCTTCTTCACGGGAAGACCTAATACATCCCGCGCATAGTCTAGGACGCTGTACTTGTCCTTGATGTAACCAATTCTGTCCACTCCCATTTGACTCCCTCCTCTGGAGTTACACTCTTCACGCCGTCCGCTAGCTTCTGCTTTATTAATTCTGCGTCGTAGCGGATTATGGCGTTCTCATCCCTGTACCACACTAAAAAATATGCCTGTGCTCCGTTTTTCTGGCACACAAGCAAATTATTCAGTTGGCTCAACTTCGCATTATTTAAGCTCCATCTATGCCCTGCACATTCTTTCGCGTCAAAGCAGTGCAGCACCCCACCGGATAGCACTTCGTAGTCGAACGGTTCACCTTCTAGGTACACTCCCTGTTCTGTTCGACGGGCGTGATTCTTGTGCATATGGATTCCGTTCGCATTAAGGTACTTGCTCAGGCGGGATAACTCGGCCTCAAACTCAAATCCTCACCGCATCTGGGTCATAGCTCCAGTTTATGCGTTTATACCCGTTCTCGTAATACTCATAGCCGCCTTCTATCTTCACTATATTAGCTCTCACTAGGTCTAGGAATTTCTGGCGGTCTTCCTTGCTGAAATACCACTTTTCTCCGTCCCAGTAACCATTTATAGGCTTCTTCGTGAGGCCTAGATTCTCCGCTCGGTGCATTACTGCGTCAGGCGGCCATTTCAGATACGCTCCTATCTGCTGTGCTGTCCAGTGGCGAGGATTGTGCTTGACGGGAGCAACTTTCGGCTTTGGCTCTGAGTCTGGTAAAGTCTCGCCGGTCGCATACGTATACGACTTGCGGTTGATGTGGTCTCGGATAGCCTCGTCTGATACCTGTAACGCTAACCTCTGGAGGATTCCTGCTATACGCACGCGGATATTCAGAGGTTCTTGCTCATCTCCTGCTCCCTTGATTTCTGGCGCAACGTAGAAACCAGTCTTGCGGATCTGTGGCAGTACTTCATGAGTTACCCAGCGAGTGAACTCCTTTGCGGCGGGCTTTCTACTCTTGAATGTGAGCTTGTATAATCCCGGCTCGTTGATGACATTCGTGATTTGCTCTCTGCCGATGGAGTCGGTAATAGCTACCCCACGTTTTTCATCATCATCAAGAGCTAAAATAGCGTCTTTGTGATTCTGAATACCAAGAACACCGCAAACGTCCTTAGCGACAAGCCACACTTCACCGTCAATAAGCACAGTGCGTATACTTGATCCCTTGTAGTCAAATACCTGTAATGTATCTGTCATTCTGCCTTCAACCTCCCTATTAGTTTCATCGCGTCATACTTGCTCAGACCTTCAACGTCGTAACCGTTCCGCCTCAGAAAATATTTCTGCTTTTCTGTTGGCGGCTCATATGCCGAACCGGTCGCCATACATCGAGTCAGAATTTGCGCTGCCTCAAATTTAGTCAGGCCATCTACTTCATAGTTTGGAATATACTTGCATATCAACACCTTCTGCTTTTCTGTAGCAGGTGTTTCGCCCCAGCTGCGCGTCAAATTCAAATCCCACAATGGACGCTTGTGCGAATAATTCTTCTGCAAGTCCTCATATACTGCGTCAAATACTTTCTGCGCGGATTCGGGACGGCCTTCCCACATTATTCGACCTAAGCTGTCCTCTGCTGGAATTTTCAGCTTCGGTTCACTCAGTACTAGACTTCCATCTGGCAGCCGGAAATAGTTCACTCCATGCATGTCATAGCTATTACGCCGTGCCCATAAATCGACACGTTCTACGTTCCTTATCCATGCTTCCGGCGTATCCTCAAGCTCTGTTATCAGCTCCGGTAAGTCGAACAGGTCTCCGGTAAGATTTTTGCGCTGAGAGGCGGGTACGTTATCTATATCTAGTCCGAGCAATGAAGGCGCGGTGCATAGGTCGGCTTCATCACATGCTCCTACACAATCTATCAGCGTTAGATATTCCTTGCCGGGATATAACCTCGTTCCTCGACCCGTCATCTGACAATATAGACTCACATTCTTTGTGGGGCGCGCTATTATTACCGTCTGCACGTTTGGCAAGTCTGTCCCTTCCGTGAATACCATGCAATTCGTCAAGCAGGGGATCTTCCCATCACTGAACGCCTGCACCGTTTCACTCCTGTCCTCGCCGCCTCGTACTGCTACTGCTCCGGATATATGACTCGCTAACGCTTCCGCATGCGCTACTGACCGCAAAATATCAGCACTGGAGGCTTCGCATATAACCTGTACGCTTCCGCTATCGCCTTGTTCGCACTCTCGATGTTGATTGCTCGCTCCAAATCATCTGGCGCATAGTCCACTAAGCGTTGCGCTACGTGCCGCAGATCCACGCCTATATCCACTCGCAGACAATGGATATTACTTAGGTAGCCGTGTTCTATACCCCACTTCAGATTGCGTTCAAAGATTATGTCCTGATATATCGCCTTCAGACCTACTCCATCATTTCGGTTCGGGGTCGCGGTAAAGCCTAATAGCAATCTAGGCTTGAAGTAGTCAAAGATTTTTCTGTATGTTGGCGCAGGCGAGTGATGCGCTTCATCACAAACTACTATATCGAAATCATCAGCCTTGAACTTATGCAAGCGACGTACTAGGGACTGTACAGACGCGCTCACTACTTCTTCACCGTGTGAGGTCTCTACTCCCTGCTCTACTCCAAAGCTGCAATCAAAGTATTTCGCAGGCTGATGCACTAGCTCATCTCGGTGCGAGAGTATCAACATTCGACCTTTACGTGGAATACGCGAAAACGTTACAGTGTTATGAACTACTGTAAAATCTCCTAACAAGAACAATTTGTCAGTTCCTTCAAGTTCAAAACCGAAATACTCGCCAATACCGACAGATTCCACATTTATCCCTGTATGAAGAACATTCTTTCTCTGACTTCGTACACTCGCTTGACGGCGCGGAATCCTTGTAGGTATTAAGTGTGTATCTCCTGATATGTTAATGCGATAATAAGTTTTCCCTTTGACAACCTTATCAGTACTGTATGCAGCAAAACCAAGACTACGCGCTAGAAATAATATGTCATCGCGCATTACGACACTCGAAGTTGCTATCTCAAATACGCAACCATCTACAATGTACCCATCAGCGTCAAGAAGACCTGCTAGCAATTCAATTCGTGTTCTCCAATCATTGATTAAGTATTCATGAGGAATATGTTTGTTTTGCATAAGCTGATAACGTTCAAGTTCGGTCTTTAGCTTATTACAACCCCAACCAGTATATTTACCTTTTATGAGGTACGTTATAGCTTTACCTGAACTCTGATATAATGCAGGACGCATAATTAAGGAATTAGCCTCGCAATACTCTGTAAAAGCATCTACAACTTCTTGATCCATTGTAGTTATAGCTGTGGCTCTGCTATTCCCATCACCAAGCCATAAACCCAATATATAAGGGGGTATCTTTACATTCTGCTTAGAGAAATCAACTCCAGTACGCCAGCCTTTAGCTACATGTTTGAAGGTTTTTGAGCATTTTAAGTATTCACGCACAGAGATGTTACAAAGATCACCTCCTGTATATCTTTGCCCTAAGCTATCCAAAATGTATTTCTGCCGATAATTGCTCATGCCAGTAATTTTTAGGCTTAATATGTGGCTAGCATTAACAACGTAAGGCTCACCTTTAACAGGAACTATTTTGAACATCTCTTCCTTGCCATGTGCTAGTCCTACTACTCGGCGAGGGGTACTATCTGCTCCCATTACAAGTTCTCCTTCTTGAATTTGCTCTACAGGTTTTATATGTCCGTCATACATTAAGATAGGCGTTCCGGGCGCGAAGCACTTGCCGAGTCCCGTAGCCATACAGATAAGAAAAGCCCCCGCGTCGGGGATTGACGCGAGGCACTCTTCCTGATACGGCCTGAGTTGATATTTCGGCTTCAGCTGCGGCAAAAAACTTAACTGCTCGTTAGAACGGAATCGGTTCATCGGGACTCACCATTTCTGGGTTCACCTGCGCTGCCCTATGCTCCTGCCACATCGGCAGACTGTCCTGTTTCTCTCGCTGGATAAAGTAGTTCACTGACGCTCGCATGTTCCCTTTGTTGTCGGGTTCATTCTTAATTGCTGCTGCTCCTACCTTACCCTTCCAGTGTTCTAGGTTCAGGTCGCCTGGCTGAATTCCGAAGCTGTCAAATATTCGACCTAGATTGTCATTCGTCATTCGGATACGGTCAGGGCTGTCGTTCATGAACACCATGTAGTCCCAGATACTTCCGTTGTAACCGCTCACCTTCAGCGTCATCTTTATCATCGGGTAGCCGCTTTTAGAGGTCTGCTCCTCCGCGTTCTCGATCCGCACTCGATAATCTCCGGGCGGCACTAGCTCAAAACGATTGGGGTTGTAGTCCTCGGGGTTAAATCTCCACTCTATCATTGCTTTTACTCCTTTCATTTTCGCGGCTTAAGTACCACTGTGCTTTTTCAATAGCCGTTAGTTTCCCATCGCCGCATCAGATACTTCTCTAAATTGCCTAAGTTGAAGTTTAGGTTAGTCGTCTGGATGATTAATCTGTTCCTTCTTGTCCCTTGATTTCCTGCTCTTCCCTTAGACGTACTTTTTCCAGCCAGTCATGCGCACATACAAGAATATCTATGCTTCGATGGTAGAGTATGTACATTCGAAGACTGACCATGATATTCGCGAACAGCGCAAAACATACAAGAAATACGAGCACTCCAAGGGCTGAATTTATAGCTATCAAGTTTTTCTCCTCCTAACCGCAAGCCGACCATCCACAAGAGCGGCAGTGCATACAGCCGTCCTCATGAATGAGTGTTTCTTGTTCACAAGACGGGCAAATGCTATAGCCTTCACGATGCTGATGAATGGTTCTATCAGCCTCTATAGTCTTATCCAGCCCATCTATAACCTGTTCCCCGACACTTTTAGGATTGCCCTTAGCCGCGCCTAAGAACTCTTCACCATACTTCAGCTTGCTCCCGAACTTTTCTCGCGTTAGAGCTAAACGGTCTATTGTTTTTGCTCTCATTGATTATCAAACTCCAATCTACTATTCCACTCTGCTATTTCCTCTTCAATGCTGTCATGCAAATGTGTGGCTCTTGGGCATCGTGGGCAGTCTGCGCCATATCCTAGATTCGTTTTGAGCAATCGCCCTTTTACGTGCCTGTTTAACTTCAAGCAAATGGGGCAGTATCGCAGGTCTTCACTCTGGATTACTTCCATCATTCTTCTCTCTCCTAGCTGTTCCCTTGATAGGGTGCACCATGATAGACCATTCATTCCCAGACCTCCCAGCCAAAAACTTTAGCTAGCTCGTTGTATGTTCCTTTCGTCGGGTAGCAAATCCCCTCCTCGAACTTCTTTATTGCTCGCTCAGATACTTTTGCCGCTGTCGCCGTATCCTTGCGTGTCATACCAAGCCTCATGCGTTCACTAAACATTCGGCTCATATTCTGCGCTAGTACTTGGCCGGTCATTTTCAAGCTCCTTCCAAGAAACTCTTCACGATCTGAGAGTAGCCTGTAATGCTTTTGACTAACTCCCTACGTTCAAGGAAATGTTTACAATCTCTGCACCTGTGGATATAGAAGCCGCCGGTATCTCTTATTTGGTTAATCCACATTTGACATATAGGGGAATAAACGCAATCAGTTTTCAAAGCCTCACCTCTTCTATAACTTTGCCTACTAGCTGTGCGTCCGTGTATGTTCGTATCCAGCCACCTCGTACCTCGCGGAATACGTAATGTATCCCGGTTTTGCATTCATAACGAAAAAGGCATTCTGCTTCCCAATGGTCTCCTTTATCTGCTTTCCCCAATTTCAATGCTCGTATCCTGTATTCTTGTCCCTCCTTAAACCTTTGAGGCTCTTTTGGCTTAGGCTGAATTACAGGCTTGGGATGTAGGCTAGGCGACTTCGCAAAGTTCAGCACCTTCATCAATTCTCGATACGCCTGCTTACTGTTTTTTCTGGCCTTCTTCATGCAGATGAAACTCCCTTACATGTATATAGCCGTTCATGTATTCCACATAGCATTTCTCGCATTTAGAGCTTCGTATCTCCGTCAGGTATATATGCCAGCGTGCTCGCTCATAACCGCAATTCGCACATTCATACCTTCTGCACTTCCTCATTCAATAACTCCTCAGGCAGACAGTATTGACGCTTGTATATTCTGTCCTTTGCTATTGCAGACTGCGTTCCCTCAAGACGTACGTAACGTTCTCCGTCCTTGGGGTTCATCACTATCTGCCCAACAAGATCACAAAGTCCGCAAACATTGTCCGTGTTCTTCTCCCTCAACATTGGACGAGCCTGGGAGTATTTTTCGCCGGTTTGCGCAGTGATCTCTTTCTGCGCCTCCCAGGCTGTGAAAAACACATTACACGCCAACGCTCGAAACTGCCTGCACCAGTCGATTATCTTGTAGTCCACTCGCTGATAGCTCCCGATGTCTGGCACTCCGTCTAACTTCCCTGTCCGTCCGTAATATGCTAAAAGCCCGCGCTCAAGTTCACTCAGTGAGTCTAAGCACACGTTGTCGTATTCACACTTGCACTGAAGCTCTTTCAGTATTTCAGGCAACTCATGCAGGTTTTCTGAGAGCCTCACTATGTCCACGTTCGGATTGCCTCGCAGAACGCTTGTCCCTTTGTCCACGTCTATTATTAACGTATGGCCGGGGAGTTTCCCCAGCAGTGTCGTTTTACCCATTCCGGGAATACTGTAGATTAAGCCCGTCAGCTTACCGGTCGTTATGTCCGTTGCCTTCAATATTTGCATTACTTTTCCTCCTTT
>CALAUZ010000267.1 GCA_937892105.1 uncultured Fretibacterium sp. | reverse complement strand
GGAATTTTACCCCTGAAGCGGCGTCCTATCTCAGCCATATATATTCACTCACCCCGTAAAAATTTTGTAGAATAGTTTTTAACTTCTAAACCTTTCCCGATAGTTAATTTAATAATAACATTATCTTTATTTTATGAATGTAAATCAAATCGCCTGTATATGAGATGTTCTTTGAGGCTGGAATAACTATCTACCCTGCCTGAACATGCAATCTCAATCCGCCGCATAAAAATTAAACCCCGCAGGTTTTTCACCAACGGGGCAAATGTTATCAGTTATGAAATTACTTCAGGTATGTGTTGAAGAATGAGGTTATCTTTGCGAACGGTATAGCTTCCATGTTGTCGTAAAGGTCGCAGTGTGAAGCTCCGGGAATAATCATAAGTTCCTTGTTGCCGCCCTTGAGACGCTTGAACGTATCCTCACCCATGTACCTGGAATGTGCTTTCTCGCCGTGAACTATCAGAACTGCGCTCCGAATATCCCCAACATCGGTCAGCATTGGCATATTTATCATCGGAAGTGAACCTGTTACCGTCCAGCCCTCGTTAGAGTTTACGCTTCTTGCATGATACCCTCTCGGTGTCTTATAGTAGGCATGGTAATCCTTCACGAACTGTGGTGCATCTTCCGGCAATGGGTCAACAACTCCGCCTGACCTCGCGTATGTTCCGGCCTTGTAGTCTTTGGTGCGCTGGTCATTCATTGCTTTCTTCATGCTGTAACGGACATCTGCCGAGTCACTCGCGTCAAAATATCCGTTGCGGGCTACCCTGCTCATGTCGTACATTGTTGATATTACTGACGCTTTAATCCTTGTGTCAGCAGCCGCCGCGTTGAGGCCAATTCCGCCCCACCCGCATACGCCGATTATGCCGATACGTTCAGGGTCAACATAATCCTTTACACTGAGGAAGTCCACAGCTGCCGAAAAATCTTCAGTGTTTACTTCGGGCGATGGAACATAACGCGCAACTCCTCCGCTCTCGCCTGTGAATGACGGGTCGAACGCAATGGCAACAAACCCTGCTTTCGCCATCTCCTGAGCATAGAGACCTGACACCTGCTCTTTTACAGCACCGAATGGCCCTGCAACCGCAATAGCCGCATACTTCTTTGACGCGTCGAAATCTTTGGGGAAGTACATATCTCCCGTAAGGTCAATGCCGTAACGGTTATGGAAGTGCGCTTTCTTCACGGTAATTTCAGGATATGCCTTGAAGACCCTCGTGTTCTCGCCGAAATCCTCAATGTCTGCCGCCATAGCTGTACCGGCAAAAGCAAGAAGCATTAACGCACCTGCTAAAGTCCTAATCATTAGTATGTTCCTCCTTTGGGAAATGATGGGTGAATTATCGCAGTATGCTCATAAAATGTCTAATGCCTATATTAATATTTGAAATATTCCAGAAAAAATATATCATGTAATAAAAGATTTTCAGATTACGAGAAACAGTCAGCTAAATGCAGGGAGGAAATAATTTAGGAATGGAAATAAGATTACTGCGTTACTTTCTTGAGGCGGCAAGAGAGCTAAACATTACGAGGGCGGCAAAGAGGCTTCACATAACACAACCATCACTTTCGAGACAACTCGCTGACCTTGAGGACGAACTCGGAAGAAAACTCTATATCCGTGAGAGGTGCGGAATAAGACTGACGGAAGAAGGTATGCTTCTGAAGAAACGTGCGGAAGAGATTATTGACCTTGAGGAGAAAACTTTAACCGAACTTAAAGGCACGGAGATTAGCGGGACAGTCTACATAGGCGCGGGAGAAACAGCAGGTGTAAGGCATATCGGCAGGGTGCTTGTTGAACTTCGCAGAAAGTACCCGTCAATACGATACAGAATGATTAGCGGGGACTCAGAGGACGTTGGAGACAAACTCGATAAGGGACTGACGGATTTTGGGCTGTTCGTGGGAAAAGTCAATTTGAAGAAGTACGAGTGCATTAACCTTCCAGACGCTGACAGATGGGGCGTGATTATGCGCTGTGATGATGAGCTTGCAGAACGTGAGAGCGTATCCCCTGATGACATACGGGCAAGGGAGCTGCTATTCTCACATCAGGCGATGGAACAAGGGGAATTTTCCGAGTGGCTTGGGGGTTCTGCTTGCAAACTGAATATCGCTGGTACTCACAATTTGGCCTATAATGCTTCCGTTATGGTTCGGGAAGGCTTAGGGATACTCATCACGATTGAGGGCATAATCAGAACTGGAGGGGACAGCGGTCTAGTATTCGTTCCATTGTTGCCTGAGATTAAGGCAGAGTTAGTGCTTGCGTGGAAAAAGAATGCCGTTCTGTCGAAAGCTGCAACAAAATTCCTTGAGTGCTTCAGAGCGTCAGTGTCTCCAAATCATCAGGGATAAAGATGTTCCCGCCAAAATACCGTCTGCCTTCCTCAGTGTAACGTTCCTTCCTGTGCGAAAGGTCAGTATCTTCCGTATGTGTCAGCAGAATATTCTTTACCCCCAATCTTTCAGCGAGAATACATGCGTCCTTCACGGTAGAATGATGTTTCTCGTATGGCCTGAAAGTATCAGCCTCAGAGTAAAGGCAGAAAGCCTCGTGTATCAGCCAGTCAGAACCCGACACGTAACGTTCACATGATGTATGGCACGGTTCATCTCCGCAGAAAGCCAGACGTTTGCCATCACCATAACCCATCACAAAACCGAATTGCTTTGTGCGTTCCGAATGAATGTCAAAGAATTTCACATCATGGCCGGTTATGTTTCTTGTCTCATTGTCGATGACTATGTGAAAGTGAATGCGTTTTCCCACAAAATCATACTGATATGGAAGCAGTAATTTTTGTGCCATATCATCAATGAGCGTGATAACTTCATCGTGCGAATAAATGTTAATGTCCCCGTCAAACATATCCCTGTTCATGAGCTGAGCGGAAATTCTAATTACCCATATTATTCCGAGTATGTGGTCTATATGGCTGTGGGTGATGAAGATGCTGTGAATGTCAGTGAGCTGGAAGCCTGAATGTTTCAGCTGATGAAGTATTCCGTTTCCGCCGCCGGTATCGACAAGAAGCCTTTTATTGCCGTCATGAAGGACAAAGCAGGTGTTGTAGCATTCTATTACGAGGGCATTACCTGTTCCTAGCATAGTAATGTTCATTGCAATAATTACCCCCTGCACAAAAAGCACAAGGGGCGTAAACCTTTCCTTCCCTTATTCTCCGGCCTCAAACATCTTGTTGATACCGCTGATATACGCCTGCAATGACGCTTCTACAATATCCGTGCTTATTCCGGAACCCGTATACATTTCCCCGCTTGAAGCACTGGAAATCTTCACTACTGCCTCGCCTATACTGTCTTCACCTTCCGTTACCGCCCTAACGCTGAAATCCTCAAGTCTAGCGTCAACACCGAGCATTCTGTTCACGGCCTTGAACGCAGCATCGAGAGGCCCAGCACCATATTCGACACCCTCAAGGATATTATTGTCCCGCGATAGCTTAACGTAGGAAATCTTTGGTATGTCGCTGCCTGATGTTATCGAGTGGCTTATGAGACGGCATGTTGAAGCACTGCTCTCCTCTGGACGCGAAATCTTAGAGCGGTGAAGCGTTAATGCCTCAAGGTCGGAACTGGTTATTGTCTTCTTCTCGTCAGCCAGCTTCTTGAAACGCGTGAATATGTCTTCCAGTTCATCATCAGGAATTTCATAGCCCATGCTTTCAAGCCTCTCACGGATTGCGTGCTTCCCAGAATGTTTGCCCAATACTAACGCCCTGTGTGGGACTCCAATTTCGTCTGGGTTCATGATTTCGTAGGTCTGAGCGTTCGTAATCATTCCGTGCTGGTGAATGCCTGCTTCATGCGCAAAAGCGTTTGCACCGACTATGGGTTTTGTCGGCGATATCGGAACTCCTGTAATGTTGCTGAGGAGACGGCTGGACTTGTAGATTTCACGCGTGTTAATGTTCGTTTCAGCATCGTAGTAATCATGACGGGTACGTATTGCCATCACTATCTCCTCAAGGCTTGCGTTTCCTGCGCGTTCGCCAATCCCGTTGACTGTGCATTCAACCTGTGTTGCCCCAGCCTTCACACACGCCAGAGAATTTGCCACACCCATTCCCAAATCATTATGGCAGTGAACGGAAATATCTACGCCGTCAATTCCTGCGACATGTTCGCGAAGATATCCCACAAGTTCGCCCATTTCCTGCGGCGTTGAGTAGCCCACTGTGTCGGGAACGTTAATTGTTGTTGCTCCGGCAGCTATGGCGTTGGCGAAACACTGCGAGAGAAATTCACGGTCTGAACGCGAGGCATCTTCTGCGGAAAACTCTATGTCCTCACACTTGCTCTTTGCGTATGAGACCATTTCGGTGATTGTCTGAAGCACCTGTTCGCGGGTCATTCTGAGTTTGTACTGCATGTGAACGTCGCTTGTTGCAATGAAAACGTGAATGCGCGGCTTCTTTGCGTCCTTGACAGCCTCCCATGCTGCGTCAATATCGCGTGTGTTTGCGCGTGCAAGGCTGGCGATTGTGCAGTTTGGGGCGGCTCCTGCGATTGCCTGAATACTCTTGAAGTCCATTGGGGACGCGATAGCAAATCCGGCCTCTATGATGTCAACTCCGAGTTTCTCAAGCTGTCGGGCCATGACGATTTTCTCGCTGAGGTTCATGCTGCAGCCTGGAGACTGTTCACCATCGCGTAATGTCGTGTCGAATATCTTTACTTTATGCATTAGTTTTCCTCCTGTACATAACAAAACCGGGACTGAAACTCTTTATGATTGTCTCAGATCCCGGAATAGTTATCGCTTTTGATGTTTGTGAATGTGCGCTAGATATTACTGCACTCCCGGAGATCCGCAGTGCATAATAGTAGTGCGAGCGTATTTATAAAATTATTCATCATTCTGCAAATCTCCTTTTCATAAAATTCAGTGGAGATATTCTACATGCAAAAATTCAGCCTGTCAAAAATTTTCTGTCTTCTATTTGAACTCCACAATCGTAACCCCGTATCCTCCTTCACCCTCAACGCCAAGCCTGTAGCTCTTTACATAGCTTAGTCTTGAACACAGAGCATGAACTTCCCGCCGCAAAATACCTTCTCCCCTGCCATGTATCACCGTAACAACAGAGTGATTTGACCTGTAAGCCTTATCGAGATAGTTCGCAACAAGCGGCATCGCCTCAGCAACAAGCATTCCACGCACCATTATTGACGATGGCACACTCTCAGGACGCGGAAGCCTCGTTGTATCCTGCGGAGGGGTAGCAACCTGAGCTTTCTTGTCGGTAGCAATAAGCTGGCTCAATGGAACATCAATACTCATTGGTCCGGCAGTCATGTATGCGCGTCCATTCCGTATCTCGTTGATTATTCCTACTATCCCGCTCCCTGCTACCATCGCTGTAACTCCAGGTGCCGGCTCAAAAGGTTTCGGACTGTTCTCGATCTCGCGTTCGGTGCGATTCTGGTGGCGTTTGTCGATAACTCCCCGTAATGTCTTCAACTCTCTGCGCTTAACATTGTAACCTTTACGTGCTATGTCCCTTGCCGCCTCCTCCATGCTGCGGATTATATCCTTCGAGGTCTCCTCTGCCTGTGCTATGAACTTCTCCGCTTTCCTGTCAGCAGCCTGCATTATCTTGTCCCTCTGGTAATCTATTTCCTTCACACGGCTCTGATACGTCTTCCTGAGTGTCTCTGCCTCCTGCATGGCCGAATGTACTTCACGTTCTGCGGTATCAAGTGCGGCTTTGCGTTCGTTAAGTTCGCTCATTATGTCCTCTGCCGTCAACTCCCTGCTGTCAAGCTCTCCTTGCGCAAGTTTAAGGACACTCTCCGGCATTCCGTAACGTTTCGCGATTAAAAGGGCACTGCTCCTTCCTGGTATCCCCATCAACAGTCTGTACGTAGGTTCCAGCTTGTTGATGTCGAACTCCATGCTTGCTGTCTCGACACCATCAGTCGTCAATGCGTACTGCTTCACTGGGTTGTGATGTGTAGTTGCGAGGGTAATGCAGCCTGTTTCCTTTAGGGTCTGGAGAATTGCTACACCCAACGCTGCCCCTTCATGAGGATCTGTTCCTGCCCCAAGCTCATCGAGAAGAACAAGCGATGATGATGTTGCGTGTTTCAGTATCCGTATAATCTTCTGCAAATGTGCGCTGAATGTCGATAAGTTCTGCTCTATGCTCTGTTCGTCCCCTATGTCCTCGTATATCGCGTCAAACGTCCCGATTACTGTACCGTCCCGCGCTGGAACTGGAAGCCCAAGCCATGCCATTGCGATTAACACTCCGGCTGTCTTGAGGGTTACTGTTTTTCCGCCGGTGTTTGAGCCTGTGATAACGAGGGTGCTGAACTTCTCACCGCATGACACGCTGACAGGTACGGCTTTGTCCTTCAACATCGGGTGGCGTGCGTCTATTAGCCGGAAATACTTTTGTCCGGTAAGCTCAGGAATAACCCAGTGCTTGTTGCGGATTAAGTCATCACATGCGCATAGCAGATCGAGCGTGCCTATTACCCTTTCGGCATTGATTACTGCGTTTTCGCGGGACAATATGCTTCTCGTAAGACCAAGCAGTATTACGCGTTCTTCGTCCTGTTCGTCCTTCGTCCTGACTATGAGGCTGTTGTTGACGTGGGATAATGCTTTTGGTTCCATGTACACGGAGTTTCCTGAAGCCGAACGTTCAACCGCAAGGCCGGGAAATCTGTTGATGTACTCCTGCCTCACAAGAACTAGAAATCTCCCATCACGCCATGAAAGCGAGCGTTCCTGAAGCATATTGATGATGTCAGCGTCCTCAAAGAGTTTCTGTGCAAGCCTCCTGCCAGTCTTCCTGAGTGCTTCAATCTCAGCGCGTATATTTGCGAGTTTTGGCGACGCGTTGTCGTTCAGTCTGCCGTAATCATCAATGATGTTAAGGCTCTCAATCTCCGGCGTGAAGTCCCTTATACCCCGCCTCAATGCCTCAATGCTCCCGTACTTCTCGGAAACCCCTGCAAGTCCCTCGCGAATATGACGTGCGCACTGCAATACCGCCCTGACACGCAGCAATTCTTCGCCAGACAATATGCCGCTCCTCTTAGCGTTCTCAAACATTGGGGACACCGCTTCAAGTCCTGCGTTAAAGGCAAACTCTCCGTTATGGTCTGTGAGGTCAAGCCATTCGCGCAGCAGCTTCTCGCGTTCCTTTAAGGTATCGTAATTCTCTGCCGGTTTCAGGGAGGCCAAAATTAACTCCCCTAATCCGCCGCGTAATTTCTCACGGAAGGGGAGCAAATTTTTATCCAGCTCTAATATTTCTGCAACACTCTGCGATATCAGCATTTATATCCCGCCGGTAAGTGCCTTGAAATCAATTATGCCGTGTTCCTGGAGCATATCCCGAATATACGGCCACACATATGAAGCTCCCTTCATGAACCAGCTTTCCTCCATCCATTCAGAAGGTATCATTCTTGGGAACGAAACCAGAAGGGCATACACAAGGAGTGTGATGAAGCATGTCTTTAGGAAGCCTATAATCATTCCGCATATATGGTCAGTAAGCGACAGCTGCGTAACTTTCACCATCCATGACAGAATGAAGCCTATAACCGCGAATATTATCTGCACAGTGAAGAATATTGCCAGACCACATGCCAGCGATAATATAGTTCTGTCGAAAGCCGGGTCATTAATGTAACGCGAGGCTAATTCTACGGCAGGATCGAGGAACTTCCACGCACAGAACGTACTCACGAAGAAACCTACAAGCCCTATAATTTCCCCAGAGAAGCCGTTTACCAGCCCCCTGTAAAGAAAGAATATCAGGACTATGCCCAATATGGCATCAACGATAAAAGCAGTATTCATATGTCAATCATCAATCCTTTCATGTATCAGACTGCACCCTGCGGCGCACGATAATAGCATATCTTCAGCTCCATAGGGCTAACGGCAGCGTCCAAAATTCCTGCGGCAATCTCGCACAACGACACTACATCAGGTATAACTCTCAGCATTTCCGCGTCAAGCTCCGTGCGTTCAGGATTGTCTGAGATTATAACAGCGTCAGGATTTTCGCCGAGCCACGACATAACCTGCCCGTGAGAATATTCGCCAGCCTCAAGGGAACCTTTACATTCCGCATAGACGAAGCCATGACCAGCATAAATCACGGACAGTATCTTTCCGGCATTGCTGTTCTTCCTGTGAGAGAAAGCAAGCATGTTAAGTGTTGAGACGGGAATTACTTTCGCACCCGAAGCATACGCCAGCCCCGAAGCATAAGCCGCACCAACACGTATACCAGTGAAGTAACCAGGCCCATTGGTGATGGCAATGTAGTCCAGTTCATTCCACGACAGCCCTGCACTATTCATGACACGCTCACACATATGGGGAAGCTCTGAGGTCTGCCTGCGTCCAAAGTCCTCCTGCTCATGCGCGGCAATAACCCCGCCGGTCATTATTGCTGTTCCCGTCAGCTTCAGGCAACAGTCAACAGCAAGTATATTCATAGCTTCTTCATGACCTCCTGAGATTTTGCGCCGTTGGCAGTGATGGTAATTCTGCGTTCATTCTCGCTGACAGCCTCAAAGCGTATATCCATGACATCATTGACTGGCGGATTATCCCATCGTTCCGGCCACTCAACGAACAGAACAGCATCATCGACACCTGCATACTCCTCAAGCCCAATCGCTCTCACTCCCTCAGAATCAAGCCTGTATAGATCCGCATGAACTATGAAAATTCCGGTAGGCAGATCGTATTCGTTGATGAGGGTGAATGACGGGCTTCTCACACCTGTAATATCAAATGCCTCGCCAACTCCGCGAACTAATACAGTCTTCCCTGCACCCAAATTCCCATAGAGCAGTACAACAACACCTGGCACTAATGCTTTTCCCAGAGAACGGCCTAATTTGCGGGTATCTTTCTCAGAATGCGAGACGTAAATCTTCGAGTTAGTCTTCATGTTTGGGAATATTCCTGCGTTTCTCTGCCCTATGCTTCATTACGGCCCTGAAGATTACGCACGATACACAGAATACCACCGCGAACAAAACGTTACGGGGTATTTCAATATCCGTGCCAGTTGAACGGCTTATACCGAATATGAACGCTATGGCCATTCCAAAACTGAGTACGCTCATTAACAGACCTTTGCGGCGTATATTCTCCGTCTTCTGTATCTCAGCGTCCCAATCCACGCGCTTCCGTTCCGTCTTCATTGCTTCCCTGCCCTCAAAGCATGAATGACCTTACGAAGTGTTGCGGCAATCTCTGAAGCCAATACACCGTCAACGCCCTCACGCGAAAGTATCTCACCGGCAAGGCCATGTATTGACACTCCGAGAACAGCGGCATCGAATGCGTCAAGACCTCCCGCAAGAAACGCGCCTATACACCCCGATAACACATCGCCAGAGCCTGGAACAGAAAGTTCAGGCCCTCCGTAAGGTATTTCAGCAAATTTATCACCAGAAGCTACGAGAGTGTGATGGCCTTTGAGGACTACACAGCCCCATCGTTCCGACAACTCACGAACTGCGCCTGGTCTGTCTGCTTTCACTTGATCGGGAGTAATTCCGAGAAGTCTTCCTGCCTCGCCTTCATGGGGTGTCATTACGGAGTCTGTACGGGGCTTGAGGTCATCGCGTGAAACTGCAAGAGCGTTAATTCCGTCCCCGTCAACGAGTATCTTTTCCGGCCATTCGCGCCACATTCTCGACGTGAAGATTTCTGCGGCAACACTCCTGTCAAGTCCAGGCCCTATCACTAATGCGTCAATATTCTTCTGGGCTAAGGCAAGTTCCTTCCAGCGGAAAGTATCATCATCGAAGCAGTAAATCACTTCCGGCAGTCTAGCAGCACAGAATGAGCATACCATCTGCAATGACAGCAATGTTACGACACCAGCACCGCTCCTCAAAGCTCCCAACGCGCTAAGTGCTGGAGCACCCGGATAACGTACCGAGCCTCCCGCAATAAGTACCCTTCCCCTGTGTCCTTTGTGCATGTCTTCAGGACGGGGAGGGAGTAATTTCTTCAGTTCCTCAGCCTTCATTTATACTCTCACCATCTGGGGCGGTTCTTTTCCGGCGAACACCGCCTCAATATTGCGGATTACCATGAAGCCCATTTCCTTGCGCGTTCCGAATGTAGCAGTGCCGATGTGAGGAAGCAATACTACATTTTGAAGCGTCTTGAGTGCGGGTTCAACTTCCGGTTCGTTCTCGTAAACATCAAGGCCGGCTCCTGCGATTACATTTCTTGCCAGAGCGTCAGCAAGTGCTTTCTCGTCAATTACAGGGCCTCTTGAAGTGTTAATGAGTATTGCGTCAGGCTTCATCTTTGCGAGTTCATTTGCACCTATCATGTGCCGCGTCAAGTCCGTAAGAGGAACATGAAGGCTGACGAAATCCGAACGTTCCAGCAACTCCTCAAGTCCTACCCTCTGCGCTCCGACTGACTCAAGGTGAAGCGAGCTGCTTCTGCTGTAGTACAAAACCTTCATGCTGAAGCCTCTTGCCGCCTTAATGCCGAAGTTAGTCCCTATTCTTCCTGCGCCTATAATGCCGACAGTCCTTCCTGTGATGTCATAGCCGAGCATGTATTTTGGTGCCCAGAGGAATGAACCTGTACGGACTATATTGTCGCACTCGATTACGCGCCTCGCACAAGCGAACATTAACGTGAACGCTGTATCTGCCGTAGCGTCAGTGAGGACATCGGGAGTATTGGTTACGTAGATACCCTTTGCCTTAGCCGCCTGGACATCAATATTGTTGAAGCCGACACCGTAATTTGCAATTAACTTCAGATCCGGGCCAGCCTGATTGATGAGGTCTGCGTCGATGGGGTCATTGAGCATTGTGATTACAGCCGCGTAATTTTTGACGGCATTGACTAGCTCATCGCGAGTTGCCAATCTTTCTTCCTGGTTGACATCATACTCGCAGATATTGCCCAGAGCCTTCATGACGGAGGTCTGAAGCATTCTTGTAACGTATACTTTTCTGTTCATTGCTGATTACTCCTCTATAGTGATTGTCTTGATTACTACATCTTCCAGCGGTCTGTCCTGCCTGTTGGTTTTAACATGGCCGATTGCCTCAACCACATTCATTCCCTCGATGACGTGGCCGAAAATAGCGTGATGACCGTTGAGCCATGGAGTAGGGACTAACGTTATGAAGAACTGTGAACCGCCTGTATCGGGGCCTGCGTTTGCCATTGAGAGAATGCCTGGAGCGTCATGTTTGAGACCTTCGCCGAACTCGTCAGGGATAACGTAGCCTGGCCCTCCGCGTCCTGTACCTGTAGGGTCGCCTCCCTGAATCATGAAGTCATCTATGACCCTGTGGAAGATTACGCCGTCATAGAAATTCTTTGATACGAGGTCAGTGAAATTTTTGACGGTATTTGGTGCCAGGTCGGAGTAAAGCTCAATCCTGAAATCCCCCATTGATGTCTGGAACTTTGCGATGGGCCTTTTTGCCGGTTCATCAGCGAAGGCGGGAGAACATACTAAAGCGAGTGCGAGTATTTCACACAGAAACTTGTACATGATGAAAAAATATTCCTCCTTCAAATCTGGAATGTCTGATTATAATATCACTATGTACAAACAATCCGTGAGATCAGCTTATGGACATTATGAAATCAGTTGCTAAGATCACGAAATCTGTAAAGTTTCCTGTGTATAGGCACAATTTGACCCAGTATTTACACGACTTTCTTTTCAGCTTTAGTTTTATGGACAGGCGAGGATAAGAGAAATTTCTCCCCGCCTCACTTATAGACGGGGGTATTGTTTTATACTCTATACAAATGAAAACACAAGATTTCCTGCCTTAACATCAACATTCACGATGGTCTTCTCCTTTATCCCTCCAGCAATCATCGCACGCGCCAACTTCGTCTCCACCTGATGAGTGATATACCTCTTCAGAGGACGCGCACCATACACAGGATCATACCCCGCCTCAGCAATGAACGTTAAAGCCCCGTCCGAAAACTTCAGCTCTATCTGCCTGTCAGAAAGTCTCTCCTGCAAATGCCCAATCAGTATCTTCACGATTGATTTCACTTCGTCCTCACTAAGCGGCTTGAACAGCACAATATCATCAACCCTGTTCAGAAATTCTGGCCGGAAATTCTCTCGCAGCATTTGCATTACTTCTTCCCTCGTGCTTATCGGGATTATTCCACCGCTTATCCCCTCGATTAACGCCTGTGATCCTATGTTGCTGGTCATTATGATAACGGTATTCTTGAAGTCCACAACTCTCCCATGACTGTCTGTAATCCTACCGTCATCAAGAACCTGAAGCAGTATGTTGAACACATCAGGGTGTGCCTTCTCTATCTCATCAAACAGTATTACGCTGTAAGGTCTCCTCCTAACCGCTTCCGTCAGCTGTCCGCCTTCATCATACCCCACATATCCGGGAGGTGCCCCAACAAGACGCGAGACCGAGTGCTTCTCCATGTACTCGCTCATGTCTATTCGTATCATGTTGTCTTCACTGTCGAATAACGCTTCAGCAAGTGTCCTGGCCAATTCTGTTTTGCCGACACCAGTAGGCCCCAAAAATATGAATGAACCTATGGGACGTTTGGGATCTTTTATGCCGCTTCTGGCACGCAGTACAGCATCAGCCACCAACTGCACTGCCTCATCTTGTCCCACAACACGTTTGTGAAGTATCTCGTCCAGCTTCAGGAGCTTTTCGCGTTCACCCTCAAGAAGCCGCGTTACAGGTATTCCTGTCCAACGGCTGACAATGTCCGCAATTTCGTCCTCCGTAACTTCTTCACGTAACAGCTTGTTGTCGTCTGAACTTTTTAGAATATCTGCCCTCTTTGCTTCCTGTCCGGCAAGAACCCTCTGCAATCTCGGAAGTTCACTGTTCTGTAACTCTGACGCTAATTCCCAGTTACCTTCTAGCTGTGCTTTCTCAATTTTTGCCTTAGTGTCCTCAATCTGCCGCCTGAAACTCTGTATGTCAGCAATAGCTTTCTTCTCGTTCTCGTATTGTGTCCTGAGTGTATCTGCCTCTGCTTCTGCTTCCTGCAATTCTTTCTGTAACACTTTGAGACGTTCTTTGCTGGCTTCATCGTCTTCATGTTTGAGGGAAATTTCCTCTATCTTCAGCTGCATTACTTTCCGTGAAGCTGCGTCAAGTTCAGAAGGCTGGGAGTCTATTTCCGTCCTTATCATCGCACAGGCTTCATCTACAAGGTCTATTGCCTTATCGGGAAGAAATCTGTTAGTGATGTACCTGTTCGACAATACTGCGGCGGCAACAAGCGCGTTATCACGGATTACTACTCCATGATGAACCTGCAGCTTCTCGCGTATTCCCCTTAGTATAGATATTGTGTCCTCAACTGTCGGCTGTTCAACATCAACCGGCTGAAATCTACGTGCAAGTGCAGCATCTTTCTCGATGTATTTCCTGTATTCGTCAACCGTAGTAGCTCCAATGCAGTGAAGTTCTCCGCGCGCAAGCATGGGCTTCAACATGTTTCCGGCATCGACAGCACCTTCTGCCGCTCCTGCTCCCACGATAGTATGAAGCTCGTCAATGAACAGTATTATTCTGCCATCACTGTTCTTTATCTCGTTCAGGACGGCCTTCAAGCGTTCCTCAAATTCCCCCCTGTACTTTGCACCGGCAATCAGAGAACCCATATCCAGCGCAAAAACTGTCCTGTCCTTTAAGCCTTCGGGAACATCGCCGCGTACTATTCTCTGTGCAAGCCCTTCAACGATTGCGGTTTTTCCAACGCCCGGCTCGCCGATAAGCACGGGATTATTTTTCGTGCGGCGGGAGAGAATCTGAATCACGCGTGCAATCTCCTTATCGCGTCCGACCACGCCGTCAAGCTGATGCGTCTCGGCACGTTCGCTGACATTCACGCAATAGCTGCCGAGATATTTCAGTTCTTTTTTGCGTTCTTTCTTCTCCCTGCGCTCTGCGCGCTTCTGCTTCCGCTTATCCGGATCATGCTCCTCCGATGCGCTGCCGCGGGCTGCATCGCCGCGCTTTGCATCGTCGCTGCCGCCGGAGAACAGATTCTGGAAAAACTGCGGCATGGTGCTGGCTCCGCCCATCTCAAAGGAGTCGTCATCGTCACCTGCATCACCGTCCGTCAATTCATCGTCGGCGTCTTCATCTCCCTTGCTGAGAATCCGGTTCATGCCGTCCTCAAAATCGTCCATCATCTCCATCATCTGGTCGCTCATGCGCTCAACATCTTCATCTGTGATGCCCATGCGCTCCATATATTCCGACACCTGCGGAATATTCATCTGCCGTGCGCAGACCAGGCACAGCCCCTCATTTTTCTTTTCATTGCCGCGCATTGTGGTGATGAACACCACAGCCGGCCGTTTCTTGCAATGGCTGCAAAGCATCATATAAAAACCCAACCCAGCCGCCAGTCACCTGCCGGCTGCATACTCCTTTCTTGCCGATTCAATCAAATCAAAAATCCGAGATTATCATACAGGTAATGGAAGATTTTGGTATTTGCCACCGTCTGATCATTGAAGCAAAGCGCGTCTCCGCCGCCCAGCATCACTGCAACCCGCACAAATACCGTAAACAGAATCAGCAGAGCCGCCGTTTCCGCTATGCCGAACAGCGCACCGTACAACCGCTCCGATCCCTTTCCGACGTTGAAAAACAGCGTGTTTTGCAGTCCGGCACTGATGACCGCCGCAACCACCATGGCAATCGCAAAAATTGCGACATAACAGAACATGCGGAGAATCTCCGTTGTCGGCTCCTCACCGAACTGTTCCTCGATCTTGCCTGCGATGCCCGCCGCGCTGTATCTGTCGTCGTACATTGTGACAAGCAGGTCTGTCATTTTTCCCGGCTCCGCCGCAAGCTGCGTCTCAAAATTGACGCGTACATATTCCGGCAGCTTCTCGCCGAGTTCGGTTCCGTACGCCGTGACAAATGCGTTTTGCAGAATCGACGCGAACTGTGTCTCTTCACAGACCTCCTCGCCGTATCTCCGGTTGACATACTGATACAGCTTATTCACAAACTGATCGGTATCGGGCGGAAGAAGATATATATCCACCTTTGCCT
>CALAUZ010000266.1 GCA_937892105.1 uncultured Fretibacterium sp. | reverse complement strand
AAACATTTGCAGTCATTCCCGGCTTCAGCTTTAGTTCAGAGTTATCGACATGAATTATTACGGTATACGTTACTACACTGTCAGTAGTTTCCGGAGCTATACGAACCTGAACAACCTTTCCCGCAAAACTTTCATCAGGGAAAGCATCAACACGGAACGTAACATTTTGGCCTTCCTGAATGCGT
The DNA here is from genome assembly GCA_937892105.1 of uncultured Fretibacterium sp. Next base: position 5,776 of record CALAUZ010000266.1, on the reverse strand, counting down.
CCTATGTCTGCCTCGTCTACCTTGGCTTCAATCTGCATACGAGTCAAATCTTCAGCTACCTTGAAGAGTGTAGGTGTCTGATAGCTGGCTGCAACAGTCTGTCCTGCATCTACCTGCCGATCAATCACAACACCATTAACCGGAGAAGTTATCCGCGTATAGTTCAGGTTAGTCCGTGCCTCCTCAACTTCAGCTTTACCCTGAATGACACGTGAGCGGGCCTCATTGAGTGCTGCCCTCTTCATGTCTACATCAGCTTCATTAGTATCTACTTCACTGCGGGCTATCAGCTTTTTCTTCAGAAGTTCCCTATTGCGCGATAATTTCCTTTCAGCGTCCCTTAATGCTGCCTGTGCGCTCTGTACTGAGGCTTGATACACTGCAAGGCTGGCTTCTGCTTTCCTCAATGCAAGGCGTGATAATGAAGGGTCTACAAGTGCTATAAGCTGGCCAAGCCTGACAGGTGAGTTATAATCAACGTAAATTTCCTGAATAGTTCCTGACACCTGAGTACCTATCTCGACAACATTTACTGCGTTAAGTTCTCCTGTTGCCGTTACTGTTGAAGTTATATCACCCCGCGTTACTGCCGCAGTAGTCAGAACAAAATTTACAGTCTTTTCACGGGTAAAGAACAGCCAGACACCCCAGCCTATACCAGCTATAATCAATAATATGGCAAGTCTCTTTATACCTGCAATCATTTTCACATACTCCCTTCAGAATTTATTTCAACCGGCAAATGTCCCATAGCTTCATCAAGATTTGCCCTAGCAATCTGTGAATCGTAAAGTGCCTGATACAGTGAATATCTTGATGTTGCTAGTGTTGATACTGCATCACTGACTTCAAGCTGATTCCCTACGCCTACTTCATAGCGTCCCCATGCAAGCTCTAAGTTCTCTTCTGCATATTTCACGCTAAGTTCAGATGATTTCACCCTATCGACAGCATTAGACAGAGACAGCATTGCGCTTCTCACATCATGGGTTATTGTCTGCCTCAGGCTGTCAGCATCTGCCGTGTCCTGCTCAAGCTGTGCCCGTGCTGAATTTGTCTGTGCTAGTGTCAAACCTCCATCTGATACAGGAATATTTATATTTATCCCCGCAGTGTAGTTAGTCGAAACCGAATAGCTTTCCTGCTTACGGAGTTCGCTGCCTATAGAACCTTTTATTGTCGGTGAATTTCCACGTGCCGCTACCTGTATCTCAAGTTCACGCATTTTTATTGTGTGAAGTATCCTGCGGTAGTCTGCCCGGTCTTCCAGTGCAATGCGCAGAAGTGTATCTATATCATTCTCAGTATCAGGCAAAAGAAGCTGTGTAGAGAGTACAAGGTTAACTGTGTCAAAAATATCAATTCCCATAGCAACCCGTAATGCTTCCTGCGAGACTAAAATATCATTCTCTGCCTTCAATAGTGATACACGGGCATTGGCTAAATCTGCTTCTGCTTTAGTTACCTCGACATAAGGACTATTGCCTACTTCATATATTCCTTTAGCAGTCTTCGCATGTTCCTCTAAGTTATTGAGCTTCTCGCGTTCAACGTCCCTGTTAAGTATACGCAGAACCAAATCATAATATGCACGTTTTGCATCAGCCGCTACAGTTACCTGCGTATGTCTTTCACCCTCAGCAGCTCCCTGCATGTTCTCCGACTGTATATTACGGTTAAGACGGTTAACCCCGCTGTCATATAGTAATTTCTCTGCATTAAGCCCTACAGTTCCGGTATTAGTCCTTGTGTCAAAGTCATCAAAATCCCCGTTGGTATTCGCTGAACCTGTCATATTAACTTTCACGCGGTTAGATGTCTTTACCTGTTCAAGTGCTGCTGATGCCATCTTTGTTTGAGCCTTTGATTTTCTCAGTGAAGGATGATTTTTCAGCGCAATATGTATACATTCCTCAAGTGATAGGCTGGAAGGGCTGACAAAATTACTATCAGAAGCAAAACATGATGATACAAAAAGCATTACTGTCAATATTGCAATAATTATCTTCATTGCTGAATCCCTCCCGTCAATCTGCCCTTAATGCTGTTATAGGGTCAAGGTTAGAGGCTTTCCACGCTGGCCAGAACCCAAAGAATATACCGACACTTGCAGAAAATCCTACAGCAATAGCAATAGCCTGCATTGATACTATCGTAGGCCACCCTGCAACTGCTGATATTCCCTTAGATACACCGATACCGATAAATATTCCCAGCATTCCGCCCAAAAGTGATAACACCATAGCTTCAGTAAGGAACTGTATACGAACATTTGACGGACGTGCACCTATTGCCATTCTGATACCGATTTCGCGTGTACGTTCGGTTACTGATACGAGCATGATATTCATTATGCCTATTCCTCCGACAAGAAGAGATATTGACGCAACAGCCCCCAGCAATGTGCTCATTACGTTTGCTGACTCTGATGCGTTCTCCAGTGCCTGAGTTATATCCCGTATCTGAAAATCGTCATCCACTCCCAAAGGCAATCTATGACGCTGGCGGAGTATTGATTTTATTTCTGTCTGTGCTGCCTTGATTGAGTTTCTGCTCTTGGCCTGAACACTTATGCTGTTTACAGTATCCACGCGAACGCCGAACCTGAATAAACGTCTCTGTGCTGTTGTGATTGGTACGAGAATAAAATCGTCCTGATCCTGCCCCCATGAATTAGCCCCTTTAGGCTTGATTACACCAACAACGCGAAAAGGTATATTGCGTATTCTTATGCTTGCGTCAATAGGGTTTACCAATCCGAAAAGTTCTTTTGCTACAGTCTGGCCGATTACACATACTTTAGCGGCAGACCTTACATCAGAATCAGTGAAGCATTCCCCCTTACCCATCTGCATAGTTCTTACCGGCAGAATATCAGGAGTACCGCCCGTTATTGTAGTGTTCCAGTTGTTATTGCCGTAAACTACCTGACTGCTTCCCTGAACTTCAGGTGCTGCCCTCTCAATGAAGAAACTCTCTTCACGCAAAGCGTCACAGTCTTCGAGCGTAAGATTTGCGCCGCTTCCTGCTGCTCCTCTTGCTCCTGTAGTGTTAGGCGGTGCAGGATAAATCAGGATAAGATTTGCGCCGAAACCAGAAACAAAACCCTCAATGCGTTTTGATGCCCCGCTTCCTATGGCTACCATAGTAATTACTGCTCCGACACCGATAATTATTCCCAGCATAGTTAATATTGATCGTGTCCTGTTGCTCAGAAGAGATCTTAAAGCCGACCTGAAAATTTCCATGACTGATTTATTCCTCCTCTGTATTAAGCTGCTGACGTTTCACCAGTTCAGAGAAAAGCCCCTTGCTGTGTATGAGCGTATCATAATTGCCGTCCTCAGCAATCCGGCCTCCGTCTAACACTAATATTCTGTCGCAGTGCCGTATAGTCGAAAGCCTGTGAGCAATAACTATTCTTGTACATCTCAGCTTATCCAGAGAATCAGAGACTATTTTTTGTGTGAGATTGTCTAGTGCGCTCGTTGCTTCGTCGAAAAATAAAACTTTAGGTTTAGGAGCTATTGCGCGGGCTATGATTATTCTTTGCCTCTGGCCTCCTGATATTGTGCCTGCTCCATCACTGATCAGCGTGTGCATCTTCATGGGCATTCTCCGTATATCGTCAGCAATTCCTGCCATTTCTGCAGCCTCCCAAGCTTCTTTTTCTGTTAGCTGAGGTGCTGAGATACTTATATTTGAATATATGCTCCCGGTGAACAGCCTGCTATTCTGTAACACGCAGCCTATATGTGAACGCAGGGATTTAAGGTCAAGAGTCTTTATGTCTTTGCCGTCGTAGTAAATGACTCCTCTCTGCGGGGTCTCGAATCCTAACAGAAGGCGCATTAACGTACTTTTACCGCAGCCGGACTTGCCTACAATCGCGACATACTGCCCCGGCCTGACCTTAAGCGATAAATTATCAAGAACAGGAGGCATATTTTCATCATAACGGAAGGTTACATCATTAAGCTCAATCCCTCCCGACAGGCTGGCGATAACTTTACGGCCTTCACTGACTTCCGGAACTGCCTCAAGTATAGGCGCAACAAGTTCAAGAATAGGGCTTATTGATGCAGCAGATACCGCAGCATCACACAGCGCAAGAAATGCCCCGGAAAACAGAGAGTATGAGACCATGAAAGCCATATAGTCATTTACCGGGACTCCGGCGTGAAGGGCTGACCAGTAAATTGCGAATGTCCCGCATAAGGTTATGATGAGCCTGATTACTTGATTGAGTTTCAGGAATAACGGCGGGTTATAGTCCAGTTTTGCGCTGTTCTTATAAATAGATACCCATTTTGCAAAAGCTCTCTGTTCTGCACCAGTCAATTTTAGTTTCTGTATTCCTGATATAAAGGCATAAAGCAGTCCGTTCTCCTTAGTAGAGAAAAACATTTTTCTATTGAGGACTGAAGCCTGAAACTTCATTGTTACCGCCGAGAAAATCAGCAGGCTTATAGTTACCCATAAGGCCGGAGATACCAGACTCGGAGCAAATGAAAATATCTGCCTCACGTAAATAAAGCTCGTTATTGCCGTAAGCAGTACAGAAAATACATTTTGTGCCAGCACCGAGCACAGCATATTAACATATGAAGCCCTCTGCGCTAATTCTCCTGATGAATAGGACTTGAAGAAGTCAGCAGGAAGATTAATCAGCCTCATCATTACAGCAGCACGAACACTTACATCAGTACGTATTTCTATGCGAGTCAGGATTAGGGCACGTACAATCTGCAATAAAACCGTTGATATACTCACACCGACTAGAAACACTAACACCGAAGAAAGAGGCTGTAATGTCTCTGTGCGAACTATCTGCGAATAAATATATCTCGTAAGCTGAGGAGTAATCATTGATACCATAGTGATCATCAAAGTAACTGCGGCAATCGAAAACACATCACCGAATGCAATACTCTTCATCATGTATGCTACAAGGTCTTTCACTGTCAGCTTGCGTTCAGGCAAAGGCTGATAGAAACATACTGCCCTGCGTTTCAGGTTATGCTGCGTCTTGCTGTTGAGCCTGATCCTCTTTCCCGTAACGTAATCCTTGTAGCTGTAGCCGGAAAATTTCCCTGGTATCAATGCCGCGTAATGCCCATCAGTCGTCATGCCGAAATATGCCCCTGAAGCGTCCTTGTACCAGTCCTCCCGCAAGTCAACTTCTCTGCGCATTATCCCGCTTGGCCTGAATCGTGCCTCAAATTCTTCCTCCAAAGTGCCGGAAGCCGTATTTATGGGCTTGATGTCCTGCACAGGCAATCCATAGTAGCGCATAATCTCCTCCATAGCGTCATGAGCATTAGCCATCTCTCCCGCTGCAATCTCCTGAATCAGTCTGCGGCCGATAATTACTTCTGATACTTCACTGAATGCGTTGGCAAATATTTCTTCATCAGCTTTTATTCTGGCTCTGAGCTGTTCATCAAACCATCCCGACATTTTTATTTGTCCGCCTCCTATTCATTCGTAATCATTGCCGCATAATATTCACACGACTTCATGAGGTCATCATGTGTACCGCGCGCTATTACCTGTCCGTTATTCATTACTATGATTTCTTCACAGTCCCGTATAATTGACAGCCTGTGAGAGATTATGATTCTGGTTATTCCCCTGTATGCTACGGACTTCATGATTTCGTGTTCCGTCTGGGCATCAAGAGCACTTGTAGCTTCATCCAAAATAAGTATTGGAGGGTTCTTGAGGAATACTCTTGCAATAGCTATTCTCTGCTTCTGTCCACCAGATAGTCTTG
>CALAUZ010000265.1 GCA_937892105.1 uncultured Fretibacterium sp. | reverse complement strand
ACCTGAAGCATCATGACACATGCTATCAGTATCAGGAATATGACCATTAAGCACTCTTCAAAATGCTCATCAAGCCATTTGAACATGAAGAATATTCCTCCTGACTGTAAAAATTAAACGCCCCCCGCTAGCTTCAACAGGGGGTTTGTTTCCTGAATTATTCTGCTTGGGACGCAATTAAGTCCTTTGAACGCCCCGCCCTTAACACATAGCTATCAAGGCCATGTCCGACAATTTCGCGAACCTTACGGGACATCTCCATAACTTTCAACACGTCAACGCCCGTAACGATTCCCATCTCATCGAGCATATTGATTACGTCCTCAGATGAGATATTACCCGCTGCACCCGGCACAAATGGACATCCGCCAAGACCGCCGAATGACGCATCAAAGCGAGTCATTCCTGCCTGCATTGCCGCGAGTATATTCGCCATAGCTGCACCGCGTGTGTTGTGGAAGTGAAGCCACCATGAAGCTTGAGGGTATTTCTCCCGGACGTGTGCGCATAAATCGTAGACCTGATTCGGTACAGCCTGCCCAGAAGCGTCAGACAATGAGATTTCGTTTATTCCAACGTTCAAATATGCCTCGATTATCGCGTCAACATCCTCAACTGGAGTCCTTCCCTCCCAAGGGGACGCAAATGGCATTGAGATTGAGCCGGATATAGCTATTTTGTTCTCATTGGCCATTTTCACGCAATCGGCAAAACCTGCAACGCTCTCTTCTGGAGTCCTGTTGAGGTTCTTCAAGTTGTGCATACGGCTGGCGGAAACATTGAGCTTCACTTTTTTGCACCCGCAATCAATAGCCCGCTGTACTCCGCGTGTATTGGGGATGAGGGCGCGTAATTCCACATCCGCAGGAATTTCACCTATACGCTTGAAAACTTCATCGGTATCTGCCATCTGAGGGACTCTCTTGGGGTGCATGAACGAGCCGACTTCGATAACCTTATAGCCCGCGTCAATGAACCCGCGCAAAATCTCTAACTTCTGGTCAGTTGTGGGATAAACTTTTTCATTCTGGATTCCATCCCTCAAACCAACCTCGCACATTGTTACTTTTTCCGGCAAATTCATTCTTCTATGCACCTGCCTGAGCGTTATGTATTTTCGTGAGCATCTCTTTCAACTCGCCGACCTGAATCTGCCCCGGTGCGCTAACTTGACCTGCTGCCCCGAATGTCATGCATGAACCTGACAATTCACACGCAACACGGCTCATCATTCCAAGCGGCCCCATTGAGATTGTGAGATACGGACGGTCAGCATTATTCCCGAAATCAACTGACGCTGCAATAACGGCTAAAACGTCAGCTTTTGACTTTGGCATTACGGCGGCTTTTGGGATGTCAGCTCCTGCTCCCTGCTGATGTCTGAGAGTCGTTACGATTTCATTTGCGTGGGGAGTTGCGGAGAAATTGTGCCTTGAACCAACAACGAAGCATCCGGCCTGATGAATCTCATACGCGAGTTTTGTGGAGCAGTCAGAAGCCGGGACATTCCAGTCAGTTTTTCCCCAGAACATTTCAACGTCAACGAGATCTGCATCACCGCTTTTCGCTACAGCCAGATTTGCAGATGAATATTCCTCGAATGACGGAGCAACTTCACCGCCTTCAGGTTTTGTGCGAATCGTGAACAGTATGGGGATGTTCTTCAGCACACCGCGAAGAGCCTTCAACGTGTCCAAAAGTTTGGGAGTGTTGAATAAATCCTCGTAGAAATCCGCTCTCCACTCTACCAAATCAGCAGGAAGCCTTGTAATCTCTTCAGCCTTTGCGAGAATGTCAGCTTTATTTTTCGCGACAATTGGGACTATTGTTTTTGGGACTCCCGCTCCGAGTTCGACTCCGCGTATTGTGATTGTCTTCATTGCCTAGTCGATTCCGTTCTCCGCAAAATACTTCTTCGCCACGTCAAGGCACTGTTTTGCATGTCCAGCAACGCCGCGGGCTTTGATTTCGGCGAGGTTCGGAAGCTCGATTGACAGCGGGATATTGGGCATGGCCTTTATCATGTCAGCGATTGCCATTGCGCCTTCGCCCGGATACATTCTGCCTTCACGCGCCGTAAACAGCATAAGGTCATCCTTGATGTTGTCGAGTACAGGGTCTCCGTTGGGCATGTCGTCAGAGGGTTTACCTGCTGGGCCGTCGCAAAGGTGAATGAAGCGGAAATACTTGCGGGGAGTCCTAGCCAACTCTGCACCAGTAACACCAGCCCTGCCAGCGTGAAGCGTATCAACCATCACGAAAACGTTATCGCGGTAAAGGTTATCGATGAGGGTAATATCTTCCTGAAGGTTACGCACACCTGCCCACGGCAAAAACTCAATGTTGAACATAAGCCCAAACTCTTTGGCCATGTCAGCGACTTTTCCGGCTGTCTCAGTGTACCATTTGACATCGCGTGTCCACACTGAGCCAAGAACGTCTGTTGCTCCCAATTTTGCGGCGGCCTCGAATGCTGGCTTGTACTCGTTTATGTCGAGGTCTTTGCGGATTCTGGCAAGCTCAATGTCCATAAGGGGCATATCGTATTCTTTGAGGGCGGCTTTGATGTCGGCGAAAAGTTTGGGGTCATCCTGCGGGAGGAATGAAGGTTCGCCGGGAAGGTGCATAGGAATCGTGCGGAGGCTGACGAAATCATATCCGGCTTCTTTGGCGATTTTGATTTGATCCATAGGGTTGGTGCCGGGGATTGTGAGGTATGCGAGTGAAAATTTGCGTGCCATTATGTTTTACTCCCTTCTGTGTGAATGAATCTTTGACCCCTCCGGCCTATAGCCACCTCCCCTTAACGCAGGAGAGGTAGTAAAGGCGGTCTTGTCCCTCCTGAAAAGGGGGGCGCAGGGGGGTTACAGCTCACTATTTGCCTTCTTTTTCCTTCATGATTGTTTCAAGTGTCTGGCGCATTACATCCAGCGGAACAGCTTTTCCGCCCGTCCACAACTGAATCTGCCTGAGTCCCTGATACAATGACATTCCCAATCCGTTAATGGTCATGCAACCAACTTCAGCGGCCTCTTTAAGGAAGCGGGTTGTTGCTGGGTTGTACGTTGCGTCAAAGCAAATGTGCGAGGGCTTGAGGAATTTTTTGTGACCGGATATGGGCTAATCCTGAGAATCATTATCAGATGCTTCTGGGCTACGTGTCCACGATAGAGGCATTGTTGGCAATCAGTCTGTTCTACAGGCATGTAATGGGACACATGCAAGGATCGGTGTCATTCTATAGTTCTGTAAACAAAAGGGCAGGAATAGATAAAGAGTGCGCTATCAAGGTTGGCAAAACTGTTCTTGACAGCGACCAGCAGAGACATCTTCTTTCAGCTGTTATCAAGTTCGGTCAGATTCAGGACAAGTATCAGTTGGCACCTGTCTTCTTTGAGTATTCTGAGACCATTCAGTTCCTGAGAAATTGCAAGGATCTGTTCTATCAAAAGGAATATGAAGAGGACGACACCGTTTAAGGCTCCTGCTGACTTTGAAAAGGAACTGACTGACTTTTCAAACAGGTATAGAGTGTTGTTAGCAGAACACGCAAAGAGAATCAGCGACTATTTTGAGATGACCTGCTACAATCTGGTCATCAGGTACTATGAGAAGAAAGGCTATGAGTTGGAAGTGCAGAATCTGCAGGGTGACAAATTCAAATTCAAGTGTAGCCCTACAGGTCTGCTAAAGAACTTCTCATATTTTAAGGCATCAAAAGAGAATGGTCAAGGCATAGAAGATGTTGTCTATATCTATCACAATGCCACAACTCAGTCTGCATTTGATGAGAAGGTGTTCACAACACCGGATATTGTTGTATCAAACACCAATACACCTGCTGAGACAAAGGATTACTACTCAACAAAGAAAGCTCTTTCGTATATACCTAAGGAGAACCTTGTTACCTTCTGTGAGGCAAAGCATTTGACACCTTTCCCTGAATTAATGGTGAACTTTATAGGGACTGTTCATGAACTGAAACCTGACTGTGTGGATGACACCGTGGCGCATCCAGACTCTGAACATATAGCCCCGTCTCTCATGATGTCGGGAACGTTTGGAAAACCAACCAGAAGAATACAGGATTCATTTGAGAAACGATACTACGTAAACTTCTTCGACAATCTGTTTGAAGACGTGTCAGTCAGGTTGTTCTTGTCCAAGTATGGCATTGAGCAGATAGCCACCTTGGGTAAGAAGTGTGAAAAAACTCCGTTGTTTGAATACTCAGAGGGTACGCCAGAAGTATTGAAAGATATTTTGGATACGATATAAAGTTAAGCACATGTATATTTCGAAAATTATCATAGAAGGATTCCGTGGATTCAAACATTCTGAAATAGAATTTCAGGAAGGCCTGAATGTAATTATAGGGCATAATAATGGCGGCAAGAGTACCATTATGGATGCCTTGAGGCTGGTATTGGAATATGGGTCACAGAAAAACCTTAGAGCATGGGATTTTTGTCAAAAGAGTGAACTACAGGAACTTAAAGACAACCCTCCTTTTGTTAAGGTGTCAGTGTATATCAAAGAACAGAAGGAAGAAGGAATGTCTGATGATGTGGCACTGTTTACCAACTATGCAGTTCAAACATCACCACTCTTGGAATCCTGCTTGACCTACGTTTTTAGTTTGCCACAAACGGAGGTGGATAAATACAAAAAGGACGTAACTGATGTAAAGGACAAATACTCTCTTTTTAAGATTATCGAAGACAAGTATATTCGTAAGTATACACATAGTATTTACGGAGGGCCTGTTGCCGCTCAAAACCAAGCACAGGGCGAAGATCTTAAGAAGATAGACTTTGAATTTGTAAATGCTTTGCGCAACGTTGAGGATGAAATCTATGGAGGACGCGCAGCACTCTTGAAAGATGTCTTACGCTATTTCTTAGACTACGACCTGAATGAGGATAAGGATAGAGAAGAGAATGTTGCAGAAAGACATCAGAAGTTTATGACTGATACACACGATGTCATAGAGAAACTTGTTGAGAGAGTCAATGCTGGTAAGGATAATATCGTTGAGTATGCCAATAGAACTGGTGCACTCTTCTCAAACAACAATCTTGAGTTGGAAGGTGATGTTACGGAAGGAGATTTGTTAGCCGTTTTGGATTTGCTGGTCGGTGACGGTAAAGATGAAAAATTACCTGTGGCGCAGAACGGACTCGGATATAACAATCTTATCTATATTTCCCTATTGCTGGCCAAGATGCAGTCGAACGCCAAAGTTGACTTCATGGGTAGTTCGAATGTAAA
>CALAUZ010000264.1 GCA_937892105.1 uncultured Fretibacterium sp. | reverse complement strand
TCATCACCGTTTTGCAGGAGGAGCTGGTAAGGGCTAAAATACTACCAAGCGACTACGATTTCGAGGGGCATAGAGAGTTGGTCGGGATGCAAGCGGGAGATGTTCCGGTGACATATGCAGACAGCGAGCCGTTAGAACAAGAGTTCAGCTTCAAGCCGCAAATTGGCATCAGAACGGGACTGAGAAAGTTCTGTGAGTGGTACGCAGAGTATTACACACAGTCAAAAAGCCAGCAGGCCGGTAAAGCTAAATAAACAGAACAAAATCCAGCACAATAACCCAGCACAATAACTAAGAAAACTAAGAAAGATGACAGGAAAAAAAGAATAAATGGATAGAAAAAAAATAGCAGTAGCAGGAACGGGGTATGTCGGATTGTCATTAGCTGTGTTGCTTTCTCAGCACAATGACGTAACCGCTGTGGACATAGTGCCAGAGAAGGTCGATATGCTCAATAGCTGGAAGAGTCCTATTAAGGACGAATACATCGAGAAATTCTTGGCCGAGCATGAGGAACGGAGCTTGTCTCTTCGTGCGACAACAGATGGAGATTCAGCTTATGCCAATGCGGATTTCGTCATTGTAGCTGCGCCTACGAACTATGACCCCAAGCAGAATTTCTTTGATATGAGTGCAGTCGAGGCAGTGATAAAACAAGTACTCAATGTTTCCAGTAACAGAGCTGTGATAATAATCAAATCCACAATCCCCGTGGGCTTCACAGAAAAGGTGCAGGCTCAGTGCAATACAGACTGCATCCTGTTCTTCCCAGAATTTTTACGAGAATCGAAAGCACTCTATGACAATCTTTACCCGAGTCGCATCATTGCCGGTGCTACTAACTCTCGTAAATCTGAAGCGGAAACGTTTGCAAATCTCCTCGTTGAAGCCGCGGAGAAAAATAAAGACGATATTACCGTCCTCAACATGGGCACGACTGAAGCCGAAGCCGTGAAGCTGTTTGCGAATACTTATCTCGCCCTGCGTGTTTCCTATTTCAACGAATTGGACACGTATGCAGAGTTGAAAGGGTTAAACGCAAAGTCTATCATCGACGGCGTTTGCCTCGATCCCCGAATCGGCTCTCACTACAATAATCCGTCATTTGGCTATGGGGGCTACTGCCTCCCCAAGGACGCCAAACAGTTATTAGCCAATTATCAGGATGTCCCAGAAGAACTGATCCGTGCAATCGTAGAATCAAACCGCACGAGGAAAGACTTCATCGCTGACAGAGTGCTTGAAAAGGCCGGATATTACACAGCTAACTCAATGTGGAATGCCGAGAAGGAAAGACCGATAATAATTGGCATCTACCGTTTGACGATGAAGACTAACAGCGACAATGTCCGTCAGAGCAGCGTTCAAGGGATAATGAAGAGAATTAAGGCTAAAGGAGCTACAGTCATCGTTTATGAGCCGACATTAGAAGACGGAAGCACGTTCTTCGGAAGTCTTGTTGTTAATGATATTGAGAAGTTCAAACGAGGCTCTGACGCTATCATCGCTAACAGATATGACACTGTGCTTGATGACGTAAAAGATAAGGTCTATACGAGAGACCTGTTCGGAAGGGATTAGCGAGGTTAATCTATGTCTGAGTATTTCGTTGATTGTGAAGATAAGTATCCAGAACTCGTAATTGAAATTATAGAATATTTTGATGCCAAAAATAGAGAACCTGATCCTACTGATAAGAAAACCATACTCAAATTTTGTGAACAGCATAAAGTCGGTCCCGATTTAATTTATCAGCCTCAAATCGTTTCACGAATATGCAAACGCTTATGCGAACATGGGAGAATGGAATGTTTACGTTCTTTGGGAGCCATGGGCGTTCATGATAACTATCTTTCTTTGATAAATACAAAGGGACTATCATTTAAGAGTAGTAGAGAGAGATTGAAATTTTACTTCAACTCTATGGTCTATGGCTTTGACTACATATACAGAATGTATAAAGATTTGGTAGTCCCATTCATATGGGAGAAAGAGAATGGCGATTATTCCGCTGGAACAGGCTTCAAGTTTATGGACGGAATTGTTACTGCGAAACATTGTATTACAGGCGTCAAGAACCTTCAAATAAAGGGATATAAGGCTTCTGAGCTTGAGGGAAAGACTGTGTATATCTCTGATAATGACGGTGTTGATATCGCGTTCATACAAACCGGAGAACCGGCCAATCCATTACTTTTTTCAGAAGAGGGAGAAGTTATGCAGGAAGTATTGGTGTTAGGATATCCTAAAATACCTGCATTCACAGATTTTCTAACTGCTGAGAAAGCCACAATATCAAGTAAAACTTCATCTCGTATTACCCCTACCAAGGGCAATATCGCAGCGTTTGGTTACGAATATCTTTCAAAATTTGAAGCCATGCTAATAACGGCAAAAGTTAGAGGTGGCAATAGTGG
>CALAUZ010000263.1 GCA_937892105.1 uncultured Fretibacterium sp. | reverse complement strand
GCCATCGTAGTCTCGCCGTCAATGTCGAAGTTCTGAAGCATCCATATGATGAACTTCTCGGAGTCATCAACAGGAAGTTTCACCATCGTGTAGAACGCTCCTTTAGGTTCATGGCAGACTACACCGTCAATCTCCTTCAGACCATGATAAAGCACATCACGGCGCATTTTGTATTCCTTGTTGACTTCCTGCAGATAGCTCTTAGGTGTACTGTAAAGTGCTGTAGCTCCAACCTGTTCGATTGCTGAAACGCTCAACCTTCCCTGACACAGCTTCATCACTTCAGCGAGAAATGGCTTGTTCTTTATGGCAATGCAGCCTATTCTCGCTCCGCACGCACTGAAACGCTTTGATACACTGTCAACCATGATAACCCTGTCCCTTGCGTCCTCAACTTCTCCAAAGCTCATGAAGTCCCCAGCCTCATAGATAAACTCCCTGTAAACTTCATCGGCAATAATGAAGATGTCATGCTTCTTCGCAAGCCTGCATAACATGTGAATTTCGTCCGGCGTATATGAGACACCTGTGGGGTTGCAGGGGTGGGAAATCCAGAATGCCCGCGTCTTTGAGGTTATGAGGCTCTCTATGACGTTTTCAGGCGGAAGATGAAAGCCTGTTTCCGCTGTCGTGGGGATTGGCCTTAGATTGGCGAGCGCAAGTTTTGCGAATGTATTGTAGTTCGCGTAGAAGGGTTCGGGAACAAGTATTTCATCGCCAGGATCGCAGAGTATCATCACAACAAACTGCAATGCCTCGCTTCCGCCGCACGTAACATAGACTTCATCAGGCTCATACGGAACACCCATATTCTTGTAGTAACCAGATATTGCCTCGCGCAACTCCTTTATCCCCTGTGATGGCTGGTACGCTATTGTGTGAGGGTGGAATGTCTTTATCGCCTCAAAATATTCATCAGGCGTTTTAATGTCGGGCTGTCCTATATTGAGATGATAGACCTTCTTACCCTTAGCCTTTGCCTCGTCAGCATAGGGGATTAGCCTGCGGATTGGCGAGATTTTGAGTGCCTTTATCCTGTCTGAAAGATGCATTGTGTAAATCAGCTCCCTTTGTTACTTCGCTTTTCCCTGCGATGCAACTGCTGCCTGAGCCTTTGCGATAGCCTCTGCGTCTCCCAAATACCTGTGAGATTTCGGCGTAAGGTCGTCGTTAAGCTCGTAGACCAGCGGTACACCAGTCGGGATATTGAGTTCGAGAATGTCCTTTTCTGATATGTTGTCGAGATACTTCACCAGTGCGCGCAATGAATTTCCGTGAGCGGCAATAATAATCTTCTTACCTGATTTTATGGCCGGGACTATTGTCTCATTCCAGAAAGGAACAACGCGTGCTACTGTGTCAGCAAGGCATTCTGTAAGCGGCAGTTCTGCATCGCTGAGGCCCGTATACCTTGGGTCATGGCCGGGATAACGCTCATCTTCCTTAGTGAGGACAGGGGGTGGAACATCGTAGCTTCTGCGCCAGATTTTGACCTGAGCATCACCATATTTTGCGGCGGTGTCGGCCTTGTTGAGGCCCTGCAACGCGCCGTAATGACGTTCGTTGAGCTTCCATGAATGCTGGATTGGTATCCACATTCTGTCCATTTCTTCAAGGACAAGCCAGAGTGTTTTTATTGCCCTCTTCAGCACCGATGTGAACGCGTAATCGAACGCAAAACCTTCTGCCTTCAGGAGCTTTCCTGCCGAACGAGCTTCCTCGATACCTTTTTCCGAAAGCGGTACATCTGTCCAGCCGGTGAACCTGTTTTCTTTGTTCCACGCTGATTCGCCGTGTCGTATTAAGACTATCTCATACATGATAATTTTTCCCTCCTGCTTAAATTTCCGTAAGGTTATCAGAAAATTTCAATTTTTCAAAGCCTCTATGTATTTTTAAGTATGGTATCACTTTTTTACAATTATGTTGCATGACAAATTTCCCTTAGATACAAAGCAAATACCCCACAGATTTTCTCCGCAGGGCATTCGTTGCACAATATAACTTTTCCTTTTCATTGCTTCTTGACGAACACAAGAAGACTCATCGCACTTAACATCAGTGGGAAAGTCAATCCAACCAACCTCCCCCGCAACTTCCAAGACTATCGAGGTTGTAAGGCTGTTCATCACGTTCTCTACGCCTGTGTCCCCTGAAATACTGCCTTCATCTGCCGCAGAGATATTCACGAAATGTTCCGCAAAACTGAACACCCGTCCTATTATCCAGCCAGTTATTCTCTGGTTCCGGCATTCAAGCTCCCTCAGCCTCGCAAACATATACGCGTCAAGCCTCTGAAGCCAGTTATTGCTGCAATCAATCACGGTCTGTCCACAAAACTGTGTAAAGCTGAAAAGAAAGTCGTGTAAAAACTGGGCAGATTGTGTCTATACACAGAAAACTTTACAGACTCCATAGTTCCCGTGTATATCTCATTCTGCAACATGTTAGTGATCTGGTGCGGCCTCCACACGCTGTTTTTAATCTCATCATCAGTGTACCGGAAGTTGCTCCCTGTAACACGCTTCAGCCTCTGCAAAGGGGACTCCACGCCGGATGCGTTCAAAAGCTGCTCAATCGACATGCTGCTCTGTCCCATCATTTTCAGGCCGAAGATCATCTTAACGATCGGGGCGGACTGTTCATCCACAACTAAGTGGTGCTTGTCCTCCGGGTCACGGAGATAGCCATAAGGCGGATGTCCACCCAGGTACTCGCCTTTCTCCATCGCAACTTCGTTGACCTCCCGAATCTTCTCTGAAATGTCCCCGGCATACATCTCGTTGCACAGGTTCTTGAAAGGAGTTATCAGGTCCAACCCTGTGCAAAGCGTGTCGTTGCTGTCGAAGTTGTCGGTCACGGCAATGAAGCGTATCCCTAGACTCGGAAAAATCTCATCGATATATCTGCCCGCCACGGTGGCATCGCGACCAAGCCTGGATAGATCTTTTACTATAGTCAGCACATTTTGAAAGCAGTAAATATAGCGGAAGCCAAGTCTGAAGTA
>CALAUZ010000262.1 GCA_937892105.1 uncultured Fretibacterium sp. | reverse complement strand
CAATGGCATTCCATCCCATATGAGGAATCTTCAGTCCATGAGCCTCCATGCGCTGAATCCTGCCTGGAAAAAGACCCAGTCCTGTAAACAGCCCGTTCTCTTCGCTGGCTTCAAACATCATCTGCATGCCAAGACAGATGCCCAACACCGGCTTTCCCGCCCTGGCAGCACAGAGCACCGCTTCATCCAGGTGCGTGGTCCGCAGACGCTCCATAGCATCCTGAAAAGCGCCAACTCCCGGCAGAACCAGTCGTTCAGCCTTTTCAGCTTCGCTTAAGCTTCCCAGAATCTGCGCATCAAATCCAAGATAGGCAAACGCCTTCTGGACGCTTCGCAGATTACCCATACCATAGTCAATGATCCCGATCATCCTGTCACCCCGCTCATTCCTTACGCAGATGCGCAGCGCGTGTCCCGAAGATATTTCAGCGATACAGGATATCTGAGCGCCTCGGTCCATTGGATACCATATGAATGGGCACTTCCGTCACTTGTTCGATATAATCCACGTAGGCTTTACATTTTGCAGGCAGGTCCTCGTATTTCGTGATATCGCGGATATCTGTCTTCCAACCCGGCCGGCTCTCTAAGACTGGCTTGCAGTGCATGAGTGTAGGCGTGGTCGGGAAATCAGTCAACACTTCACCTTCTCCAGTCTGATAAGCCACACATACCGGAATCTCATCGAGATAGCCCAGAACGTCCAGATTCGTGAGAACCAGTTCCGTTGCACCCTGCATGTTCGCTCCGTACCTCGTAGCCACCGCGTCAAACCAGCCCACGGAGCGCGGACGTCCGGTGGTCGCGCCATATTCGCCCTTGTCTCCGCCTCTGTCGCGCAGTTCCTTGGCTTCATCCCCGAAGATCTCACTGACAAAGGGACCTGCGCCTACAGCGCTTGAATAAGCCTTTGTAACCGCATAGATGGTCTTGAGTGACGAAGGACTGATCCCTGCCCCAATGCATCCATATGCTGCCAGAGGTGAGGAGGAAGTGGTAAAGGGATAAATCCCGTGATCCGGATCACGCAGTGTGCCCAGCTGACCTTCGAGAAGGATGACCTTGCCTGCTTTGTCCACTTCACGCAGAAATTTGGTCGTATCGCACACCATAGGCCGAATCTCTTCAGCAGTTTTCTGCATCTCGGCCACCATGGCATCAAGATTGATTTCGGGCTTGTGATACAATTCCCTGAGCAGGACGTTTTTCTTGACCAGCGCAATCTCCAGGCGGGACCGCAGCATATCTTCATCATACAGCTGACATACCTGTAGGCCCACTTTGGCGTACTTGTCAGAATAGAAGGGTGCAATCCCCGATTTGGTTGAACCGAAGGAATTCTTCCCAAGGCGTTCTTCCTCAAACCGGTCAAAATCCACATGATAAGGCATCATGACCTGGCAACGGTCTGAAATGAGCAACTGAGGCCTGGGAACGCCATTGTCCGTCAGAGATTTCAGTTCTTTGAGCAGCGCGTCCACATTGAGGGCGACACCCGGTCCGATCACATTGACGACATTCGGATGAAAAGCGCCAGAAGGCAACAGATGGAGGGAAAACCGTCCATACTCATTGATAATCGTATGTCCCGCATTTGCACCGCCCTGAAAGCGCACAACCACGTCACTCTTTTCGGCAAGCAGATCTGTAACCTTTCCCTTGCCCTCATCGCCCCAGTTTGCGCCGACAACTGCCTGAACCATATCTGTCAAATCCTCCTCGAATCTTTTCCATTTCCTGACATGTCGCACATGCTTGGTGATTATACATCATGAAGTCTTATGTGACAAGACAAGTGCACTGTCAGCACCGCAATGAATCATCCGAACATTCTGACGGACGATGTTTCTTTTCGTTCGTATGTTGTACGCTTCATGATCTCTCTTGTCAGTGTGGGGAGTTCTGATAGATCAGTCCTTCTTGTTGAACTTCCCCGTGCGTGCTACACTTTCCTTCAGGAGGGATCTGACATGGAGCAGATGAGTATGTTTGATATGTCACAGGATCCTGGAGAATCGCTGGCACCTCTGGCAAGCCGTCTTCGTCCCGATACACTGGATGACTACTTCGGGCAGGAGCACCTTATTGGTAAAGGACATATACTGCGAGAGCTGATTGACCGAGGACAGGTTTCATCCATGATCTTTTGGGGGCCTCCTGGCGTTGGCAAAACGACCCTGGCCAGAATCATCGCTAAAACGGCCAAGGCCGCTTTCGTAGAATTCAGCGCTGTGACCTCCGGAATCAAAGAAGTCAAGGAAGTGATGCAGAAAGCTGAGCAGAATCGCCTGATGAGACAGAAAACCCTGCTGTTTGCCGATGAAATTCATCGTTTCAATAAGGCACAGCAGGATGCGTTCCTTCCGTACGTTGAGAAGGGCAGCATCATTCTGATCGGAGCAACAACCGAGAACCCTTCCTTTGAGATCAATTCAGCCCTTCTATCTCGCTGCAAGGTCTTCATTCTCAGGCCGCTCACCGAAGAAGATCTTCTAAAGCTTCTTCATCACGCCATTCACAGTCCGAAAGGCTTCGGCGATATGCTGCTCGATGTGCATGAAGAACAGTTGCAATCCATTGCACGCTTTGCTAACGGAGATGCGCGTACCGCCCTGAATACGCTGGAAGTCTGTGTGCTCAATGGCCGACTGGATGCTTCTGGCTGTATTCATGTTGAAGATGTTACGCTGGCAGACGCCATGAATCGACGCTCCCTCCTCTACGACCGTAACGGTGAAGAGCATTACAATATGATCTCAGCCCTGCATAAATCAATGCGCAACTCTGACCCTGACGCGGCAATATACTGGCTTGCACGTATGCTTGAGGCTGGAGAAGACCCGCTTTACATTGCCAGGCGTGTTGTGAGGTTTGCGTCTGAAGATGTTGGGCTGGCAGAACCAGGTGCAATGGCGATGGCTGTAGCGGCGTACCATGCCTGTCATTTTGTCGGAATGCCTGAATGTTCCGTGAACCTTGCGCAGGCGGTAATACACATGTCCGTAGCACCAAAGAGCAATTCGCTTGACGCTGCCTACAGTTCCGCACGCAATGACGCGGTGAGGAGCATGGCCGAACCTGTTCCCCTTCACATTCGCAACGCTCCCACTAAACTTATGCGTGAGCTGGATTACGGAAAAGGGTACCAGTATGCTCATGATTACGAGGGGCATATTACGGCGATGGATTGTCTGCCTGACAGCATGAAGGGAAGGGAGTATTATCACCCTACGGAACAGGGAAGCGAGGCTCATTACAGGAAGAGGCTTGAGAGTATAAGGAAATGGAAAGCCGCCCGCAGAAAATGACGGCTCTATTCAGAACGCAATACGAACAGCGTTATCTCCGAAGGGTCAAACACCCTCATCGGGAAACCGTCCCATTGCGATGTTCCAGGACTGACATAAAGCCTCATACTCTCTATGTCATACCACCCTCGCACAAATCCTCGATTAACCTTACTGACGAAAAATGATATTACAGGCATTTGTCCTCCGTGTGTGTGTCCCGAAACCTGAAGTGCTATCCCGTGTTGTGCATTCTCGCGGGCAAATCTCGGCTGGTGATCCATCAGTATAACCGGCACATTCTCTGGTATTCCCTCAACTGCAAGGGCTGTGTTATGGTTTCCGCCTGTAGGGTCTGGAGTTCCGGCAATTACGAGGCGCGAATCCCCAGAAGCTATTGTAACGTGTTCATTCTCCAGCCACTTTATCCCGAAACCCGAAAGCGTCTCAAGCCAGCCATGAAGGTCATAATAATATTCGTGATTTCCCGTTACAGCATAGATACCGTATTTTGCCTTCAACTGCGACAGAGGCTCAAGGTCTCCACTTCTGTCCTTAACATGGCCGTCAACAAAATCTCCGGGCAGCAATATAACGTCAGGATTAAGAGCTTTAGTCCTGTTAACTACCTCCTGAACGAAAGGTCTCCTGTTCACAGAGCCTACGTGAATATCGACCATAATTGCGACTTTAAGGCCGTCAAAGTCTCTGCCAAGTCCAGGTATTATCGCCTCATGCGTTACAACACCAGGTATTATTGTACCCTGATAAACACCGTAAACTGTTGTTATTGCCGCAAGAATTAAGACTGTCAGAGAGGCGTAATGGCTGGGAAACTTTGTTCGTGCAATCATCTTCCATAGGATTAACGCAACGTCCTTGATGATTAACATTATGGCGGCGGCTATCATGAAACTGAACATTGCAGACAATAAAAGCGCAATGTTTCGCGGAAGCTCGTATATTCTGAAGCCATCGGGGGTCATTCTGAGGAGGAATAACTTTGCTATGCCTGAAACCATGAGAATGGCTAGGAAGAATTTTGCCAACGCTGGAACTCTGAGGGGAATAATCATGCTTAGGACAGTATACAGGCAGATTATGCATGGGACTAACATGAAAGGATTAAACATAAATATTTTCACCTGACTTTTTGCAGAAAATTATACAGGTTCAATTATGCTTTAAGCAAAAAAATTCCCTGCCCGTAATTCATCACGAACAGGGTTTGTTTACATTTACTATGGAACAGCTTCCATATTATGAAGCACAAGTTTTATTCCAGATTGATGTCAAGGTTTACAGGTATACTCCCCTGAGTTCAACTATGTCTGCAACCCTCTTTATTGCCGCCATGTATGCTGAACGCCTCATCGTTACCTTTTTGGCCTCTGCGAAATCCCAGACTTTGCAGAAGTTGTCCTTCATGAGTTTTACGAGCTTCTGATTGTACTCGTCTTCAGTCCACGTGAAACCCTGCAAGTTCTGCGCCCACTCAAAGTATGAGCCTACAACACCGCCAGCATTCGCGAGGAAGTCAGGAACGACGATAACACCCTTGTCGTTGAGTATGTCTTCAGCTTCGGGGGTAGTGGGTGAGTTTGCGCCCTCGAAAACGTACCTTGCCTTGAGTTTCCCTGCCGTATCCTGGTTCAGAACACCCTGTGCCGCGCATGGGCAGAATATGTCGCAGTCAAGACTGATGATGTCATCGCCTGGAATTTTCTCGCAGCCTTCCTTCTCGAAACCTGTGAGCTTGCGCCCTCTCTTGCCGGGTTCAGTGTTCATGTACTCGAACGCTTTGGCAATGTTTATGCCTTTGGGGTTGTAGTATGCGCCCGTAGTGTCGCTGATTGCAACTATCTTTACTCCGGCCTCATTAAGGATTTTCGCCGCGTAGCTTCCGACATTGCCGAAGCCCTGTACCGCTGCCGTCATTTTCGCAGGGTCAAGCCCCTTAATCCTCATAAGCTCGAATGCACATGACGCAAGCCCTCTGCCTGTTGCCTCAGTCCTTCCAGGTGCGCCCCAGTAGTCGATAGGCTTACCCGTGAGCATTGCAGGCTCAAAGTGTCCGAGCATTTTGCAGATTGTGTCCATGATCCAGACCATTTCCTGACCGCCCGTGTACATGTCGGGGGCAGGAACGTCTGACCATCTCCCGATGATAGGAGCAATCCTTGCGCCGAATGTACGCGACATTCTCTCCTTCTCACTGCGGGACATGTGAGTTGGATCGCAGCAAATTCCGCCCTTGCCGCCGCCGTAAGGTATTCCTGCAAGCGAACACTTCCACGTCATGAGCATTGCAAGCCCTTCGCATTCCTGGCCGCTAACGTCCATTGCGTAGCGGATACCGCCTTTTGAGGGGCCTAACGCCGTCGAGTGCTGTACCCTGAAGCCCTGAAACACTTTCACGCTTCCATCATCGAGCGTAACTGGTACTGACACGTCAACCCTTCTCTCAGGGTAGCTCAATATCTGAATGAGACCTTCACTGAGATGCATTGCATCAGCCGCCGCGTAGAAATCACGCAATGCAGTATCGAGAATGAGGTTGTTTGCTCTTCTTCTTCCATTTTCGTCAACCATAAATAACACCTTCAAAATATTCTGTATATTTTTAATTTTCTTACAGGCGGGAATTTTACAAGGAAATTATTATTTTGTCAAATCAATTATATAATACTGAGTGTATTTACAGGTATCCGGCATTATGTGTCAGCAGAAAATTCCGGCAGCCTTGAATGTTCACAGCAACAAGAAAATAGAAATTACACTTTTCACAGCGAGGAGAATATATCACTAATGGAAGAAGAAATAAAGATTAACCGTGAGGCTTTGGAGACGCTCAGGAAAGATGTAGAATGCAAAACCGGCTTTCAGTTCGTGAAGGTAGAGGACGGAATTGCAGTGAGTGAACTTGACCTTCAGGAGTATCACTTCAACCCATACGGCATACCTTACGGGGGAGTTCTTTTCACGATGGCAGACGATACGGCAGGGGTTGCGTTCCTCAGCGCAGGCGGTTACGGCGTAACTGTCAACGGCCATGTAGACTACCTCAGAGGCTCACGCAATGCACAGAAGCTAATATGTACCGCTAAAGTCAGAAAGGCAGGGAAAAGGATATTCTACATTGACGCTGATATAGTGAATGAAAAGGGAGACGACCTTTGCAGGTTCAAATTCGTATTCTTCAACTTTGAGGACAGAGGCCCGGAAGCTGTAAAGTGAAATTATCACGGCCATGAGCTTGGCCGGGGCGGGGTTATTTT
>CALAUZ010000261.1 GCA_937892105.1 uncultured Fretibacterium sp. | reverse complement strand
ATCTTGACGAAGTTGCAAGGTGGGTCTTAGCTGGTGCGCCAAACGCAAAAGTTATCGAACCTGAAGAATTAAAATCTATAGTCAGGGATTTTGCAATGAAAGTTATCGAATAATTAGATACTAATATTACTATTTTATTAAAAACATGATATAATACACTATATATTTTCATGGTTTTACTTATTCAGAATAGGAGAATATTATGTTAGGAGCAATAATTGGCGACATTATAGGCAGTCCTTACGAATTTGAACCTCATAAATCGATCGATTTTCCCTTGATTACAAACCGCTCGTACTTCACAGATGACACTGTTATGACTTGTGCTATTGCTGAAGCATTAATGAACGTAATTCCAAAACATGGAAATATCCCCTCAGAAAAAGACTTTGAAGCTGAAGTTATTAAATCCATGCAAAAATTCGCAAAAAAATATCCAAACGCTGGTTATGGCATTAGATTTATGGACTGGATTGACGACCCAAAAACTTATAATAGTTTCGGCAATGGTTCTGCTATGCGTGTTGCTCCCGTCGCTTGGGCTTTTGAAAATATTGAATACGTTGAAAAATTTGCTGAAGTAAGCTCGATAGTCTCACATGACAATCCTGAAGGTATAAGAGGAGCAAAAGCTACGGCAGCGGCAATATTTCTAGCACGTAAAGGAAAAGATAAAAACGAGATAAAAGAATACATTTGCAAAAAATATTATTACGATCTCACAAGGACTCTCGAAGATATAAGACCTTATTACGATTTTGATGAAACTTGCCAACGAAGCGTCCCTGAAGCCATTATCGCATACCTTGAAGCTTCTAACTTTGAAAACTCAATACGAAATGCCGTATCACTCGGCGGAGACGCTGACACTCAGGCCGCTATTGCCGGGGCTATCGCTGAAGGAACTTGGGGCTTACCGAAAATTATTACTGATGTGTGTTTACAACTGCTCGATGATTTTTTAATCGATGTCGTAAATAAGTGGCGACTTTGGCTTAAATCATAGTACAGCTATTAAAATACAGTATAGGGTCGAAGCACACTGCTATTATACACAATAAAATCATGACCCCTAATACGTGTACTCTTCATAAAATTTTCCCCTCAAAATAACATTCTCGTATGTAGTCATGAGGCTGATAGAAAAAATCTGAATTGAAATTCGAGAGACTGTCGCTGATCCATGAGCTATAAACTTCATTGAGCGTTTGAATAATTTTTTCCCTGTCTGAAATATTCCATGAAACGTCCTGAATAAGTCGAGCGTAAACCTTGCCAATATCCCAGTAACTCGGAACTGAATATTTACAAGTCGCTACATTATCAAAATTGCCCGTCACTAACTGGCACAAATTTATATATTCGTCAGCAACCTTTGAAATAGGCTCACAGTGATGGAGATCAGCAAACTCGTAAATACGTTTTATGGTTTCCTGTCCCAGCATTGATACAACCTCACTTCTTGCTAATTTCTGTTGTCGCCCTATAAACTCAATCAGACTGCAAAGAAAGAATAAATTATTATTCGTCATCGTAAATCACTTCATATCCTCGTAAAAATTTTAACGTTGCAAAAGCACGAACGGTATGAAAACTTATTCGATGTGTCGGTCTCTTGAATTTCGCAAGCTCCCAAAATGCGGCCCGTGAAATTTCTCCGTCAATAAAGCCCTGAATGTAATTGAAAATCGTGTCGTCAGCCATTGGTCCTTCGACAATATCATAATCATGAGATTTTCCGCTCCTGCACGACACGATAAAATCAAGCCATTCTTCAGTCATGAAAGTAAAAACAAGTGTACGAAGATTCTGCGACGAAGTATAAGAATATTCGTTGACTACACCAGTCCTGCCATAGCGTGTCGCCCAGCGTTCAGCCTGTTCCTTGAAATACGTGCAGTAAAAGCCGAAGTAAAAATCTTTGTTATATTTTGCAGTTCGTATCTCAGGTAATTCAATTATTTCTTTGCCACCGTGATAAATAATTTTATTGTCTGTCATTTCGTTCTCTTAATCTTGTTCCTATCAGAACTATAATGACGGGGTCAAATATCACTGTTGTTATAGATAAGCGTGCTCTGACCCCGAACCCATAATGTCATTCAAAACTTTCGACTGCCTGCTATGCCTTTGACTTAATCTCAAAATTTTCAGGGCTGCCTGCCTCTTGCCATTTTGTAAACAAAGACTGAACTTTATCACGAATTTCATGTGGTATTTCATCTTTGAAATACGAGTTTAAGTCATTAAAACTGACTTCAGTATTCTCGCCTTCAAGTTCCGCCTCAGTATCAACTCCGTTCTCTGGCTTTGAGACTGCTGCTTCCGTCCATTGATTTATAACACTTTGTAATCCCTCCAAATCTAAGCCTGGATTTCCCCTGAACAGTGTTTTTATAGGTGCAGCCATAGAGACAGGAATAAAGGCATCATCGCTCTGTAAAAAATCAAATATAACCTCCTGTTGATATTCGCTCAACGTGGACAGTATCTCTCCAGATCTCCTTGGTAATTTCACTTTTCTATCAGCCGTCTTATAACTAATTTTCTTGCCGTCTTTAATAACGTCTTCCCTGCACACCATTTTCAAAAGTTCATCATTAAGATTTAGCAAAGAAGCATATCGTTCCACCTGTTTCTCTCTTAGACCATACATGTCGCCAACTACTTTAGCAGCTCTTTCTTTTGTTTCCTTAGAGTATCTGTTCTTACGACGCATAGCCCTATAAGCCAAGCCGCAGGCTCTTACTCGTTCAAGGAGTGAAAAATTCTTTCGATACGTATTAGAAGTCGCAAGCACTTCTATCGCATGGTCAGAATCACAGTCGGGCAACTCTACTACTGGAAGTTTCAACTGTTCCAGCTCTGGATTGCCTTTGCGGTCCTTATTGATGAGCTCAACAGCACGTTTCCTTCTATACCCAGACAAAAGTTCGTATTTTCCATCCTTGCGCCTACGAACTGTAAGTGGAACCAGAACTCCGTATTCTTCGATCCCCCTGCGTAAGTCCTTCATTGTCTCATCGTCATCAGAAACCTTAAAAGGGTTCGTTACATTAACAATTTTTGCTCTCTTTCCTTCACCTCCGAGTTTTTCTTCAAACGGCTCTAACTCCGAAGGGTCAACGTATATAACTGAGCCGTTATATTTTAGAGTTTCATTACTTGACCTAGCATCGGTCTTTTCCTGCTTCATCATAATTCATTCCTTTCAATAAAATAAAGTTGACATGATTATTATATCATATTATAGCATAATTAACGTAAAATGAATTATCGCAAGCGGCGGCGGCCTGCAACCTCCAGAGGAAACAGTACCATTTGGTAGAGATAGCTATCAAAAATAACTACATAAATAAAAATCTCAAACCTACACCGAACAAATTTTTTGTTATTGACATTTTCATTATGTTATGCTAAGATTCGTTCACAAATCACAAAGAACGTGATAGAAGGCTCAAAAAACTGTCAGTCGTCCGTCAGTCGTCCAGAGTGATGAATTTACAAGAGGAGGTAGTTATTAATGGAAGCAGTTTTCAAGAAGGCAAAAGCTAAGTCAAAGTCCCAGCTTCAGGCGCAACGAACTAAAATAGACGGTTGTATATGTCGGAACAATGTAGTTACGCCAACACACATATATAACCAAGAAAAGTATTGCACAATGATTGCGTTTCCTATGGACGATCAACAAACAATCTCAAACATAGATAACGCTATGAGAGCAGCGTTTGAACAGAACCGTAAAAAATTTAGTGAAAACGGTAAAGAACTAGCGTACGAAGAAGTTGTAAAACCGATCAAAGAAGATTACGACATACCCAACTTCTACTTTTTAAGAGCTACTGCAACTGACCAACCAGATATTATTGATGGTCATAAAAAGCCTCTGCAGTTAACCTCAGAACCCGTCTTTGGTGCAAGAGCGAAAGTTTCCGTACTTTTCAGAGCAACTAAATTGGGTGGTATTCCTCGCATTTACGCTGATTTACAGAATATACAACTCATTAAAAATCAGAACTACCTAGAGGACATCAACAACTTTACCGCTAAGGACGATTTCGATGAAATTTCTGATGACGAGATAGATTAACCGTCCACAGACAGGGGAAATCAAATTCATGTTGCCAGCATTGAATTTTGATTCTTACCCTGTCTCAAGCAAAGTCGTGAAACACGGTTTTTTATTTATACTTATTTTTTAATTATATCATTCCGTGCTTCGTTCGACATATTTTTATCAATACGAAAGGAGCAACAAAATGGCTAGTTTTTTAGCCTCTCCAGCCATAGTTGAGGAACTCGAACGAGAGAGTTCTTTGTCGAAGGAGCTACTCATATCGGCTGGTTGGCAGGAACACTTTTTACGGAAAGATACGCCTTCTGGAAAAGAAGAAGCACGAGTTTGGGCGCGAACAGTTTTAATCAGCGAAAAATACTCCAAGTATTACGCTCGAAAATCCATCGCTCATGTTCCGAAAATGTCAATCTCCGGCAACAACATTATGGGAAAAATCAGTGCATCACAGGAATTAAACACGGTGTCAATTTCTCCTGTTGTATATAACGATGACAGCACCAGACACCTTGACGATATTAAATCCTTCTGCGACATGCCTTCCATTAAGGCTATGCGCTACGATTGGCTTTCTCTCGTTATCGGGTTCGACACTGAGTTCTTCTACGTCGGTTCTGACAAAGAACAAAAACGTTTCATTTTGTCGTACCAATTCGCTTTTTATGATCCAATTGACTACGGTAAAATTCACGAAGTCGTTTTCTTTCCAGTATCCAAGTCAAGACTTTCATTTTGGCGCATGTTATCTTGGATTTTTACTGAATACAATTTGTGCAAGGCTTATGACTTTCGTAATGCCCGGCGATGGTATGCTACAGTGAAATCTGGCAAAAGAAAAAAATTCAAATCACCAGAAGAAGCATATGAGAAGTCTGTCGTGGAGGAAGAAAAAGCGGCACTGTCTAAACAATTCGGTGAAGACGGCAAGCCCTTCAAATCAGAAAAACGCTCAGACGGAGGATACACAGTTGAGTTATTCGATTTCCCGAAGACTAACGTCACTTTGGTCTGCCACTACGGACAAGCGGATATTTCAACTTTCAAGACTCCCAAGTGTGAAGAAGACATCTTGAACTCTGACATCATCGTACAATGCAACGATATACAGAAAGGATTAGTGAGCTTACCACCTGTTTATAAAACGATTAAAGTCGTTCAAAAACCACATAAGTTTTATTCACTGAGCTTGAACATCAGAGATACTAAGTGTTTTGCACCCGCTGGTCTGCGAAGCCTTGATAACTTAGGCCAATCTATCTCGTTGCCTAAGTTGAATTTGCCGTATCTTGACTACGGAGCTGCTATCGAACACATGGATAAATATTTCACTACAGATCCTGTAAATTACATGGAATATGCCATTAACGACAGCGTGATATGCCTGATATTTTCCAGTGAACTTTGGGGAATAAACAAATTTATGCCTGTTACATTAACGGCTGGTGCTGTAAAAGCTGCTCTACCAATAATGAAAGAACACTTCGGGATCAAAAATGATAAAGAGTTCAACCTGCTTTATCGTGGACTGATAGAAATGCCTTGCGGAAAGGAAAAAAATCCTAATCCCAACGGTCGAAAACTTAAGCAGAAAAAACTTTGGGACGCATATTCCGATGATGCCGACATTCTTACTGACAAAGCAGTAAAAGCATATTGCGGCGGTCTTAACGAGTGCTTTGGCGTAGAATA
Organism: uncultured Fretibacterium sp.; assembly: GCA_937892105.1. The sequence goes on along the minus strand of CALAUZ010000261.1, from coordinate 3,058 downwards.
TGTTGACAAAACAACTCACGATTTCGATCTGATAAGTGCTTACCCGACTTACATGTCTTGTATCGTAGATCCTGATTGGGCAAGCGACGATTTGATTACAAGAACTATTGAGAAAATGGAATTAACACTCGATGATTTCACGGCTCCTTTCGATCTAATATTCGGCGACATTAAATTCGAGTTTCCTAAAAATGTCCTCTTCCCGTGCATACCTATAAACGTCAATGGAAGCTTGATTTTTCCTAGAACTTCCGAAGGTTTAACAAAATGCTATGCTTCAGCTCCTGAAATGTATCTCGCTCTACATCTGGGAGCACGGATTTTTGCACAACGGGTCTATGTTGCAAAACCGAAAATAATGCAAGACGGTTCTCCAAGCAAATGCTTATACAAAGTAGTCAAACAATCTGTTGTAGGTAGAGAAAATGCCAAAAAAACCTTCGGAAATAATAGTTTTGAGCAAATGATCCTAAAGAATTGCGTAAATTCAACATATGGCAAAATTGCACAAAACATTAAGTCAAAGTCCTCTTGGGACGCTTACTGCGAAAAGATGGTAAAAATAGGTGCTTCTGCTCTGACTTCTCCCGTCCATGCCTGTCTGATCACCGCTGGCGTTAGAGCAATTTTACGTGCCACCATGAACCAGCTCTCTGACCTCGGACACAAATGCTATTCTGTTACTACAGACGGGTTCATCAGCGACGCTCCTTTCGAAGTTGTGGAAAATCTCGACCTCTACGGCTTCAGAGATATTTTCGGAGCAGCACGCGAGCAACTAATCGGTTCTTCTAAAATCTGGGAAGAGAAACACACGCAATCTGCGTTCTTAAACTTCTCGACTAGAGGCAACATAAGCCAAGATGAAAACGGTGTCTGCGCTCACAATGGCTTTCGCGCTAGCTATCTCTATGAAGACGAAAAAGGTCAATCTGAAGATGTCAAAATCAAAAATCAGGGGGCTTTGGATCGTTACATAACAATGGCTAGCATTGTACAACGCACCGGCAGAGTTTGCTCTCAAGAAAAGCATTTCACCGGTTATAGAAATCTCTCATACCACGGAACTAAATTAGATGAAAGAGAGGATTTTAGCGGGGAGGAACGGGAGAGAAATCTTCGTATGGACTTCGATATGAAGCGCAAACCTTTAGAAAACTCGCTCAGGCAAGAATTCATCACCGTTAGAGGTGCAACCGAACAAGTATCGATAAGGGGCAAAACTACGATGCTCAACCTACCTGACGTTCCTCATTGTGAATTAGTCTGTTTCGATTCCGCTCCGTACGAAAATGTCAGTGAATATGAGATGTATCGAAAAGTTTACGAAGGCTCGAAGTGCTTGAGAACAAAAAACGATTGGACTAAGTTTTGGCTGAAAATTCATGCCCTGTTATCTGGCCACAATCAGCGAAAAAATATCCGAAATGTCGAATGGACCATTCTCATCAGCACAATTAGAGGTCATCGTCAAGGTTTATGGGACATTCCGGCACTCTCTGACCCGAAAAAAACTGTCAAAGAGAAAGTTGCTTGGATTAACAAATTTAACGAAAGCGACAAAACATTCACTGAGAATAGCTGGAAAAATTGCGGTCGCAAAGATCGAAAAGATCAAATACTCAGCAAAGACGAGTGCGAAGCTTTACTTGAACTCATGCTCGCTGGCTAAGACTCACCATAAAATACCTGAATTTCATTTGCGTCTCATTTATTTGAGGCGCGTTTTTTATACCCTCGAAATTCCACAAAAGAAATATCTTCATTCGGGTCATTACCGAACTCAATCGCTTTACTTTAATGCTATTTACTTGCGAGTTTACTTATATTATAATATATATTATATATATATTAAATACATCTTTTATAACATAAAGGAACAGGAGTAAACTCATGGCTTTGCCAGAACAACTAAAAGAAATCGTGAAATTAAAACGTTGGGTCTGCCACAAGGACAAAATCCCAAAGAACCCAGTAACGGGAAACAATGCTATGGCTAATGAAGAAGAAACTTGGGGGACTTACGACGAGGCTTTATCTGGCTTGAAAAGGTTTAACTTCAGCGGTATTGGCTTTCAATTACGTCAATATTCCTAATAACCCGACTAAATTCATTATCGAGCTTTACAACCACAGTCATTACTTTACAGTTACTGGTAATCCATACGGTGAGCCCAAGCCGATCGCTTCAAGAACTCTTGAACTTAACATTTTATACGATAAATTCTTTGCTGAACATAGACCTGAAAATCCCGTTGCTCCCGTAACAACGCCTCCTGCGTCAGTATCACGCAATCAAATTTTCAGCAACTCAAATCCACAAAGTGAATATTTCGCCTCTGAGAATTTAAGCGACAACGAATTGCTTGAAAAAATTTTCGCTAGCAAAAACGGTTATGATATTCGCTCGCTATTCTCTGGAAACACGTCAAGCTATGCCAGTCATAGCGAAGCCGACTTTGCTTTAGTTTCTCATTTAGCTTACTGGACTAATGGAGACGCTTCGAGAATTGACGCCCTCTTCAGGCAATCTGCCTTAATGAGGGATAAATGGGATCAAAGACATGGAGCGCAAACTTACGGTGAAATGACTATCTCTAAGGTTTTGAGCAATTTCTCGCCGTATATCAGCTCGTTTACGGCCAAAATAAATTCTAACACTCAAAGCAAATCAGAAAATCCGCAAGCCGCTCAAAGTTCAGATAATATTAATTCCACAGAAATTATTACTGACGGTTCTCCCATTTCTTCCAGAAATATTCATTCTTATATTCATGGGATTATCAACGACTGGCAACTTAAAGCTGATTTATCCCGTTTTCGCAAATTCACCGATCGTAAGACTGGTTTCACTAACATCGACAGTCATGTTAGCTTCTATCCGGGATTATACGTTCTGGGCGCAATTTCGAGCTTGGGCAAAACTACGTTCATTCACCAAATGGCTGATCAGTTAGTCAGAGCTGGCGAACATGTCTTATTCTTCAGTCTCGAACAAACCTGTTTAGAACTCGTTACTAAGGGCATTAGTCGCTTAATGGCCTCGAAAAATATCGAC
>CALAUZ010000260.1 GCA_937892105.1 uncultured Fretibacterium sp. | reverse complement strand
TAACTACTCTATATCAATACTTTAATATTCTTACACTCTAATATAGTATTGCTCATAGAATAAATAATAATAGATTAGAAATATATTTTTCTATAATTACAACCTTTTACTGTAAAGAGTTGTAACACTTAATAATATTATACGATTATACTACTAATATTTTATATTCTATATTTCCTACATACTTATAATATAAAACGTTTACACTATAAATCTTATAAACAGTTATATATCTATTATATATTACAGTATATATTCTAAATCTAGTTCTATATTGATGCGTAAACTATATAAAATATATAAGATAAATATACGGTAAATAATATTCCTCAAAATTCAGGAAAAATTTCTTACCAGCACCTAAGTGATTTAGAATAGACTCTCCCGCATCTTACTTTAGAATCTTATCTCCCTTTGTTGCGAAGTCACTTTCTCCTCATTGCTAGCCTTACCTATGTTTATCTGGATCCTTAAATTAAATTTGGGAGAAGTATATCATGTTTTCAGAAGATACTGAACAGGCTCTAAGAGTCACGATTCTGCTGCGCGTTTTTTAGGGTCTTCTCTTTCTCCAATTTATTCCACTTTGTCTTTGCTTATATCTTTGAGGGGATTATTGTATTGTCCTCGTTTTTGTATTCGAGGTGTTAGGTTTCTGGCTTTCCTTAAACGTCGTCAGGGTAAACGTAAGCGTAAACGTAGGAGGAAGTTAGGCTGAACTATTTTTAGTGCTAGTGAGTGAATGAGTGAAGGGTATAAACGGGAATACTTCTTTCAAGCACTCCCTCAAAAGTTACAGTGTTTACTTCGTGTTAATCTCTCTTACAGCTTCTGTCCCGGCAATGTGCCCGGCAGCAGTGTAGAATCCCAGCGAGAAGCCTCCGAAGTAATAATCTCCGAACAAACGAGCCGTTGAGCACTCTCCGACAGCAAATAGATTCTCTATAGCCTTGCCATTAGCGTCAATTACGTGGAAAGTATCATCAGTCACCGCTCCGCCGATAGTTCCCCATGAAGCAGTATAAACACGAACTGCATACAGCGAGCCGTCTTCCTTGTATGAGATCAAGTGGCTTGGGTCTTTGCCGAAGTCCGAATCTTTTCCATCAGCGCAAAATTGATTATACCGGTCGAATGTGGCACGAAGCGTTTTATAATCAATTCCCATTTTCACGGCAAGTTCCTTCAGCGTATCGGCCTTAACTACTACTGTGTTATCCTCGTTGAGCGCAAGTCGATCTGCATCAGCCTTGAAATATTCCGGTATCATACTTGATTCATATATCGCATAATAAGCAGGGGAAGCCTGTCGAAGCATTTGTTTGTTGAAGTACATTTGATTGTAGGGACTTTCATTGGCGACTCGTTTGCCTTCAGCGTTTACTACAATTTGATTCTGTTGGGTGGGACTGTTGCGGAATGTGTATCCGAACGCAATACTTATATCCGGATATGCTGACTTCACATAAGGTCCTACGTCCATTTTCGTGCCAACCTCTTCCATCATGTCAAAACCATCGCCCGTTGATGATACAGCTGCTTCCTCGAAAAACTTCACAACCTTTAACTCTGGATTAGCTTTAGTCATTCGCTCCCAATTTCTCGAAGCCCCGCCAGTCGCAAGAATAACTTTTTGTGCCTTAATCGTAAACATTCCAGACTCATTGGTAACTATTACGCCTTCAGCCCTGCCGTTATTCACGATGATATGTTCTGCCTTTGTGTTGAGCAAAATCTTCACGCCCTGTTTACGGTTTAATTCATCAAGTTGTTTAGCAAACGCAGCCCCCGAACGATCTTCAGGAGTCCCAAAATTTGTTCGGACATAATCGCCTCTATCCGAGAAAGCGTAGCTCAAGCCGAAATCTTTTACTAGCCAGTCAATAGCGCGTCCAGTTTCAGGAAGCATCTTAGCAATGAAATCATAATCAGGTTGACGTTCGCTCGTTTCATTGACCATCTTGAAATATGCCAACGTTCTCGCAAGATCGTCATTAGCGTCAACAACTTCTGCCTCAACTGTTCCAAGCCCGCCGCCAGCTAAAAATAGATTACCTCCGACAAACGGCATTTTCTCTACAAGAACGACATCAGCTCCCTTTTGTGCCGCAGTAAGTGAAGCTATAAGCCCGGACATTCCTGCACCTACAACTACAATTTGAGTCTCGATATTTTCAGCCACAGGAGAAACATGAGCTACAGGAACAGCCTTCAATGCCGCAATAACTTTCTCATTGCTTGCTTGTGTGAGAGCATCGCTAACAGCGTCCATAAAACCGTTGGCAGTCATTGTTGCACCTGATGCAGAGTCCACTCCCAAGGATTGATTCGACAAAATTTCATCACGCATTCCGATAAAAGCCAGATCTTTAACTCCGACAGTTTCACCGTTTTTGCCAACCTCGATTTTCTCTATACGCTCAGAACTCACCGTAACGCTGACTTCAATATCTCCTGCGCGTCCTTTTCCATGTCCAGTATAAGTCCCCGGTTTGTACTCAATTTTCACGCCCGATAAATCAGTCTTACCGCCTGCAAGTGCTTCATTAACGACTGCTATAACAGCTTTGCTAGTGAACGTTGCTCCGCTTGTCGCATCAACACCTTCAGCCTTCCCTGCCGCAAGAATCGCACTAATGACTTTCTCGATGCTGCTCTCACGTGTAACATTCGCCATTGTGTAACTCTCGCCGGAGTCATCAACTTTCAAGCCGACGACTTTGCCATTATCGATAGTAACTTCAACATTAACCTGACTGCCGAAGCCCTTTGCACTGCCTTTGTAGACAGTCTGTTCCCCACTCGCTGAAGCAATCATCATAATCACAACCAGCAAGCTAAATAAAAAACGTTTCATCATGGAAAAATTCCTCCTTATAAAATATATCTATGAGTAACGAACCGTGATTCAGTTCTGTCGCTCCCAAAAATTTACAGCTCTGTTGAGCCAGCCTTCTGCCACAGTTCCTTCACCGAGTCCGAAACCGTGTGATAATCCCTCAAAAATTTCTATTTCTGCGTCTGTTCCGTTAGCTTTCATTCTGCTGATTCGACTCTGCATTGTTTGATAAGATGCTATCCCGTCATTTGTTCCTACACAGTTATAGGTCGGAGGTTCATTGCCGTTTACTTCAGATAATCCGGTATACTGCATTATTACTGCTGAAGGGCGGGAATATTTCTTTTCGCCAAAATATTCAGGCCCGTAACTTCCAAGCCATGCTGCCATTCTTGCTCCTGCGCTCCCTCCCCATAACGAATAATTATTAACATCAACTTCAAGCTCGGAAGCATTCTCATGAATAAAAGCTATTGCTCGAGCTAAATCTTCGCAGGCTGTATCTGCTCCGGGACGATAAATTAATGCAAATGCGTTATAGCCTTTCTTTGAGAGTTCAAGAGCATGAGGAAAACTATCATGAATCGCCCCGACAAACGCAAAACCTCCTCCGGCACAGCAAATCGCGAATTTATTTCCGGGTCTGCCCTTGAAGAAAAATACCCCGGTATCACGTGAGCGAGGATCATTTTCAGGATATATCGGGTAAAAAATTCTGCCGCCGCGCTGAACCTGCGACAACATGTAATTTATTACTTCAACAGTTCTGGCTGTTTTTATGTTGCTGTACCATGTGAGATGCAAATTCCCTAATATATCTCCACTGTAATAGCTTTTATCCAGCGGGAAAATCAATCTTCCGTAACTGCCAAACAAGGAATTATTAATTACCTCAGAAATTCTTGTATTATCATCAAACGCAAAGGCATATGCTGCCCTGAAATTTAATAAGCATACAATCAGGACAGCTGCAAATTTAATTTTAATATTCATAATCGGGCATCAATAACTTCATTAATTCGTCATCATGGTGATAACTTAATGAAAACTCATCATCAATAATTATCATTGCTCCTTCATTGCGCGTGTATGCTTTCCAGCCTGGACTACCTGTACGGGCAAAATTAATCCATGCCTGAGAAACTTTGTCTGCAAGCACTTTAGCTTTTTCGCCGCCTCCTGTCGCAGTCTCACTCAGCGCAATATTGTTGAACACAAACGGCAGTTCTGAGCAGTGATATGCCATTGCATAGCCTCCCATTACAGGTGTTTCCCATGTAAACACATAGGCATAAACGGGTGCACCGTTCTGTGCTGCTTTTGCGTTCATAGTCTTTAATGCGCGAGTTCTCAGCCATGTATCAACATAAAGAGCGTCTGCGGGCTTCTTGCTGGGATATGCCTTCATAAATGCTTGGGCAATTTCGTCTGCTTTGTTGCCGTATTTCTCACGCAACTTATCGCCGATTTGCTGTTCAGTCCAAAAATTTTTGTTATCTCTCTGAGTTAGTGCCATGTCCGCAAATAACGGAATTGTTACCCATTCATTCAGGCAAGAACCTATTAATAACGGAATATCTTTCGCCTGTTCCGGAAATCCGCCTTCAACAGGATCAGCAGGAATATAATCGCCATCTCTAACAGGAGACCATGAATAAATTATTTCCCCTTCTTTTATTGCTTGAGTCATTGCTTTATCTGCAGCTTCACGTAATTTTTGATAGGGGATATTCACAAGCTCTGACGGCTTCGATACTTCTAAATTTTTCAGAGTCAATTCTGCGACACGTCTTGAGGCTTTCTGATCGGGTAAAGTTATTCCCATGAGTTCGACTGCTCCGCTCTGTTCTATTGCTTTGTGAAACAATCCTTTTGCAGCAGGAACAGCCATTAACGTCAAAATTTTTGCGCCGCCCCCTGACTGTCCGAACAGCGTTACGTTATCAGGGTCTCCTCCGAACTTCGCTATGTTGGCTTTCACCCATTCAAGAGCCGCGACTAAATCCATAATTCCGAGATTGCCGGAATATTTATATTCTTCGCCGTAAGCTGATAAATCAAGAAATCCGAGTACATTCAATCTGTGATTGACGGAAACGACAACAACATCACCTTTACGTGAAAGATTTTCGCCGTCGTAAATATCTTCAACGCTCGAAGAGCCTGCCTCAAAACCTCCGCCGTGAAGCCAAATCATTACAGGGCGTTTTTTGCCGTCAAGTCCGGGTGTCCAGATATTAAGATTCTGACAGTTATTGCTCTGATGGTAATTTCTGGTATTCCACAAGGGCCAGTACCAGTGAGCTGCGAACATATCTTCAGCTTGTGAAATTCCCTGCGGCGAGACATTGCCATACGTTACAGCCATTTTGATCCCGTCCCAAGATTTTAATTTAGTGGGAGGCATGAATAACCCTGCTTCAGCGTAAGGCACTCCGTGATATGTAAAAATTCCGTCGCGAACATAGCCTTGCAACTTCCCTCCTTCAACGTCGACAACAGCCACACCAGGCCCGGAAATTATTTCAGCAAATATACTCCAGCAAACGCAAGAGTAATAATAAAAACGCATACAAAAATTTTACGTGTCATAAATTTACAATCCCTTCGATTCGATCCATTTTTCTATGTGCTAAGCTATTTCTTTGTTGTTCAATTCCTGAAACATGAAATGACTGTTGCCTGTTATTCCTTCATCAGGAAGATATATCACTGTAGCGTCTCCGCCGTCCTCGTTATAGTGTCTGGAAAAGTCTCTGCACTGGTCAAGAACGCTCTTCCAGAATGCAGTACTCTTTATGTCATTCGGGCCGTTTTCGATATAATCACCGAAATAGAATATCATCGGAATTTTTGCAGCTACGAATTTTTTGTATGTCTCACTGCCTACTTCAGGAGCAAATCCAGGTTCTATTGCTACAATTGCTGCAACGTTCTTTGTGTCTGTCTGCCAGCCTACACGCCCGCCCTGTGAATGCGTCAGGTAAACTGCCTTTTTGCCCGTCATTGAATGCACTTCCGACAATACTGCGCTTAAAGCACTTCCCATAACAACAACGTCATAATTGCCTGTATTCGGAGTCATCTGGCGCAAGAATTGATTTAATGCTGCTTCACCTTCAGGAAATTGACTGCCTTCATATCGATTAGGAGTCCCACGTCCGATTCTGAAATGCGTATACCATGCCTGATCGCCCGGGTTAAATTCTGTTCCGTTCGCGCGTGTATCCTGTTCGTTGTTGACGATTTTGACTGTTGAACCTGCTGCACCGCGTCTAGGCTGATCCACTAGAAACGCCGCACGGCCTTTCCTCAGGAAAATATCGCTCCAGCCTTCGCGCCTGTCGGGAGTACTCTACCAGCCTGTTCGAGTCTGCCCGTAACCGTGAAGGTAAACTATCGGGGTTTTGTTCTCGCCGTCTGGTATCTGGTAGAAAACATTTGCGTGGTCGACATGAGCCGTATTGCCTGCACGTGAGAAATCAAGCCAGTTCTCTGACACGTTTAACTCACCTGGGAGAGGCTCTGTTACTGTTCCTCCTGCTGAGAAAACACCCTGTTCGCGGATTACAAGGGGTTTGCCCGCAAACGCTGAAACACTCAGGACGAATAATAATATTGCTGCGATTAAGAAATTTTTCATGATAGATTACCTCCTTACACTTTTACCGTTATCGCTTTCGGGGTCATAACGTTCGCCGTAAATGGGAATTTGCTCTAAAAGCTCACGGATATTTATTAACTCTTTATCTGTGAAAATTATATTTGTTGCGTTTATGTTTTCTTCCATTCGTTCAAGTTTTGAAGTGCCTGGAATTGGAACTATAAAATTTTTCTGCGCCAGTAACCATGCCAGAGATATTTGGGCTGCCGAGACGTTCTTTTTCTCTGCTAAGTCCTGAACAAAAGTTTTGAGTGCCATATTTGCCGCAAGATTTTTCTCATCAAAACGGGTATTTTTTGCATCGTTCAAATACATTCCGTCAGAAGCTCCGGTAAGAAAGCCTCTTGCTAACGGCCTGTAGGGAACAAGACCTATACCAAGTTCTTCAAGAGCCGGCAAAATTTCCTGCTCAGGTTCACGCCATATCATGTTATATTCGCTCTCGATTGCAGCTACAGGAAATACCGCATGAGCTTTTCTTAATGTCATCATGCCAGGCTCAGAAATTCCCCAGTTCAAAATTTTTCCTTCTCCATGAAGATCTGCCATTGTCTGAGCTACGATTTCAATCTGGACTTTAGGGTCAACGTGTATCTGCGTGATGAAATTGAGAAATTTGCAGAAATTTTTTATTCGTCAGGTGATGTCGGAAAATTGCAGGCTGAAATCACACCGGCTCTCGATCGTTTTGACGCTCTTGAAGATGAGCAAAAAGAACTATTCAGAGCAACATTAAACCGCTTCAACAGGATATACGCTTTTGTAACGCAAGTCTGCCGCTTGTTTGACAAGGACATTCATAAATTCAGCGTGTACGCAAAATTTCTCGCTATGCAGCTTCCTAAAACGGGAACAGTACGCGTAAATGTTGATGACAAAATTCTTCTTGAATATTATCGCCTCGAAAAAGATTATGACGGAGCTATAGAGCTTAAAGCATCCGGTGAAGGCTTCACACCTATTAAAGGCAATCCAGCACCCGGCGAGAGAGAAAAAAATCCTTTAACTGTTCTGATTGACACAATCAACGAAAAATACGGCACGAATTTTACTGAGAAGGATAATGTTCTGCTGCAATTAGAAAACGATTACGCTGCACAAGGACAATGGCAGGGTTACGCAAAACAAAATGATTTTGAAACGTTTATGCGGCTTTTTGAGGATGATTTCTTTGATATGGCCTCAAAGAGATATGATCAAAATGATAAATTCTTTGTAACAATATTCAATAATAGTGAATTATTACAGCAAGTTATGAAAACGATAGGAAGCATTTTGTACCGCCGATTAAATGGAAAAAGAGAGACTACCTGAAAATTTGAGCTGTTTATTCCGCACAGATTGTAATAATTTGCTTAAT
>CALAUZ010000259.1 GCA_937892105.1 uncultured Fretibacterium sp. | reverse complement strand
GGAGTCTTTTGTGCCTGCTGTGTGAATTATGACTTTTCCGCGTGATGAGGCTATTCCGATTGAGATGTTCTTGATTGCTCCGCCAAAACCGCCCATAGCATGACCCTTGAAATGTGTCAATACCAGCACAAAATCATAGTTCGCGAAGTGTGAGCCTACAACATCTTCTTTGAGATGTTTACCGCCTGTTACGGGGAGTGAGATTTCTCCGTCCTCGTCCATTATGTCAACAGCGGCTATTTTCGTGAACCCGTGATCCTCCGCGACTTGTTTGTGCATGGCCGTGCTTGACCTTGAACCACCGTAAGCTGTGTTACATTCAACTATAGTTCCGTTGACCTTTTTGACCAGCTCACCAATAAGCGCGGGTGATAAGTAGTGAGTATTTCCGGCCTCGCCTGTGCTGAGTTTTACGGCGACTTTCCCGGAAGCCTCGCGGCCTAACGCGTTGTAGATGGCCATGATTCCGGCGGGTGATATGTCTTTGGTGAAGTAGACTGCTGGGGCGGCTAATGAGACTGACGCGCAAATAAATACGCATAATAACGCTGTGAGAATCGCAACTGTGTGTTTCATTGTGGATTCTGCCTCCTGTAAGTTTGGGATATGGGGCAGAAAATAAACGGTGAAGGGGGGTTTAATGCAAGCGGGGATTAAAGCATTCTGTAAAATTGTATGAGTTCTTCTCTTGGTGTGTTAGGACTGCTGATGAGGTGAAAGCCGTTGCTCTAGTAAAAGTTTATGAGCTTTTCATTGTTCTCTGCCTCAAGAAAAGTTATCATGCCCCCGGCCATGTCCTTAATGCTGTACACTTTATCAAGCGCAATTTCAAGCAAGTCATTGCCGGATAACCCCTCAAAATTTACCCTATCTGAGACATCTAAAAGCACCTTACAGGCAAAGAAAGTAGCAACCGACATAAATACAATCAACTCCCTATAGGGGAAGTGATATGTGATTGTATCATTGAGATATGCACGAGAATATAGAGGCGTGATTATTTCATCGGATAACAGACTCTAACATCGGAAGATGAGCCGTCATCGAATATTAGATAAGAATATATAAAATTGATATTCTGAGCGTTAAGAGTGAGCAGTTCATAGAGACTAATATTATTAATACTAACATATGTATCAGGAGGAATATCAAGTAGTTCACTCTGCTGTCTGAGAGCGAGAAATTCATTATCACGGAGATAATCAAACAGCTTTTCATAGAGAGGAAAATTGTACTTGGTACTGATGTGCGTGTTGACTTCAGCTTTTCGGTCGACAAACTCGGAATGGATATTGAGCTTGTAGACCTGCCCGGAGACTTCACAACCAACAGAAATTACTGGGATGATGAAGCAGTGCGCAAATATCTTCAAGACGCGGACGGGGCGTTGTTCTTTATATCAGGTTATGACCTCATCAACAATCCAGCTGAAGCCCTCACGGTGAACAAAGTTTTTGCTGATGCTATTTCTGAAATACGCAGGACTCAGGGCGGAAAACTTAAAGGAAGAGCCGATGTACCTATATGGTTTATATTCACGAAGGGCAATATGATTCCCGATGTTGCTGACAGCGATGGGTCAATGGCCGGATGCAAATACCCCCCCTGTTGTCTTTGAACCTGTTAACGTAGTTGAACCTGTTGAAGAATTGTTTGAGGCTGTTAGGCTATTCAACACAGATTCGTCAAAAGGAGAAATGACTCCCGATGAAGAGTTCGAGATAATATTACGATGTCTGAATTATGAAGCCCCCGAAACATGGCGCGATAGAATACAAAGCAGAGGCGATAATATTTTGCGTCATTGGGGCAGGACTTCACCCGCTGAGGGTGTACAGAATTGGCAAAATGAACAGGCAGTACGCTGGCAAAGTATCGCGGAAAATTGGATACGAGAAGCAAATAATCTTCCGTTTGATGATGGACTCGAATTTCTTTCATCTCACATGGTCGGCAAAATCCCCCCTGAAGCCAAAGATAAACTCACAGCCCGAATTGATTTCCTCTATGAAAAAATGCTTGAAGGTAAAATCAGGAATATACGTTCAGCAAAAAGCATAAAGGAACTGGCAAAAATTTATCAGTAACTCGGTGAGGACGTGAAAGCAAACGTAATATCCCAGGCCGTAACGTCATCACTTCAGAACCTCACGAACTCAAGACTTCAGGAAATTATGTCGGAAGTGTCATCAATGGCAGGCAACAATAATTACGCTGAGGCAAAACAAGCTATGCAATCAGAAGCGAGCAGATTACAGCAGGAAATACGGAGCATTATTGCTGAGCGTAAATTACGAGTACTGCCGGAGATATTTACAGCCCGTGTTTATCCATCAGGCATGAAAGGATTTCAGGAACTCACGCAGACTTTGCGCAACAACGGCTGTTCGTTATCAATACGCTTCAACCCTTCAGGCAATCTTCCTTCTTGCCCGTGGTAATGAATATGAATCTCAATCGCTCGTTATATCTCATGACACACAGAAACAAATTGCCGCTTCAAAACAGGAAGAATCAAAGCCGAATGAGCCAGAAAAAAATATCATGGAAGGAATCATAGCGAGGCTTGAAAGTTACGAGAAGACAAAAAATTTCATGACTGTGAAATCACTCGTATCATTCGACATTTCAGCGTCAATGCGTTCACTTCCTGAAGTACTTATCGACAAGGACGGAATAACACAGACCCTCATGAAACTTTTCGGCAATATTAATCCCACAGCTACAAAAGAAGGCTTCATGTTCAGAGCCGACAAGAAGAAACTAACGCTTGAAAAGTGGCGCACAAGGAAGGTAGAAGTTTTCAGTATCATTACGCCAGAAAATGTGAGTCCTGCAAAATCTCTTCAGCATGACATGCTAATTAACAGCCTCAAATCATCGGACGTAAAAGATACACCAGCCGTGAAAAATGTACTCGGCAAAATTTTCGGCAGGAATAATATGAGCACAGAACAGACTATTTCAATGGACAGAGAAGAAGAAAATCCTAACTTGAAGCAGGGAAGAGAAATCTTACGTGTACTTGATGAGAATTTCGGCGACTTCATGAAGACAGGAGCTATTGAGGATTTCGAATGCACTGGCAGCGAAAATGAATCATGGCGCGGGCAAAATGTCTTCATGCTTTCAGGGGGCAGAGCAGGCTTCATTGACGGTGAGAAATTTGCGGACAATTTTGCGAGCCCAATACGCTTGAAATTAACGATGAAGGTGCACTGTTTCAGGCGGATATGTCAGATACTTCATCATTAAGCGCAAATGCAATCATTGAATCCTCTACAGTGAGAGCAGATTCTCTCAGACCTTCGAACGCAAATCAGGGCAAAGCAAAAGACCTTCCCGGACGTATTGCCGATGCTATCAAGAATTTTTCAGGCAGTCAGGAATCATACGGCCATGTTGAAAGCTATAATGATCTGGCTGAATGTATGCGCAAGTTCGTGCAAAGTTTTGCGGAATGAATACGCCCCTGCAAATTTCTGTGCGTGATATTGCTTCTGCTTTTTGCGAGTCCGGCATTATCTTACACGTACAGAGGGAGCAAACGTTTACAGCCTGCAAATGATTCTGAGTATGAGTCTTTGCTTGAGAGATTTCCGAAATACAGAAAAGTGATCAATAAACTTTACGCGGATTATTCCGGCTGGGTTATTGCGATTTCAGAGCGTTACGGAATATTGCCACAAAGCGAAATATTACAGCGAGGGAAAGTTAGCAAGCCTCAAAGATTCGCAACTAACATTCACCGGGAGGAAGGCAAATTACTACGCGAGAAAAATTCCAGACTCGCCTAAAATGCCCGCAAATTTTCTTCACGAACTCAAAACGGAAAATCCCAAATTTTACAGCAAGTTCCTTAGCGAAATTTCACAGGTCGATTATGACACGCTCAAGGCGATATGCGATTATCCCAACAGATTAACGTTACTGCTAAACACAGGGCGCGATGGTGTGAGGCTGATTGATGAAACGGACGGGCAAATTATCATTCTGTCCAAGTTTGCGTATGATATGCAGAGATTCATTCTCAGTTATCCAGATATATCACGGCGAAGAGACTTATTGATGTTCATGCTTTACAATGATATTTCAGGATACCGATGGCAACTGCTGCGACGACTATAGCGCGTGGAATAGTGGCGGGCAATGGCAAAAAGATTCTCACAGTCTACGCAAAGAAAGCCATAACAGACCCGATAAAATCAGCTGGCGAGTCAGTCTCAAAACTTTTCGGGAACGTAACACAGCTCACATTAAGCGACATGAAAAAGAGTACAGCAAAATTTTTCAGCGAGATTGGGACTCGTAGCGTATTATTTTTCTCGGAATGTTCATTGCCTTCATGGGACAATGTTTCTGACTTCGCAAAGTACATGGCCGCAAAAGCAAAAGACTTAAGCATTAACGTTATCGACATGTTCAGCAAGAAGCCGGAACTATCTAAACTCTATTCAAAACCGTGGATGACAAAACGCGCTACATATTATCTCATCAACGAATTGATCGGAATAATTCAGGAAGTAGCCGTGAAGAAAACACTTCATCTCATTGGGATAAACTCAATAATAAATCATCTGGCTGTTCAGTGAAACTATGTAGGAGGAGTATTTATGAATATTGCTGCATTTGTTATTTCACTATTTGCAGGTCTCATTTCATTTTTACAGGGTGGTTGTGCGACAGGAATAGGGGCAATTGGCACAGGTTTAGGGAGTCGTGTTGGGGGGTACGATGGTGCGAAAATTGCTCGTGAAGGAGCATCATTAGGTGGTGCAGGTACTCTTGTTGTATTAGCAGCATTGCTCGCTATGATAGGCGGCAGTTTGGCATTACCGCGTAAAAAGGCTTCCTATTGGCTGCTTGGTATAAGTTCCTGTATGTGCCTTCTTGCTGTGATGGTTTTAGGAGGAATATATAAAGACGCATATGTTGGGCTGACTGCATATGCTATTGCGGGTGGCTGTGCGTCTGTCGGCTGTCAGAACAACAAGTCAGAAGTGAAATTAACCAGTAATTCCAGCTCCTTGAGGATGGACAGATCGGAAGAGCGTCGTGTAGGGAAAGAGTGTAGATCTCGGTG
>CALAUZ010000258.1 GCA_937892105.1 uncultured Fretibacterium sp. | reverse complement strand
AGTCTAAACATCGTTATGAAATCTCTCCTTTCGATATGTAACTCTCAAGCACTGAATTTATGAGTTCGGTTATGCTTGTTCGTTTTCCTGTTGCCAGTTGCCTTTGGGCTGCTATTTTATTCAGCTCGGACATTGTTGACGGCTTCATTATTAAGTTGAAGCGTTTGCTTCTGTTTTCCCCTCGTCAGTCCTTTTCGGTCTGCCTCTGCTATGCTTCTTGTTGTCGGTTTTCTCTGTATCGCTTGAGAAGAAATTAAAACTCATCTATAAATACACCTCTCGTAAATAAAGTATTGGCAGGGAATAATACCCCACCAATATTTGTTATGGTTCTGGAATGTACTAACTCTAAAGAAGATTAGCGGTAGAGCTGATATTTATCTAAACCGAAGACAATAGCCAGAGAAGCATCATGAGGAGAACAGGGTAAACGCAGAGAGTACAGGTTGCTCAATGTCTCCCAAAGAGTATCGCAATTGTAGCAATACTCAAGAATAACGGCGGCCTGTAGGTAATGAGAAGTGTCCAGAAGATTATTCAAGAACGCTAGCACTCTTTCATCGCAATCATGAGCTGCATGAAGGAGTATCTTGTTACCTTCTAAGCGTGGAGTGATGGAGGTATCCAAGCATTTCTGTAGGAAAGCCTTAGCAGCTACACTAAAGAAACGCGGCAAATCATCGTTCATCAGTTGCAGGCAGTTCATATAGTCCTTATCAAGTAGAGCTAAAATTTCATGAAGATAAGCGACTTTCCCAGTACGTTCATGGATAGGAGCAGGAGTACCGTAAGAAAAGCCAGAGATAGGAGCGAAATAATTGCCCCACTTGTGGCTTAGCAGTCTGTTCGTATAAGGGCAAGAGAGTTTAACGTTTTTGAAGCACTCTTCAACTCTGCATATAACGTTGAGCTTTCTATCATTTGTCCATTCGGTATAGCTGTCAAGGAAACGTTCAAGCTTTGCAATTTCAGGAATGATACCGTCATGGCCATCATCGAAAGTAGTATCGAGAGTGATACAAGTATAACCGTCTCCGAAGACAAAGCCTATACCGTCAGCATTAAAGTTAGCTCCGGCTTCAGTAGCTTCCTCAAAAGTTCTCCACTGTGAAACGTCATCAGGATTTATGAAGTTCCCGTCTTCAGAGCTGATAGCTTTAACTTCCGTACAGCCTGTGTTTTCCTCATTACTGCTAAGGCGATAAGGCATCCATCTTGGAATAGTCTTCAGCTCATCGAGGACGCTTGAACTTTTAATGCTTTTGATTGTCTGC
>CALAUZ010000257.1 GCA_937892105.1 uncultured Fretibacterium sp. | reverse complement strand
ATGTATAACTCCGGGCAGTCAATAGACTTTGTAACGTTTCAGGCTGAAGCGGAGAAACGAGGAGAGTATGACCGAAAACCTAGCAGCGAGATTCTACGCGGACAGTCTGTCAAAAAGTGCCACTGCGCGGGCATATTTGGAGCGGCATAAGCTGGATGATATGGACATAGCACGATTTTCATTAGGGTATGCCCCAGTTGCGTGGGATATGCTAGCGAGTTATCTTCATAGGCATGAAGTAGGAAATGAGCAAATGAGAGAATTAGGGCTAGCGAAGCCATGCCGTTACGGAATGTATGATAAGTTTCGCGGTCGTCTGATAATCCCCGTAAAGGACATAGCCGGGCATTTGATAGGCTTCGGAGGACGGTTGATAGAGGGAGACGGAGCGGAATACATAAGCGAAATCGCTAGCGGGCGCAGGAACTTATACCTTTTAGACCGAGCATACAGCGCAATCCGAGAGAGGAAGCGGACAATAGTAGCCAGCGGATATGTGGAGGCAATCCAACTGCATAAGAAGGGGTTTGCGGAGTCGGTATCGCCACTTGGAACATCATTAACAGTAGAGCAGCTAGGAATGTTGTCTAGGCTGTCAAAAGTATGTTACATAAGCGGAGGCTCAGAGCTAATGAAGCAAAAAACGGTGCTGGAGTGTATGTATGCAATGCAGAAGGCAGGAATGAGCATATATGTAATAAATCTGCCCGAAGAATATCTTTCCGACCACAGTGCAGATGATATAGAGGAAGCGGTGAAGGAAGCGCGTCCGCTGATAGAGCAGCACATATACACACCCGGAGTGCCGAAGCGAGAATTATGGAAACATCTGAAGGAGTTAGAAAGCTATGAAGTGCTGAGGTACAAGAGGCAGCTAAGTGAGGTGACAGGACTTTTGCCGAGCGAAGTGGAAAGGTGTGTATTGTCGAAGCGATTAGAGCCAGAAAAGCGAAATGCACTCTCTAAGAAGCCCGAAGCAGACCTAGAAGCGGGAATATGTGCGTTATTACTGCATAATGCGGAGTGCCGTCTAAAGATAACAGTGGAAGAGGTGCAGAAGGAGTTTAAGGATGAGACAGCGCGAATAACAGCGTTGTCAATTCTGTCTGAGGTTTGGAGTACATTGTGCGAACCTGAGAAGCAGGAGGTTCTGAAGCGCGGGGAAGACTACTGCGCCGGCCTGAAAGGAGAGAGTGTAATGGAGAAATGGGACATGCTATGTACGGAGCTAATGGCAAGGAATAGGTCCGAGCGTCTCCGGGAGATAGAGGCAAAAATGAGGATGTCGGAAGCGACTGATGAAGAGCTTTATGAGTTTGCGAGACTGAAAAGAGGAAGTCAATGCGAGAGCTGGATCGAGTAAGGAATCTGATAGAGCTATTGATACAGTGCCACCCGCGAGGCTTTAGCATACTGCTAGGGGATGCGGAAGCTCCCACAGCGCGGGAGATACACGAGATGGTGGACACGCAAAGGGGGCAAATGCCAGCAGACTTTAAAGCCTCAACAAAGAACACGGAGGCGGAGCGGATAATCTATGACGGTGAGTATTTTGACAGGTCAGTAGAGATAGCTGGAGGGTGGGGGCATATCCATTCGGTGTGTAATGAGTTTATGAATGCGGACGCGCGAAGATGGTCGATAGTGGTAGATCATGTAAAGTTTGTAGGGCGTTCAACGACGCGTAACAGCTCGCAGTTAAACCGAGTAGCACATAAGTATGGAGTTTCAGCGAGGACGGTAACAAATTATCGGCGAGATTTCTCTTTAAAGCTGGGAGAGATGTTTTTGATGCCACTGACAGAGAATTATTATGCGGTACTGAGCTAAGAAAAGTAGTTATATTTTTGATGATTGCCATTTTAACGACTATTTAATTGCCGTTTTAACGCCCATCATAATTCCCAAAACCATGATAAAATAATATCATTCGCAGAAAGCACAGAGAAAAGGAAGCACCCGGAGGACGGGTGCTTTTTTTATGTGCTGAAAGGAGGAAGCGAATGGGAGACGCGTTAAAGAAAGTGGCGGAGAGGTTGAAAGAGCTATCAGTAGCGATAGAGGAATTATGTTCAGAGTTAAGCCCGCCGGAAGTGAAACAGGAAGAAGTGCGTAGGGTACTGGCGGAAATGTCGAAGTGTGGCAAGACAGCGGAAGTGAAAGCATTGCTGGAGAAATACGGAGCCTCGAAGCTGTCGGAAGTGAAGCCGGAGAATTATGCGGACTTGTTGACCGCAGCGAAGGAGGCAGTGAATGCCTGACGTACATGCTCGTTTCAGCCCTTCATCAGCGGAGCGATTAATCCATTGCCCGCCTTCACTGGCACTAGGAGAGGAATGCGGTTCGGAAGACAATGGGACGGAATACACAGCGGAAGGGACAGACGCACACACGTTATGTGAGTATCTTCTGAAGACTGAGCTGGGAGAGAGAATGACAGACCCACGCCCCAAGCTGAAATACTACAGTGCGGAAATGGAAGAATGTGCATGCGGGTATAAGGACGCATTCGGGACATCAGACTGCATAATCTTGGGAAATGGTCAGATGTATGTAATTGACTACAAGCACGGAAAGGGAGTGCCAGTGAGCGCGGAAGGAGAAAACGGCAATGGAAACGCGCAGTTAAAGTGCTACGGATTGGGAGCGTATCTAGCGTTCGCTCCGCTGTATGAGATAGAGGACATAACGCTGGTAGTGTATCAGCCGCGAATCTCGAATTATTCAGAGTACACGTTGAAGCCCTCAGAGTTATTGCAGTGGGCAGAAGAGGAGCTGAAACCCGCAGCGGAACAAGCCCTGAGTGGAGAAGGAGAGTATGCCTGCGGAAGCTGGTGTCGTTTCTGCAAAGCGAAAGCGGTATGCCGTAAGCTGGCGGAAGAGAATCTAGCCCTAGCGCGTTATGACTTTGCGCCGCCCGCGAGCTTGGAAGAGGATGAGATAAATGAAATCTTAGGGAAACTGGAAGAGCTAAAGAGCTGGCAGAGGACTTAAAGGAATATGCGATGCAGAAGGCTCTTGCCGGGTATGTGTGGGCGGACTGGAAGCTGGTAGAAGGTCGTTCGAACCGAACATTCACTGATGAGGAAGAAGCAGCGCGAGTGTTCGAGGAGGCGGGCTTTGACCCGTATGAGCGAAAAGTGAAGAGCCTGACAGCGATGGAGACGGCAATGGGTAAAAAGCTATTTCGTGAAGTGATGGGCGGGCTAGTAATGAAGTCGCAAGGAAAACCCACGCTAGTGGCAAGAAGCGACAAGCGAGAAGAGATAAAAATGGAGGGGTAAAGAATGAGAAGACCGACCGAGTTTGTATTAGGAGCGAAGACGCGTGCGAGCTATGTGCATTTATTGGAGCAAACGTTAGTGGACGGAGGAAAGCCGCACTACTCGTGCATGTTCCTGATTCGGAAAGATGACAAGAAGAGCGTTGAGGCAGTGAAGAGAGCAATAGCCGCGGCGTATGAAGAGGGGAAGGACAAGCTGAAAGGGACGGGGCGGACAGTGCCGCCATTGGAGTCGCTGAAAAGCCCATTGCGTGATGGGGACGCGGAGTTTCCCGACCGCGCGGAATACAGAGGTTGTTACTTCCTGAACGCGAATAACTACAACCGCCGTCCCACGCTAGTGGACAGTGAAATGACTCCGATAGATGACCCCGAAGAGATATACAGCGGAATGTACTGCAAAGCGTCATGCAGTGCGTATGTGTTTAATCGCGGAGTGAATAAGGGAATAGCGATAGGGCTGAACCACGTGATGAAAGTGGGAGATGGAGAGAGACTAGGCGGTTCATACACATCGGTGGAGGAAGCATTCGGAGACGATGACGATGATTTCCTGAGCTAAAGCAGGAGGCCAAGGATGAAGACGGGAAGAACGTTGCAGGAATTGCTGAAGGAGCTACAGAAGCAAGAAAGCGAGAAGCGGGACTACATAAGTCCTGCTTTTTCGTTGAGGCTTTTGGAAGATGGACATACGCTGAGGATGGGAGAACAGGAATTAGGAACGACAGGGTTGTTCCACCGTCAGACAGCAGAAGTGCTGAAAATCCCTGCGAAGTATTACGACCTGATGCAAAAGGAGAAGCCAGAGCTGCTAGCGGAGAATGTAAATAGCTGGCTATCAGACCGAGGGCAGAAATACATGATACGGACATTGATGGGAACAGCCCGTGCGTTACTGAGCGACCGCTACTTGCGAATAGACAATGTAGAAGTGGCCACAGCGGTATTGCCATTGTTCGCAGGGGTACAGGGAGCGGAAGTAAAGAGCTGTGAGGTAACGGAAACGAAGCTGTATCTGAAAATCGTAAATGAGCGAATGGAAGCGAAATGTGTAGGAGACACAGTGCAGGCGGGAGTATTGATAAGCAATAGCGAGGTGGGCATGGGTTCAGTGGCGGTTTTTCCATTTGTATACACGTTAGCGTGTAAGAACGGACTGATAGTGAACAGTCTGGGAGAGCGGAAGATAAAGCGTTTCTTCTGAGACTGCGTGATGTAGTGAAAGCCGTGCTAGAAGAGACAGTATTCCGGCAAGTATTGGACGAGCTAGAGAGGGCGGCAGAAATCCCTATAACAGGGCATGTACCTGATATGGTAGAGCTGACAGGTCGGGAATACGGAATGACAGAAAGGGAGCAGGAAGGCATCCTGAAATACCTGATAGAAGGCGGAGACCTGTCGCGGTACGGCCTGAGCAACGCTGTAACCCGTGCGAGCCAAGACGCAGAGAGCTATGACCGGGCGACCGAGCTAGAGAGTATAGGTTGGAATGTAATAACAATGCCCGGTAAACAGTGGAAAGAAATA
>CALAUZ010000256.1 GCA_937892105.1 uncultured Fretibacterium sp. | reverse complement strand
GTAGGAGGACGTTTCGCCTGACGGGATAAGCTCATCTGTCGTAGTAACCTCGTCGAGAATCTTGCTCACTACGCGCAGGAGGATGTTTTCAGCGAGTGCTTCCTGTTCCGGCCAGTCCTTAATGTTCGGGCCGAAGCGAATATCTTTGCTCTCGTCTGCCTTGCCGAAGCCCCAGTAGACGCGGGATTTGTAGGCTCTGTCGTCATAGTGGTACGCAGGAACATCACCCCAGCAGTCAAGCTCTTCCGCACTGGTGAGTTTTCCGCCGTTAGCTGCCGTCGCTGCGATTGAGCGTGCGTCCATGAGTGCCACTGCTGCCATTTGGCCATTGCCGGGCTTTGAGCCTTCACGGTTCGGGAAGTTACGGGTTGTGTGGCGGATAGAGAAAGCGTTGTTAGCGGGAGTGTCTCCAGCTCCGAAGCATGGGCCGCAGAATGCTGTCCTGATAATTGCGCCTGCGTCCATGAGGTCAGCGAGGAGTCCTTTACGGTCAAGGTCGATGAATACGGGCTGTGATGACGGGTAAACGCTCAGGTAGAACTCGTCGACTCCGCAGGTCTTGCCCTTGAGTGCATGTGCTGCTTCTACTACGTTGGTGTAATTTCCTCCTGCACAGCCTCCGATTACTCCCTGCTGAACCATGAGCTTGCCGTCCGGAGTAATCTTGTCCATGAGGGTGAATGTTGCTCTGCCTCCTGCGACTTTTGCGGCTCTTTTCTCTGTGTCAGCAAGAATATCCTTAAGGTTTGCGTAAAGCTCATCAATCGTGTATGCGTTTGACGGGTGGAATGGCATTGCGATCATGGGCTTGATAGCTGATAAGTCGATCTCTACGCAGCCGTCATAGTAAGCTACGTCCGCAGGGTTAAGCTCTTTGTAGTCCTGTGCTCTGCCGTGCTCTGTGAGGAACGCTTTCGTGTCGTCATCAGTCCTCCACACTGAAGATAAGCACGTAGTCTCAGTAGTCATTACGTCCACGCCGTTCCTGTAGTCAGTAGTCATTGACGCAACGCCGGGTCCTACGAACTCCATCACCTTATTCTTAACATAACCTTTCTCGAACACTGCCTTGACGATGGCTATAGCTATGTCGTGAGGGCCAACGAAAGGAGCAGGTTTGCCGGTAAGATAAATTGCGACGACTCCGGGATATGCGACATCGTAAGTGTCCTCTAGGAGCTGCTTGACGAGTTCACCGCCGCCTTCACCGATAGCCATAGTGCCGAGTGCACCGTAACGGGTATGCGAGTCCGAGCCGAGAATCATTTTTCCGCAGCCTGCAAACATCTCGCGCATGAACTGGTGAATGACTGCGATATGCGGAGGAACATAAATTCCGCCGTATTTCTTGGCCGCACTCAGTCCGAAATAGTGGTCGTCGTCATTGATAGTTCCGCCTACTGCGCATAATGAGTTGTGGCAGTTGGTCATAGCGTAAGGAAGCGGGAACTTCTTCATGCCTGATGCTCTGGCTGTCTGGATGATGCCGACAAACGTAATGTCATGTGATGCCATTGCGTCGAACTTGATGCGCAGGTGATCCATATTTTCAGCGGTATTGTGGGACTTCAGGATTCCGTAAGCTATTGTGCCCTTCTTTGCAGCAGCTTTGTCGTACTTCCCGGCTGACTGGCTTTCAGGGACTATTTGTGTTCCGTTGACGAGATAAACGCCTTCGTCATAAAGTTTAATCATGCAGGTTATACCCCCTCAGATAAATAAATATATGTGTGTTATGAGTTAATTATTGTCGTGAATTATGAGCGTGAACTAAAATTTTGTTTACAGAAATTATAACACGCAGACATAATTTCAAATCTACGTGTAATTCAGTAGAATATCCTCTATAAAGCCTCACATTTTTCCGCATGATGCCATAAGCAT
Source organism: uncultured Fretibacterium sp. (assembly GCA_937892105.1). The sequence goes on along the minus strand of CALAUZ010000256.1, from coordinate 23,148 downwards.
AATTTCGCCCACAAATTCGGACATACTCACGCCTATTGCACGTGCTGCTTTGGGAACTAGACTCGTTGCCGTCATTCCCGGAGCAGTGTTGACCTCAAGAATATACGCCTTCCCGTCTGGAGCTAACCGGAAATCTGACCTGCTGTAGCTCGAACACCCTAACGCCTCGTGTGCCCTAACCGCCATCTCCTGAACGTGCGCAAACTCCTCATGAGTCAGAGATTTCGCAGGAACTATATACTCCGTCGCTCCAGAAGTGTATTTGTTGCTATAGTCGTAGAAGCCCGTGTGAGGGACTATCTCGATCACCGGTAGAGCCTCCGCCTTGCTGCCGCGTTCCCAGACTGCGCAGGTTATCTCTTTGCCGGGTATGTATTGTTCAGCCATAACATCAGAGTCGTAGCTGCCTTTTGCGAGTCTCACTGCCTCGTCGAGCTTTTCAGGAGTTAGGCCAAGAATTACGGACAAACCGACGGTGCTTCCTCCTGAGCATGGCTTGACGACTACATCACGGCCAAGACGCGAGATTATCTCCTCAAAGCTGGAGGGCATCAATAATCCTTCTGGAATAGTTATCCCGGATTTCGTGAAGATCTCGTATGCCGTCTTCTTCTTGAAAAATGACATGCTGGCAGTCGGCCCGGAGCCGGTGTAGGGGATATTCATTGCTTCTAATTTTGCCTGAAGCTGTCCTCCTTCTCCCCAATCTCCATGCATTGCGATGAATGCACCGTCAAAACTTTTGACCTTGTCGATTTCGCTCATTGCCTGAAGGTCAATAAACGTTGCAGAAAATCCTGCATCATTAAGAGCATCACACACAGCTTTTCCGCTTCTGAGTGATACTTCACGTTCTCTGCCGTCTCCTCCGCATAGTACAGCAACTCTCTTCATGTGAAACTAGCCTCCGTAATACTTGATTAATGCCTGTGTTCCGTTCTCGCCAAAACCATCATCTTCGAGTGCCTTATAGTGGCTCATAACCGTAAGAAGGACATCAAGATTGAGATTTTCCTTTTTCGCCTCGTCAACAGCCAGCAGCATATCCTTTACGAAATGTCTGACAGAAAAACCAGGCGTAAAATCACGGTCTAATATCTTCGGCCCCGCACTGTCCAGCTGCTTTGAGCCTGCCCCTCCTGTCGATACCGCACGCAGGAACCTGGCCATGTCAAGACCTTCTGCGCGGGCATACGTCATGGCCTCGCAGACACCGGCAATAGTTCCGGCAATGATTATCTGGTTTGCAAGTTTCGTATGCTGACCCATTCCAGGCTCACCCATGTAGTTTATGTTCGTACCCATTGCGCGGAATAACGGCAGGCATATCCTGTAGTCGTCCTCGTCCCCTCCAACCATGATTGAGAGTGTTCCTGCCTTTGCGGCAATTACCCCTCCTGTTACGGGAGCGTCGAGGAAATGAAGTCCCCTGCGCGACGCTTCATCGTGTATCATACGGGAAAGTGATGGAGTTGTTGTAGTCATGTCGATGATGTAGGTGTCCTGCTTCATGCTGTCGAGAAGTCCGCCGGAAGCAAAGTACACCTCCTCAACGTCCTTCGGAAAGCCCAGCATCGTTATTGCAACGTCAGAATTTCTTGCGCAATCGTTCACTGAGCTGTGATATCTTGCTCCTGCACCTATGACATCGTAGACCTTCATTATTGAACGCGCATATATATCAACGTTAAAACCAAGTTTTATGAGATTGCGAACCATAGGTTTTCCCATTCTTCCGACACCTATAAAGGCTATGTTCTTCATGAATATAAAGTGCCTCCTGCATGAAATGTTATAATCGGACTGAAACAGAATAATATCATATTGGAGAACTTCGCACGTGATTAATCGTCCCATAAAGAAAACATTAAATCATACACTGCGCAACAAAACTATCCTTGAACGCGCAGGAATTTCCGCAAGAGCATACCTTACTCCCTCAAATGCCCACACCCTCGCAGTATTCCCAGACATTACGCAGGCTTCACTTTTCGTGCAGGACTTCAAGGCACTTCACCCTGACAGCAGCGTATTCATGCTTCCGGAAATGCCTCTTTCATCGCAGGCAGAAAGTCTCAGGGCACTTCTTCTTGAACGCGGCGAAACCATAAGACGCTGGGCAGAAACAGGAGGAGTTATCGCTTCATCGCCTGGCGCGTTGATGGCCTCATGTCTCACAGGCAGTTCAACTCTGAAAATCGCAAAGGCCGGGAAGTTTGAGGCTGACAATGTGAAGGACTGGCTCATATCATCAGGGTACAAGCCTTCAAGCCTCGTATGGGTGCCCGGACAATTCGCACAGAGAGGGTTCATTATTGACGTTTACGACCCTTCCTATGCGATGCCGTTACGCTTCGAGTTCATGGACGATGAGCTGGAGAGGATAGGCGGTTTTCACCCGGATACCCAGAAATCCAGCACGCAATTAATGGCTCTGGAGGACGTAATACTTCATGGTATCACTGAGGCCGTCATGAGTAAGACGTATGAGCTTGTCCCGCAAGACGCAATGATAATACTCCATGAACCGGCAAAGATTGAGGCACAGGCAGAAAGTTTCATGTGGCTTTGGCGTGAAATCTTCAACGATGTTAATGCTGGATATACCGTTGATGAATGGGAGGAAGTGTTCAGGCGGCTATCGCTGTTCCCTGTTGTGCGTATCACTAATGACCTTTTGAAGTCCGACGCAGAGTTCCCCACAGAAGCACTGCCAACGTTCAGAGGAAGCCCCGAAAGTATCCTTCAGCTTTGCGCTGGCCTTGAGGACAAAGGCTACAGCATTGAAGTATTCACCAGCAACCCAGTGTTCCAGAAACTGCCTTACACGATACATGACGGTAATCTGTCAGCAGGCTTCACTGACAGCGAGGCAAAACGTGCGTTCATTTCCGAGCGCGAACTGTCGGGCATTAATGCCGGTATATCGTCCACGCAGAGGCGCACTCCAAATGACTGGAACGAAGGGGGAAAATTATCTCCAGGCCAGCTTGTTATACATGAGGATTACGGGACTGGGATATTTCGCGGGATTGAGACGATTGACGCGTCAGGTGTACCGATGGACGTTCTTGCGATTGAGTTTGCCGACAACCAGAAGCTGCTGATTCCCGTAATGCAATCGGTGAAACTCACCGGGCTTAACGAACATGAGAGCGAGGCAGTAAAGCTGGACAGCCTGAAGGGTAAGGCATGGAAGAAGACTATCACAAAAACTCAGGAACGCGCTAAAGAAGAAGCAAGGGTGCTGATGGGTATATTCGCCAAACGTGAGCTTGAACGCAGACCGCCTTATGATGAAAATGACAGCGCATATGATGAGTTTGTGAAGGCTTTTGCATTCAACGAGACGGCTGACCAGATTAAAGCGATTAATGATATTATGGCTGACCTGTCGTCAAATTTCCCGATGGACAGGCTTCTTGTTGGCGATGTAGGGTTCGGGAAGACAGAGGTTGCATTGAGGGCGGCATTCCGTGTCGTAATGTCGGGGTTTCAGGTATGTGTTCTGGTGCCTACAACGATACTTGCACAACAGCATTACGCGGCGTTCCAGTCGAGATTGTCAGGTTTTCCCGTGAAGGTTGGATTATTGTCGCGTTTCATCACTGCCAAAAATGCAAAGGAAGTCCTCAAACTCACGGAAGAAGGCAAAGTCGATATCCTCATAGGGACGCACAAGCTGCTGCAGAAGGGTGTGAAGTTCCGAAATTTGGGGCTTCTGGTAATTGATGAGGAACACAGGTTCGGAGTAATGCACAAGGAGAGCCTGAAAATGACATACGGCAGTACCGATGTACTGAGCCTTTCCGCAACACCTATTCCCCGTACACTTGAGATGGCATTGCGCGGGCTCAGGAGCATTTCCGTGCTTTCAACCCCGCCCGAAGACCGTCTGCCCATCACGACATACACTGGACAGTTCAGCGGCGGAACGATAAGGCGTGCTATAACATACGAGCTTAATCGCGGAGGCCAGGTGTATTTTCTGTCTGGGAAGATATCGCGTATGCCGGAATATCTGAAAATGCTTGAGGCGTTTTTCCCTGAAGCAGTGATAAGGACGGCACACGGCCAGATGAACGAGAAGGAACTTGAGGCAACAATGCTTGAGTTCTATGACGGAAAAATAGACATACTGATAGCCACGACGATAATTGAGAGCGGACTTGATGTTGGCCGTGCAAACACGATAATAATTGATAACGCTGAAGAGTTAGGGCTTGCACAGATGTACCAGCTAAGGGGACGTGTAGGGAGGAGAGGGGAGAAGGCTTTTGCATACTTCTTCTATCCAGAGAAATCATTGCTGAAACAGGACACATTAGACCGTCTCGAAGCTATAGCGGCAATTACGGAACTTGGTTCAGGGTATGAGATTGCACGCAGGGATTTGGACATTCGCGGCGGAGGCGAGGCAGGCGGTACGAGCCAGCATGGCAATACGCGCAACAGCAGCTACAACTTATTCTACAGAATGCTGGAGCAGGAGCTTGACAGGCTGCGCGGCAGAGAGGAAGTGAAACAGCCTGAAATAACGTCTGACAGGGGAGGCGGCTTTATTCCGGCGCAATACATACCGCAGGACGATGTCAGGATTACGCTGTACAGGAGAATGCTTAACGCTTTGGGACTTGATGAGCTTGACGCAATATGTGGTGAGATGGCTGACAGGTTTGGGAGTATACCGAATGAGGTGAAGTATCTTGCTGGATTGACGGCGGTAAAGAATTTTGGCGGACGTTATGGCATAAATGATGTAACTGTAAGGAAGGGGCTTGTTACGGTCAGGCATTCCGGGAGTGAAATTCCTGAACGTGTGAGAAAATATCTAAAGTCGTTAGGGCGTAACATAAAATATATACTGGAGGTTGAGAAATAACCATGTTCATGTTCATATGCGGGCCACATGCCAGCGGAAAAACCAGCATACTCCGAGCATTAGAGCGGGATAACGTCATAACCGGCTGCGGCTACGAGATAGGCAAGGAAATATTCTATCAGGATAAAGGAATTCCCGACCAGAGGGACGAGAACTTCGAGATTGCGTTGACCAGAATGGAGCTTGAACGTGATATGAAGTTCCTGAACATGCCCGGTGTGTCAATATCCGAAACATGGCATCCAGGAAACCTGGCCTATGTTGCCGTGCGAAACCCAAAGAGCGTAAAGAGGCTCTCCGCAATAATGAGGACATCACCTCTCATTGAGACAGCGTGGGGTATAAAGCTCCTTACCACTCCCGAACAAATGCACGAGAGGACAAAGACCTTCAGCGACAACAAGGCATGGGCTGTTGATTTTCACTCCAAAGTAGGCGAGAAGATAGACGAATGCCTCTATGAACTCAACCTTACAGCAAGAACGGTAACAGTTGACACGTCGGGAGGGCTTGAGAAAACTATAAGGCTTGTGAAGGACATTATCTTAGACAGGTGCATGAACTGATACAGGAAAAAGGGAGGCTGTGAAATTTATCCTCCCTTGAAATTTTCCCGTTACATTTTTTCCATCATCTTAACCGCAAAGTCTACAGCTTCACCGCGTGTAATATTTCCCTCCGGCAATGATAATTCCTGCCCTGTAAGTTGCTTCACGCGGGCAGTGATATTCTCCCTGTCTTCATCGCTGAGTATGTCATTAACCTTGAACAATCCCTTGTCTTTACCTTCTGCGATTTCTTGTGCAAGTTCGGGATTGTCGAGTACGAACGTTATATCGTAGCCTACATCATACGAGACAGTATCTGGATATTTTTCCGGCTCAAGAAGTTTATACAGGTTCGCAATCTGGACAGCCTTGTAATACTTATTCTCCGGCGGAACGTCAGAATATGTGCATAGTGAGAGATTTACGCCAGCCTCAAGCAATGCCGCCTGAACATGAATAGCCTTAACATATCGCGGCTGAATGTTTCGTGATACTGCTATTGCCGCTAATGCTCCTGCTGCCTGGCCGGTCATCATTGTTATGGGCTGAAGCCTCAACGCTCCCGAAACAAGACGGGACATCGAAAGGTTCTTTTCAGCAAGGATTAGGCCGTCAATATTTCGCGGGATCAAAATATTCATGGGCACCTGAAAATTTCCGTGCGGCCTGTGCTGTTCAATGTACGCCGCTTTCTCGCCCAAATCAGCCTCCATATCCGCATCAATATCCGTATGGTGAAGGTCAAGATGATAGCACCCGATAGCTATTGCGTCCTGAAATTCCTGATTGCCTCTTCCGTCTTTGTAGCTCAAGGAGTTCTCGAAGAGTTCACGCGATATAAGAGTGTGAGAACCTATCCCCCTTCTTGATTCCCTTACGTAAGGCACTGGGGGAAGATGACGCGCAATAATCTTCCATTCGTCCGGCAGATCCTTTGCAGCCTCCTGAAGTCCGCCGTATTCGTTCTCATCAACTGACCATGTTTCGCCAAGCTCATTCTGAATGTAATAGATAAAGTGAAGAGTTTTGATGAGTGCATCGCGTTCGAGGCGTTTGCGTAATTTTCTGTCCTCAAGGTATGAAGCAGGGAGACCGTATTTGCTGCCTAACCTCTGCTGTCCGGGAAAATCATTTCCCCAGTTTACAGAACATTTAGAGATTGAAGGCCAGTTTTTCTGGGTTGCGTCAAAATTTCCGGGTGTGAATGAGTCAGGAAGTCCTCTATATGCATTATGAGTGATGAAATCTACCGGAAGTTTAACGGGGTATTCTCCCTTGAAGGCAAAGCCGTCCTTTGCGACATAGTTCGCGTAGTTCAGCCTGGCCATGTCATAGCCTGGAAGGGAGTTGCGCGGGCGTAAATGTTCGGGAACTCCGTCGGGGTATTTCCTGATTACCGCTGTCCACGTGATGTCCTGGATCATTGCGTCAGGTTTAATGTTTGGGGTAACTGAATTGCCAGCGCGGTATTCTGCTCCTGCGAGGGGTAGGATATCTCCGTACTCTGTCGCGTCAATGAGGACTTTGCAGGTAATGTTCTTCATGCCTTCGGGTGTGCGGATAATAACGCTGTTAATTCTGGGTGCTTCGCTTACATTCTCTTCGCTGACGGAGATAACTTCCTCTCTGCCAACAGCAATAATTTCTGACATGTAAAGAATATCGGGAGCGTCTTCACCTCTGGCCATGTCCTGAAGTATTCTGCGGCCTACGTGAGGCTCAAAAGCGAGGTTGCGGGGATCCCAGTATGATGTGCCGATGGATTTTCCTCTTGCCGCGTAATATTCCTCAACTCTGCTCATGAACTCGGCATATATTCCGCTGGACTGTGAAGATAAATCGTCCATGTTCGAGACTCCAGCCGCTATTGCCTGGCCGCCAATCATTTCTGACGGTTCGACAACGAGGACATTAACGCCCATTGAGGCTGCCTGAATTGCCGCAGATATTCCGCCAGTTCCTGCTCCGGCAACGATGATGTCATAGTTATCCTGAACAGTCGCAGCATAAGCAGGAGTAAACGCGAACGCTAAGAGGATTGCGCATAACAGAAATTTCTTGTGCATGATGCTGTCTCCTTATAGTGGGATTTTGTGCATAGATTGTATCAGATTATGAGGGCAAAATTTCTTTGATATAATAATTTTCACGAGGGAGTCCCAGATGAGAAACAGGGCTCATCGTCCAAGCGGGGAGCTGCCCTGTGGAATTGAGGTGTCGCTTATGCTGAAAGGTAAGCGCAAAGCCAAAAGAAAACAGCGGCCTTCGATCCTCCCCTGGATTGATAAAATCGCCGCTGCTATCTATTGGGTTGTAAAGACCATCTTATTATTCTTCTAATGGTTAGCCCGTAAATCGTGGGTTAATTTACAGCGTTAGGGGTCATGCTAGCTCCCTCACCGCCACCCCTATTCTACCATACATTCATTGCCTGCTGTAACTTAGTCCCTGTGCTTCCCGAAAATCCGTATCATGTACAGGAACAAGTTGATGAAGTCCAGATACAGCGACAACGCACCAAGAACCGCTATTTTCCCCACAGCCTCATCATCATTCATGCCTGAACCCTCAGCAAGTGCCTTTATCTTCGCAGTGTCATACGCCGTCAAACCCATGAAGATTATGATACCAATTATGCTTATTGCCATCTCCGCTGTTGACGACCCCACGAAAATGTTAATCACCATCGCTATAATCAGTCCCAAAAGTCCCATGTGAAGGAAGCTCCCCCAGCTTGTCAGGTCTTTCTTCGTGTACAGCGCATAGAGGCTCATCGCCCCGAACATTCCAGCCGTTGACATGAACGCGGCGTACACACTCTGTGCGGTGTAAACCAAAAGTATAACCGAGCATGTTATCCCGTTGAGAACGCTGTATACGCAGAACAGCATTAACGCCGTTGAAGCAGCAAGACGTGATATTGACGCTGAAAGGTAGATTACCAGCCCTATCTCTGCAACCGCAACAATGATTAACGGAAACTGTGAACCGAAAAACGTGCGTATCATTGATGGGCTTGAAGCTGTCAGCCACGCTGTAAGTGATGTGAGTATCAATCCTAATGCCATGTACTGATAGACCTTGCGGAAAAGTGTATTTACCGCCTCTATGCTGTCAGTTCCGGCAATGTAAGGGGTATAGCTTTCATACTGTGCCATAATAGATTGCGACCTTTCCTGATAAAATATTATAGTTGTATTGTAGCAGAAAACATAAATATTTTATGTGAAGGTGAAAATCTTGGCAGTAAAGAAAAATGACGTTCACGAAATGACACGAAGCGGTTACGAGAGATTGTCCGAAGAACTCACGCACTTACGCACCGTAAGAAGGCTTGAGGTTGCTAAACAGCTTGAGGAAGCCAGAGCTTTCGGGGATCTCAGCGAGAACGCAGAATACGCCGCCGCAAAAGAAGAACAGGCTAAACTTGAGGACAGGATACTTGACCTTGAGAGTACCCTCAGCAAAGTTACAGTCATAGATGAGGAGAAACTGGACACAACAAGGGCAGGTGTCGGCCTAAAAGTAACGATTAAAGACCTTGACCACGACAACAAAGAGTTTACATACGAGATAGTAGGTTCTGAGGAACTATCAGGAGCATCAGTTTCATCGTCAGGCGTGCAGAGAATATCGCAGAAAAGCCCAGTAGGCCAGGCAGTAACAGGGCATATAGTAGGCGATGAAGTACACGTGAAGATACCCAGAGGGACACGAAGGCTGAGGATTACGGCAATAGAGAAATGACACAGTACTCGTCAATATTACCCCCGATAAACGGCACATATTGCTGGCTCGTTACCGGAGCTGGAGGGTTCATAGGCTCTCACCTCACAGAAGCGTTATTGTGCATGGGGCAGAAGGTTAAGGGTCTCGACAACTTCAGCACAGGTTACAGGAAGAATATCGGCATGGCCGCCGCAGCGTCAGGCTGCCCCGAAAATTTCACGCTCATTGAAGGAAGCATAACGGATACTGAAACCTGCCGTGAAGCCATGAAGGGTGTAGATTACGTCCTTCATCATGCTGCGTTCGTGTCAGTACCCGCGTCAATGTCAGACCCTTCTGCGTGTTTCAGGGCTAATGCTTCAGGGTTCATGAATGTGCTTGAGGCTGCCAGACTTAACGGTGTAAAACGAGTAGTGTATGCGTCATCTAGCGCAGTATACGGGGACAGTGAGGCAATGCCGCAGTCTGAACCTGAAATCGGGAAAGCACTATCGCCATATGCCATGACGAAATACATCAACGAGATGTGCGCAGAGTTTTACGCCAGAGTTTACGGCCTCGAATGTACGGGATTGCGGTACTTCAATGTTTTCGGCAGCAGGCAGGATCCTAACGGTGCATATGCAGCGGTAATTCCCAGATGGATTAACGCTGTAATGTCGGGCAAAACTCCCATAATATACGGTAATGGAAGCGCAACAAGGGATTTCTGTGCTGTACAGAATGTCGTAAATGCAAACATACTCTCAGCATTCACGCCCGAAGCGTCCGGAAAAGTCTTCAACATAGGCTGCGGAGTTGAGACATCACTGAATGACTTGCTCTCGAAGATTTACGTTGTCTTTGCGCCTGGCAATGAAGCTAAAGCATTACATGAGCCTCCCAGAGAAGGAGACATACTGCATTCGTCCGCGTCAATAAAGTATGCTAACGAAGTTCTGAAATATGAACCGGCAGTATATCTTGAAGACGGGTTGAGGATTATGCGGGAAGTTATGATGTCATGATAGTGCGTCCAAGAAGGCTGAGGGTTACTCAGGCAGTGAGGGATATGGTTGCTGAGACGAGATTATCCCCGTCAATGCTTGTGTATCCTGTATTCATTCGGGAAGGCAGGAACATTGTGGAGGATATTCCGGTAATGCCGGGCCAGAAACGTTACAGCCCCGACACTTTGCCCGTAATTCTGGAACGTGCCGCAAAATCACGAATAGGCGGTGTATTGTTCTTCGGCATTCCTGAGCATAAGGACGAGGAAGGTTCTTCTGCGTGGCGTGAAGACGGGGTGATACAACAGGCAATACGTACTGCTAAACGAGAGTTTCCCGATCTAACTGTAATAGGCGATGTATGTCTATGCGAATACACATCACACGGACACTGCGGGCTGCTTAACGGTCATAATGTGGACAACGACAGGACACTTGATGTTCTTGCGCGTGTAGCTGTATCACAGGCTAGGGCAGGTGCGGATATTGTTGCGCCTTCCGACATGATGGACGGACATACTGCGGCAATACGCAGGGCACTTGATGATGATAAGCTCACCGACACGCTGATAATGTCATACGCTGTGAAGTATGCGAGCGCGTTCTACGGGCCATTCAGGGAGGCTGCCGGTTCAGCTCCTTCGTTTGGGGACAGGAAGACTTACCAGATGGACAGCAGGAATGTACGTGAGGCAGTGAAAGAGGCAATGTTGGACGTTGATGAGGGTGCGGACATCATCATCGTCAAACCAGGCCTGCCTTACCTCGATGTCCTGAAGACCATAAAAGGCAGCGTTAATGTCCCTGTTGCTTCGTACTGTGTAAGCGGAGAGTATTCCATGATGAAGGCGGCTTGTGCTAATGGCTGGCTGAACGAGAAGAACATAGCCTGTGAGAGTGCAATATGTCTGGCACGTGCCGGAGCAGATATTATTATCACGTATTATGCTTTGGAGCTTTCTGAATGGATTAGTGAAGGCTGGCTGTAAAGTTTAGCGGCTGGTGAGAGTAATGAAAATCCCACTAACCGCTATTTTCATTTCCAGTTAGAGGTTCAGTATGTTCATTATACTCTGTGAGTTCTGGTTTGCCTGAGTGAGCATTGAGCTTCCAGTCTGGCTCAATATCTGAAGCCTCACAAAGTCCAAGTATTCTCTGGCCATGTCAGCATCTTTAAGGCGGCTCTCGCTTTCCTGCAAGTGAATGCTCGTCTGTTTAAGGCTGTTTGTGTTGTACTCAAGCTCATTCTGATACGAACCCAGCTTTGACCTCTGCACACTTACCTTATGGATTGCGGCATCAAGAAGCGTTATCGACCTTGCGGCATTCCCGCGTGTAGTTACGTCAACTGCGTCAAGCCCAAGCGATTCTGCCCTCATATCTCCGATGTTTATGTATATATCCTCGCCGCGTCCCTGTCCAATCTGAAACGCCGTACTCCTGTCCTGAATGTGTAATGTAGTCTCGTATGGTTTGTCTTCGTTCAAGAGAATGTAACGTTTTGAGCCTTCGTCCCATGTAGCTTTTACGTTGGCCATTTGGTCAAACTCTACGCTTGCGTTCGGGTGAATTGCTCCGTTTATCGTGTTCCCGTCAGTCTCAACGTTCTTCGCAAGAACTTTGCCGGTGTGAGCGTCATACACTGAGGCAGTAAACATATTCTCTTGCGATTCCTGGACGGTATTCAGACCCAGTGCCTTTACGATGTCCTCATTGTCCGCGCTGAATGTCAGTTCCCCTGCTTTTCCGGCAACTGCACTGCGGATTACGATTGTACCCTTTTCGGCTTTTGCTGGGGTGCGTATCTCTATAGGCTCACCGTCTGAACCAAGCACTAATTTCCCGTCAGCGTCTCTCTGATATGTTACTTCCTCAACGTCCTCCTCAAAGTGTACCGATTCCGAAGTTCCTGAAGTACCATCAGCTATGGTGCAGAAGTTCTCGCGGTTGTCAGTGTATGCACCCTGTCCCAAATCATCAGCGATTGCGTCATTAATCTTCCTTCTGACATCGTAAATAGTATCGCCGCCATATACTATAATATTGGCAGTTCTTCCGTCCCCTTGAGTTATTCTGATTGTCTGAGGCTCTGTGAAGTATGATACTCCGCTGGCAGACTTGAATGCTTTTATGTCCTCAAGGCTTGCAGGGTGAAGTTTCTTCTCAGTTACGGTCTTAACTTCCCTAGTTGATGAACCTGACACTTCATCGGTTGATTGTTCTTCCTTCAAGACAGTGAGATCTATTATGTTGGACTTTTGAATTTGCCCCTTGCCGGCATTTGCACGGACTTCAATTTTGTAGTTGCCTTCGGTAGCTTTTTTCTGTCCGAACTGGTCTGTAACCGTAATTGCTCCCGTAATCTTCAGCTTGGTATTTGCATTGTCAGACGACCATTGCGCTGTTGAGCTGCCGTCAAGCAAACGCTTCTGGTTGAAAGTTGTAGTGTTTGCAACGTTGTCGATATTCCTGCGCAGTTCATCAATTTCCGCCTGAACATAGCTTCTGTCCTGAGATGTGAGGCTGTCATTAGCTGCCTGAACTGACAGCTCCCTCATTCTCTGGAGCATTGCATTAACCTGGCTCAACCCTCCTTCTGCCGTCTGGAGCATTGATATACCGTCCTGTGAGTTCCGTATTGCCCTGTCAACCCCTGCAACCTGTGCTGACATTGCTATTCCCATCGCAAACCCTGCCGCGTCATCTGCCGCAGTTGCCGCCTTCAATCCCGTAGAGAGTGCGCGTGCTGTATTCTCTATGGCTTTGTTTGTGGCAGTCAGGGCATTGTAGGTCATGTTGATGGTGTTGGCTGTGTTGCCTATCATCATGATAATTCTTTGCCTCCTGCTGAATGTTATAACTCCGTTTTGAGTTTCGGCGGATAACGGGAAGACTTTTACAGCCCGAAAACCCTCTTTGCTTCCTTCATGTTTTCCCTTATTTCCACTCCAAACGGGCATCTTTTCTCGCAGCTCCCGCAGCCAATGCATTCCCCATGAAGAATCAAAACCGATTGAATATTCATTGTAACTTTTGTTATCAATATCCTCGATATCTGAAATTCTGCCGTTTTCATATTTTGATTTCATATTTTGATGGAAATCAACTTTCGGAGTGAACTTACGAAAATCACGCCCAAATTCGGTAAACACACAGTTTTTGTAGGTGACGACGGCAAACAAACCGCTGAAGATAAAAATCGGCCACGGTTTCTGAAGGAAAACGGCAGACATGGTAACGGCAGACACAGCATTCTAGGCTCTGCGTGATTTCATCATTGCCGCTGGTGAGCCGACCGCCATAAAGCCGAAATTTGCCTATCCAGAATCGAGGCTTACTTGGTCGTCTTCAGAGAATAAAATGCGAAATAAGCTATCCTTGCGGCTTTGTGTTTATAAATTAGGGATATGAAGCTGGTTTAAGTCTTGCACACAGGGAGACTGTGTTAATCAAGCGCGGGCAGGGAATAACATCCCGACAATCCCGAATGTTCGGGCGATTTAAGGGACGGAGGCAATGGAGGCAATGGGGCGATGCTTCGGAAGCTCGCCAGCTTATTTCCCGTCAAGTCTGCGTCAGCAAATCGCCGTCATTCATAAACACGCCAGAGCCAGAACTTTTACGGCTTTCTTCATGGCTGAAGGCCCGTGTGGAAATCCCAGGCGTAATTCAGGCACGGGGCAGTGAGAGATAATAACTAGGCAAGAATTCGCGCCACATTTCATCTCACATTTCATCAGAGAAGCTGGCTGTGGCAAAAAAACTTGACCGTCATAAACGCAAAATAAGGCTGGTCAGTTTTGAGGCTGATTAATCCTCTACCAAAATTAAATCGTGTCCTGAGTACATTCTTGCACTACTGTGCAGACTGTGGCGGCTCTGTGCTTATAAACCCGCGCATGACGCGCATGATGAGAACCCGTACCGGTAAAATTTCTTGATACTCTTCTGAGTACGATTTAGCCTTCTCGTGTTATAATCCATTATAAATATTAATATGCATAAACTAAATATTCTCAATGAAAATAATCGCAGTAGGAAAGGAGGCGACGAAATGTCACCAATAAGAAAGAGAAATAGCAAGAACAGCCAAACACGGAGCAAAAAGCGGGGCACGACGCGTAGCGTTGCTCACAGAATATTAAACACTTTAACTCCTGAAGAACGGGAAGCCCGATGGCAGGAATTAACATTTGGTGATGATTTCCTGTTCATTTGGTGATGATTTCCTGTTCTCGAAGATTTTGCAGGATCCCGAGCTTTGCCGCGAGTTGATTCATCGCATATTTCCCAATTTCCCAATGGACGAAATCAATAAGTTGTCTCTTGTTCAGGCTCAGAGAGCCGTAAAACTTGGCTTGCACTTACGTGGCGTTAGATTTGACATCTTTACCGTTATTGCCCTAAGCATCTTCGATCTTGAAATGCAGAAGGAGAGGTTAGGTGATCTTTTCCGCCGAATCAGGGCATATCATATTGTCTGTGGGCATGACGCGCTGAACATGATTGACTTGAAGAAGTCTGGAAATTATAAGGATTTGCCCGATGTCTATGTCGTCTTCATATGTCTGTTTGATCCCTTCAAAGGGCAGAAAGAATCTGGGTATCACATGTACAGTTGCCATATGTATCGTGATAATGAAAAGAGTGAGCCGTTGAATGATGGTATGCACACAGTACTGTTGAATGCTACAGGGACGAAGAAAGATGATGTTAATCCGGCGTTGAAGAGATTTCTGGATTTTGTTGCTACGAATAAAGTTCCGCATGGTGAAAATGGCAAAGAAATCGATCAGTTCATCAGTTTGCTTGATCAGCGGGTTAAGGAAGCAAAAGAAAATATCAAATGGAGGCTAGAATTTATGAGGCTATTAACAGTTGAAGATGAAATTAGGGCTAGAGTCAGGGAAGAAGAGAGAGCTGAAGGGCGCAACGAGGGGCGCAGGGAAGGCAGGGCTGAGGGTAGAGCCGAAGGACATCGTGAACTTCTCACGCGCCTCCAAGAAAGCGGCATGATTACCGCAGATCAGGCGGCAACAGCTATGGGCTGGAGTTTTTAAGCATAAAGAGAGATAAAAAGCAAGGAACATATGCGTGTACCGAAACATCAATTATCAGATGATCCCGTTGATCCCGTATTACTGCGAATCATTGATACCATAAAGGATTCAGGGAAGACAGAGAAAAGTCTCATTGACCACCTTCAAACGGTACGTGGGACTTTTTTCATTATGGCGATATAAGAATGTTAAGTCGTACATGACTCGTATCGATGACATAGCAAACTTATTGAACGTTTCACCAAATTATTTGGTAGTGTCATGAAATGGTTTCTGCTAAAAACATTAACGCATCATAAGTACCATGACCAATCCGAGCCTTACCGTATAATTTTTTTCCACAGAGTCGAATAGCTAAGTGAAGAGCCGCAGTTCCGGATGAAAGAGCAATAGCATATTTTACTCCGATGAACTCTGCCATTTGCTTCTCTATGACATCAATATCCTCTCCGACCGTAGAAACCCAGTTCTTTTGGATCGCTTCATCTACATACTTTTGCTCATCTCCATGCATTGTCAGAGATGAAAGCCAAAGTTTGTGTGGAAATGGTTCTATGCCTCTGAAACGTGGGTCTGATTTGAAATCAATCATTCAACTTATCCCAATTTGTGTAAATATAAATAACAATTTTTTTCTCGTTTTCTTTTATTTCTCTATTTTCGTATTTTTCGCAGAAGCCTCCTTCTACGAAAATCGAAGACTAATTATCCTTGGAAAGTTATATTCTGTTTGTGTTGAATCATTTTCGGACCTCTTCATCTTGTGATAAAATACTTTATTAGTTTACGGAGAGATAAACATAGTCTTACAGAAGATATTTTATAAAAAACAAGGATTAAGGATTAAGAAGAAAGGAGTACGATATTGTGGCTACTAAAACTCAAACCGAAAAGCTTCTCGAGAAGCAAATGAAAGAACAGAAAAGACAAGCGGATCAAGCACTGAAGCAGGCAAAAGAACAACAACGCTGGTCTGAAGCTCAAAGTATAGTAAATAATTCCAGAGTCGTAAACGGTTTTAGAGTTATGGATGATGATACTGAGGAATTATTTACCATAATCATGGGGTCTTATGATGGTAATAAAGATGGGAATGTTGCTCTTGACATGACAAAATTACCACACAATATTCAGACATCATTAAACATTCGCTGCAAAGCCCTAAAACTTTATGGGATGATATTAGACGAACCGCTGTACATGGGATTAAACGTATTTATTCAAATTTCTAATTCTGCGAAAAACTATTTTCAAAGGAAAGAAGAAGCAGAAGCTGAGGCAGAGAGAGTTAGAAACAGCAGAAATTCCAGTAGTGATGAGCGTGAACCTCATGAACCCGAAGATAAGCAGCAGAAACAACATAAGCAATACGATGTTTTCATTTCTCACGCAGCAAGCGACAAAATGTCTTATGTCAATGATCTCTATATAATTATTCGTAGATTAGGAATTCAAATTTTTTATGATACAGACTCAATATCTTGGGGAGATAAATGGAAGGAGCAAATTCTTAAAGGCACACGAGAGTCTGAATTTGCCATAATTGTGATCTCAAACAATTTCTTTGGCCGTGAGTGGACTGAAATCGAACTCAATGAATTTTTATCACAGCAAAATGATTCTGGTCAAAAAATTGTACTTCCCTTGCTATACAAGATAAGTGTCAATGATTTGAAAAAGCATTATCCAGAAGTAGGTGACATTCAGTGCATAAGCACGGAGCAGTATAGTAAAGAGGAGATAGCAATTCTACTCGCAAAGGAATTAATAAAAAGATATAAGCAGATATAAGCAATTGGGCAATAGTGGAAGAAAAAATATTATGCTTATCCTTATTTCCGTTACCCGTCATCGCTGGAGCATAATTAACACAAGATAATGGTATAATTACAAAGATCAACTTAAACGATTAGCAAGTGCTAATATAAATTTTGGTCAAATTAAAATAGAAGTTGACAAGAGCAGACAAGGCGAATAAGACAAACAAGGCGGTATTTAATGAAACGTTTGAAATTTTAGGAGGAATGTCAATAATGAGTAACATTAAATATTACGGAACAACGATAGGTATAGGATCTGAAAAACAAACGCTTCAGTTTTATGTAACAAAAGTTCTCAACAGAATCGGAGAACATGATGCGGGTATAACTTGGTATATTTGCAGCGAATCGGATTTGCGAGAAATAGCCGTTGTTCATAAACCAACGGGGCTCATTGAAAAGATAGAAAAAATATCCGGGCATGTTTTAGAACCTATCTATGGTTGTACCGATCTTAGTAAGAAACACATCTACATATCTACCACAGCTATTCACTCTGCTCCAATTTTGGGACTTAATCGTATGTTTCAAAATTTGCATGGCAATCTTAGCAATCAAGAAGCATTATTAATCAGTGTCATTCTTGACGAATTTACGCATGCAGTGACTGGGAAGGGACATGGAGATAAGCGATATGACGATACGTTATCAAATTATAAGGAGCGATATTATAATGGTAAGGGGATTAATCCAATCATTCAGGAAGCTATTAATGAAAATAAAATGTCAGATTTTTTTAGAAAACAAAAAGCGTTATTAACTCAATCATCGCCCCAACTATTATCGCATTACATAAAATAGAAACGTATAAGAATCGATAGCTATTGCCAACGTAAGTTTTAAATTGACCTAAAACATAAATGAATTCTTGCATATTTTCACACTTATCTTTAATTAGGTAGTTTGAAAGTGTTAGCCATGCAAAGATATACTTCAGTGATTTGACATCTGAAATTGTGTAGAATTAGGATAAAATTTATTAAGGAGTGATATAAAAAATGTTACTAAATATTAGAGACAAAGAAACTGGTGGCTTAGTTAGTCGCGACTACCTTGATCTTGATATGTCGCTTTCTGTCGAGCGAGTTGAAGATGGTAAGTATTGTGTTGACTTGAACAATAAATACAGGACTGATGATACTTTTAGAACTCAGGAAGAAGCAGAACGTTACCTTAAAGAGATTTCTTCAACAAGAAACCAACTTGAAGAAGAATTAAGGGCTTATGTTTAGGCATCTCTCTGAGCTACATCATGCGATCCACATCCCCCCTAAAAGTCCACAGAGAGAAATAAGAAACTTGTTACAGAGGAAACATAAAAACATGAGAATCAACAAAAGCATAATAATATGAGATTAGAAAATGGAATGAAACTCTATCACGGCACTGATGCCTATTTTGGAGAAATTCAAATTGCGGGGCATAGTTCGCCGTTTCGAGATTTCGGCGAAGGGTTCTACCTAACATCATTCTTCAACCAAGCACGAGCGCAGGCGCAACGAAAGGCGAGAGGGAGAAATACTGCTTACGTCTACAAATATGAAGTTCGTAGCTTTAAGCGGAATAATTATCGTATCCTTGAATTGTTACAATATAACAAAGCATGGCTCGATTTTCTGAAATATAATCGCGTGTACGGAGGGAGGGAAATAGGAGTACCTGAAAGCTGGCAGAATTTAGATATTGTCTATGACCGCATGGCTGACAATACGTGGAGTACAATAGACTTAGGTCGTTATTCAAGAAATGAAATGGAAAGCGATGAGGTTATATCAGACTTGGCCAAGAGCGAACAATGGGATCAATATTGTTTCAAAACGGCAAGATCACTACGTCTGCTTGTCAGAATTGATATTGCAGATGTGTCAGATTAAATAATACCGAACGCCATGACACCAATCATTTCATTGCGAACAAGGAATTTTGTATCATGGTATTGAACTGTAAGCATACACTAAGGGGAGGCAACGGTACGTAATGATAAGAAAAACAAACGTGAAAACTAATGAGACAAGTTTTGTAAGATTAAATGAAATTGCTAACATGTTTGCTGTGATTAGTGGGAAAAGTTTTGATGAAGCTCTCGATATTATCGCAAAAACAAAATACGGGAGAGATATAGCTTCAAACGATCCTGTGGTTATGTATGAACAGACGACTGAAAATTTAAGGGCTATTGCGGAAGAGCTGGGTCAATCTGACTTGTTCACAATAGAAAGAATTATCGATGTATATCTAAAAGGAGAGTTTAAGAATCTTCACACAAGAAAAACAAGCTTTACACCTGCGCAAGACTTGAAGGGGAAATATAAGGAATCTCTTTTGCGGGCACGAGAGAGACGTTTTATCCAAGCTAGGAAGAATGAATTTTATGATCAGCAAGAGAAGCTTCATTCGACAAGGGTAATGGATAGAATAATT
Source organism: uncultured Fretibacterium sp. (assembly GCA_937892105.1). The sequence continues at coordinate 3,699 of CALAUZ010000256.1, read as the reverse complement.
AAAAGACAGGGATAATAAGAAAACATCATGATAGAAGGTATGAAAGCTGTAATCATGGCCGGTGGATTGGGGAAGAGGATAGCAAGTATCAACTCTACCCTTCCCAAGCCGTTAATACCAATTAATAATAAACCGATCCTGCAATGGGAGATTGAATGTCTGGTTAGGCATGGGGTAAAAAACATTATTCTCACTGTCTACCACATGGCCGAGAAGATTCAAGAATACTTCCAGGACGGGAAGGAGTTCGGCTGTCATATAGAGTACTTTGTTGAGAAGGAGAGGCTTGGCAATGCCGGGGCGTTGTTCAAATTACATAAAGCAGGGAAGTTATCTGATGACTTCTTATTACTGAATGCTGATTCAATGTTCGATGTGGACATCAATAGGTTTATTTCGTTTCATAAAATGCATCTCTCTCATTGCCCCGATCAATCTGACTATGATGAAGGACGGAACATACGGCACAGACAACACGGATGTAACAAACAGAACAAACAGGAAGCCTTAGCCACCCTCTTAACGCATCCGAATAATCATCCCTATGATAGCGGCCTCATCCTTACCGATAAGGAAGGTATTGTGAGACAGTGGTTCACCAAGGAAGACGAGAGACCGCAATATTACAAGAACTGTGTGAATGCCGGACTTCATATTATAAACACAGAGATTTTTTCTCTTTCAGGGATCGACCCGGATTCAATTGATGCGGAGCATAAGGTTGATCTTGATAGAGACGTTCTAAAGCCCTTGCTCCACTCCGGACGCATATTCGCCTACAACAGCCCTGAATATGTTAAAGACATGGGAACGCCAGAACGGTTCAAGCAGGTAGAAGCAGACCTCTTATCTGGTAAAATCCAGGCTAGGAATCTAGAGAAGCCTCAAAAAGCCATCTTCCTCGACCGAGACGGAACGATAAATAAGGAAGTCGGATTTTTGAGGGATATTGATGATTTTGAGTTACTACCTGGTGTGGCTGAAGCAATACGGCGTATCAATTCTTCCGGATACCTAGCAATAGTAGTAACCAACCAGCCTGTGATTGCAAGAGGCGAGGTTAGTTTCGAAGAACTTGATCAGATACACCATAAAATGGAGACTTTGCTGGGGGCTGAAGGAGTCTACTTGGATGCGATTTATTACTGTCCTCATCATCCTGATAAAGGTTTTGAAGGTGAGGTAGTGGAACTGAAGATTAACTGTGATTGCAGGAAGCCCAAACCGGGGATGTTGTTGCGAGCCGCTCATGATTTCAACATCGATCTGGGAAAATCTTTGATGATAGGGGACAAAGATAAATATGTTATGGCGGGGAAGGCGGCTGGTTGTCAGACTGTGTGGATTTCAAACTCCGGCACTTCTTCTTCTGATGCTGATTTTGCTGCTTCTTCCGGCAGTGTTCACAGTGGCCCTGGTGCCCACAGTAATACCAGCTCTTCTGATGAATATGATCTGAACACGCTGTATGCAGATAATCTGCTTGAAGCCGTTAATTTAATAATTTGATTGTGTAAATATTGTCCACGCCTATAAAATAATAAATTTAAAAAATAATGCGGCTCATAGAGAAACACATTAATTCTGAGCCGCATACAAATAGTTCAACGAAAGCGAAACCGTGGTTATTTCTGTTTACTCCACTTCTCCACTAATCCATAGATCAACTCTGCAACTTCCTTTTCTGTCATCTTATCCCCGCAGAATTTTCTGAGCCTGTTTTCGTCCAGGAGGAAGCCCCCTAGCTTCTTTTTGCTACCTGACTTTTTACCTTTCTTTTTGTCTCCTTGTTGCTGGCTTTTCAGAATCCCCTCAATTTCTTTTTTAATTTCTTTTTTGCTGATCTCCGACTTGATGGCTGCTTTTCTTATGGTCTTGGCCGTGCTTTCTGTGATAACGGCGTTCGCATTCTTACTGTCGTCCATAAGGACTTCCTCAATGAGGCTCAACTTCTCCTTACTTAAACTGGATAGAACTTCTCCGGCTCTTATCGGGAGACGAAGTTCTCCAACCTCATTTTTAGCTTTAGTTCCGACTAACTCTAGCATCCTCGCCGGCAATTCCAGCAACTGTGAATACCTCTGGACGGTTCTTGGCTTGAGACCCAGGATTTGGGAAACGACAGTTGCTGTGGTTACTCCAGTCTCTGCACTCTCTCCTTCATTTTGCTCTTTTTCAGCATCATTTGTGTTGTTACTACTATTATTTCCACGTTTGCCTCTGTGTCTGAGGGCTCTATACATCTGCCCACAGGATTTAATGGTTTCTAAAAAGCTGATTTCTCTCCTCTGGACGTTGGAAGATGTGATTATTGAACTGGCGGTATCGTCATCACATGGTTCTACCACGATAACAGGGACAGAGCTGAACTCGGGGCGTGTCTTGGCCAATTCCTCACAGACACGTTTTCTTCTGTAGCCGGAGAGGATTTCGTAAAAGCCATTTTCCGCGGCAGGCCTGACAAGAAGAGGAGTTAGGATGCCATCTTGTTTAATACTTGCATGAAGACTGCGCATTGAGAGAATGTCTTTATCAGGTTTGTCTACCCTTCAGACAGCTCCTACGGGCACACTCTCTGACGCTTTAGCAGCTTCAACAGCTTTCTCTGGTGATTCCGCTGATTCGGTTGAACCGGTCAATCCGGCATCTGTGGTGAGTGAACCGGCTGAACTGGCTGTGTTGTCTGTGTCTGTAGTGTTGGAAGCCTCGGAAGTCTCATCAGCAGTTGTGGCATTTGGAGCAAACTGGGGGGCAGCCAGATAATCCTCCGGCACTGAGAAAGGATTCCCAGACACAGGGACGGGATTGCCATGTTCGTCATAGAGAGTGCCCGAGAATGGAATTAGTTGAGTTAAAGGAACTCTGATTATTTGCTGGTCGATCGAACTTAGTACAGTTTCACCGGCGACTGCTTCTCTGCCGTTTGTGTTTGTCGTGGTAGCTGTTGTTTCTACTTTATCATCAATCATAATTCTTTTTAATTACTCTTATATTTTTCATCATATTAAATTTTTTTAATATTTTAACACAAGATTATTGAATTAAAATTGTTCTATTAGCAAAATCCACTTATCGCATTATCGCACTTCTAACACTTCGCGCCCGTCGGGAAGGAGGTGGGATAAAGCCATGTGGTTACTGTGGTTAGGTTGAGTAAAATTTGCGTCAAATTTTGAGAAAAATAAGGTTATGAGGCGATCTGTTGCCCGAATATCCCGACTATCCCGAATATTTGTGTAATTTGAAGGCCGGATGCAGATACTTCGGAAGTCCGCCAGATTATTTCCCCCTTCATTCTTCGTCTGTGAATACTTGCTTATCCATAAACACGCCTAGAACTTGAACAGAGTGTGGCTTTGCTGCTGGGCGAAGCCCGCCTGTGGCTATAAATACTGTAATTAACTGACGCAGCCTTGAAAGCTTAATACGCTGCGACGTACCGAGGGATCGCTCGCACCGAGTGTTCGATGTTTTTTATACTACCCTGATACGATTCAGCCTTCTCATATTATAATTAATTATATTAGTATGTACTTAATAACAACGTTAACAAATTTTTAGAGAAAGGAGCAGGTAAAAAATTGGTACAGAAGTCAGCAATTGAAAGCGACAAGACTGACAAGAACGATAAAAACGATATCAAGAGCGAAATTAAAAGCAGTAAGCTCGAAGAGAAGCTACTCAAAGAAATAGATGCCT
>CALAUZ010000255.1 GCA_937892105.1 uncultured Fretibacterium sp. | reverse complement strand
CACACACTCACACACACACGGACACTCACACTCACACACTCACACACACACGGACACACTCACACACACTCTCACACTCTCACGGACACACACACGGACACTCACACACGGTCACTCTCACACTCACACTCTCACTCTCACTCTCACACTCTCACTCTCACTCTCACTCTCACACTCTCACTCTCACACTCTCACTCTCACACTCACACTCTCACACTCACACTCTCACACTCTCACTCTCACTCACACTCTCTCACTCACACTCTCACACTCACACTCTCACTCTCACACTCTCACGGACACTCACACGGACACACTCACACGGACACATTCACTCTCACTCGCACAGTTGGCGTGCTGTTACTAGCCTATGTTGAAGACTTCGCATTTGTACAGGTGTAGATAAAATAAGCCACCGGTTAGACCGGCGACCTTGATTATTCTTCTAGATTTCTAGCGTTTGCTCAATGACAGGATTCCCAGCTACTAAAGGCTGGAAAGCTCCTGCAAACTTCTGGAAGAGAGCGGAAACATTATGCAGTTCAATAGCCTTTTCGTCCTTCCAGTTCTCGACGAAGAAAAATTTTGTCCCGTCAATCTTTCCCGTGTAAAGGTGATAACTGCTATTACCTTCCTCTTGGCGGGACGCATCAACACATTCCTGCTTAACATGAAATGAGGCAATGATAGTAATCATAATTAAGCCTCCTAAGCAATATTTTTAAGCCTCCTAAGCAATATTATTGCCAGCATCATAGCCTTCACGAGTAGCATGAGACACCTTACGCGCACGAACGGCATCACCTATAGCGACATACTCAATGCCAGCGTTATCGAGTTCAGCCTTCAGCTCCTCATTAGAGCGATAGCCAGTTGCAACGACGACCGTATCTGCCGGTGCAAAGACCTGAACACCTTCCGGAGTCTCATACAGCACGCCATCATTCTTGATCTCAAGGACTTTAACGCTAGTATGGACATCAACTTTTCGTTCCTCGAGACACTTTTTCAGGTGCCAATTGACTGCGAGTGCAGCGTCTTTAGCAATCTCAGGGAGCATCTCAAGGATAGTTACTTTTCTCAGAAGCTGAGCAAAGAAATGAGCTGTCTCTGCTCCGACTTGGCCGCCGCCGATCACCACACATTTAGCTCCTGGCATAATCCGGCCTTCGAGAACTTCTTGCTCGTTCGTAACGATTGGGGACTCTTTCCTGCCCGGTATCGGAGGTTCAGCAGGATGAGACCCTGTAGCAACAATGACCTTGTCGAAATTGCCAGCCTTAATGAGTTCTGCCGTTGCCGGAGTGTTATAGCGGATCTCAACGCCTAACTTCTCACACTGTACCCTTTGCCAAACGAGGAAGTCTGTAATCTCACCCTTCGTAGGAGGGATAGCGGCCGTGTAGAAATTGCCGCCGTTATGGTCGCTCTTCTCAAAGACCGTAACTTTATGTCCAGCGCGAGCAGCAGCAATAGCAGCATAGAGTCCAGCTGGACCAGCACCAGCGATAGCGACTTTCTTTGGGTTAGGGCTGACAGGAATATCGCCCTCGTACTCGTGGCCAAGTTCCGGGTTAAGGACACAGGTAAACGGGCTATCCGTGAAGAGTACACCTTCGCAGCCATCATCGCAGCCAATGCAGCGTCGAATATCCTCGAAACGACCTTCTTTAGCTTTGTTTGGCATCCCCGGGGCGCAGAGAGAAGCTCTTCCCATTGCGACGAAGTCAGCCTTACCGGAAGCGAGAATTTCATCAGCAAGGAAGGGGTCATTAATACGGGAAACAGTAACGACAGGGATTTTCACGACATCTTTGACTTGCTTGGCCCAATCCGAGAACCAGCCGTGAGCACTGTAACTTGACGCGATATTGAGGTCAACGGATAAGTAGTTGCCTACCGAGACGTGAATCATATCCAGGTCGCAATTCTCCATCATGATGGCGATAGCTTTGCTGTCCTCGATAGTCAGTCCGCCTTCAACGAACTCGTCAGCGGAAACGCGCATATCAATAATGAAATCATCACCGCATTTTTGTCGTATATCAAAAATGATTTCTCTTGCAAAACGAGTACGATTCCAGAAATTGCCGCCGTATTCGTCGAGGCGTTTGTTAGAGTATGGCGAGAAGAACTGAGTAATCAAGTAGCCGTGAGCCCCATGAATTTCTACGCCGTCAAAGCCGCATTTCTTAGCACGCAAAGCAGCATCCCCATACTTCTTGACCATATCCTTGACTTCTTCGGTAGTGAACGGTATCGGAATTTCGTCTCCGAACGGGCAAGGAATAGCACTAGAAGAGCGAGTATGACACCCTTCCGGAATAGCACTCTTGTGTGTCTGTCTTCCGCAGTGGTAAATCTGAGCCAGTATTGTTGCGCCGTATTTGTGTACACGTTTGGGCAGTTCCGAATGGCTTTCTATTTGCCCATCATTCCAGAGGCCAGCAGTACAACTGAAGCCGTGCCCTTCAGGAGCAACGTTATAGTCTTACGTAATGATGAGCCCCCAACCGCCTTTAGCTTTAGTCTCATGGTAAGCGATGTAACGTTCAGTAGCGGTGCCGTTTTTGTTACAGAAGTTACAGACCATAGCTGGGACGGTAAAACGATTCTTAATAGTCTTGCCCTTGATAGTGATAGGACTGAAGACATGATCGAACATGGAAGTCCCCCCTTAAATGAGATTAATTGTGTTGTGAATATATTGTGAATATTGTAACTATAGATGTAAAAGCAGCGTAACATAATACGCAATATGAGGTACTTTGCCCCCTTTAAGCATGTTATAGTGAAGTATTAAGCAAGAAAAAGTTGTTTATTTTTGGTAAAACTTGTTTATTTTTTGCAACGTACTTGAATATTGCAGATTAAAATATGCCCGGCATAAAGAGGCGTAAAATTTCTACTAGCTTGTATATGGGCACAACTATTACATTAGCAACGACGATACAATCTCCTGCACGAAGTAGCTCACTATGAACGTCAATCTGGCCGTTATTTCTGGGGAACTCAACATTAACAGTGACTCTGTGTACCTGATTATTCTCGACCCGCCACACGTAATTTATTGATTGTCCGTAGCTCGCAGGCTCATGTATTAATTAATGCAGTAGCAGGAATTATGAATGACGTTTCTTCTAGCTTCTCTGTATTGTCCTAAAGTTCCAGTTCTACAGTTACCGCCATACCAGGCAAAAGAGTAACATCCTTCTGCTGAGACATAGTCGCAGTAATTGGGAAAGTATTAGTGTTACTATCAGCCTGCACAGTAAATTCCTTAAGTGTCAGAGGGAATGTTCTATCTGGTAGTGCATCGAACCGAGCCTTAAGAGCGACCGACTTCAAATCACGAGACACAGAAGACCCCAAGATAACATCATTATCCGGCACGTTAAAGACTACCTAAAGAGTTGATAAATCCTGAAGACTGAAGATTACTTGTTTAGCTGTAACGTCCTGGAAATTCTCAACCATCCTATCAGCGATGACCCTAGCAAACGGAGCGCGTAATTCTGTATCCTTTAGAGCGTATTTATAGCTGCTGTCTGAGCAATGGCGGCCTTCAGAGCAGAACGAGTTACTTCGACCTTAGTTTTTTGTGTATCGTATGTAGCTTTAGGAATGACCTTTTGCTTATAGAGGTTCTCATAGCGTCTGAAGTTTGTTTTAGCATTATCATATTGAGCCTGAGTTTGAGCTTGATTACTTTGAGCTTGTTTGAGCTGTGTCTGGAAGTCCCTAGTATCGAGAGTTGCGAGTAACTTATCTTTTTTCGCCGAAGCCCCCTTTTCCACAAGAATATTCTTTAACGGCCCGGACACTCTGAAGGAAAGGTTTACTCTTTTGCTTCCCTGTAATATGCCATAGCAGTACCAGATACAGCCTTTAGCAGTGCTAGTTAATGTTATAGTCTTAATGTGACGTACTATTTTATGCTTATGCACATCAATTTTCTGCTTATGGAAAAATTCAAGGCCGTAATAAGCACCCACAACTACACAGACTAAATGATTACGTTAAAGAACTTTTTCATAACAAATACTGCGCGGATACCCCTAGCTTTAGCTATGTGTTAGGAAGCGTGTAATCTCCTTTCTTTTTGCTATAAATTCTCCATTCCTTTAATGAGTTAAGGTTTGGAGTTTGGATTGACAAATCGTTCTGTCTACAAAATCTTAAGCGACTTAAGGTATTGCATTTAGCCGTTCTGTTTCAAAAACGATTGTACGCACTGTGCAAAACGAAGTAAACGTGTGAACCTAAGCGTTCTACAGGATAGAGGCTGAGTAAACCAGTCCCGTCGAATAAGGGTGTAACAGCCAAACTTCCCCGAAAGTCCCTGCCTTTAGGCGTGGGATTACTGCTAGTTATCCTCCTAACATTTCACGTTATAGGCAATAGCTGTAGCTACTGAAATAGAAATCATAGTAAGTATAGTGCTTAAAATAGCCATAAACACTTTATCAATTTTATAAACGAGAAAGGAGGTGTACCGTTACAGAAAGACTAAAGAATTTCTGGCTAACAAGTGATAGAGAATGTGCCATAATTGGTGTTTCATTGAGAACTGAATATTAGCTGGTTGGGGAGAGAAAATTTAGAAGCGGTCGCGCAGCACGTCGCAGACATAACCAAGCTGTACTGGGGTTCTGTCCGTAAAATATCCAACCTTATCGATGCGTAGAAAGTTATGTACCGATACGTTAGTCGTGAAAAGCTACGCGCACTACGTAGCAAAGCCTTGCCTTACGGCATGTTTCACGACCGGAGCGTTACACTAAACGTTAGTAGCAAGAACCATCAGCGATGACGGACGCGATGAATGGGGAAGGGAGCATGAAAGTTCACAACTTTTTATAAGTCTTCTGTAACGGTGCACTGCATAAAGTTACATCACTAGCGACAGAGATTACCTGTCTCCGGTTTCGTCGGAGTAGAATGTTGCCCTCAAAGTAGACATCCAGACCAGATATGACAGTGCCAAGAGGAACAGACGCTCCTGAAGCAGATGACCATATGGGGTAAGAAGTAATGTTCTCAATTCTGTAACGTTCTTCCTGTATGAGGTTAAGCAGGATGGGAAATGAACGATCACCATCACGGAAAGTGCCGATAGTGTATCCCGAAGTTGTAGCCTGAATGGCGTTGTTAATCTGAGGCTGAGTAAGTCCTAAGCTCTGCATTTTGTCTTTTCGTATACTTGGCCGGAAGACCATAACATGTTCTCTCCAGTCGACACGGACGCAGTTATGTATAGGGTCATATTGCATTATTGTTCTTGTCTGACGAGCCAAATCTCTAAGCACAGCGGTGTCATCGCCGTAAAAGCGAGCCTAAATAACCGGAGCCGTACTGCTTCCTTTAGCGAATTAGTTTACAGATGCCCTAAACGCCTGGCATTTCCTTATCAATAATTCTCTGAGTCTCATGGAGTATAGCTTGAGTGTCTCCGTTATCCCTTACCTCTACTAGCAGCTCAGAGAAAGCGTTGTTTGAGTCCGGCTGTGAATGAGTGAGCATGAAACGAAGGCTACCGCGTCCGACAAAACTTGAGACATTATTCATGATGACAAAGATAGAGAACAGGAACAGGCCAAGTACAACTATGACGGTAACGAATCTGAAATGAAGGCATGTTTCAAGGAATTTCCTGTAAGCTCTGAACAGAAATTTATCGTAAGGGTCTTCTAGCTGATGCGAGGACTTTATCATGATGCTTCCAATTTCTGGAGTTGCAGTAATAGCCAGAAGCCAGCTAAGGATTATTGATATACCAACGACCTGAAGGAGGCTGAGGCAAAATTCGTCCGTGCTGTCAGGAGAAAGCCATATAGGAGCGAGGGCAAAAATAGCAAATAGAGTACCTCCTAGCATTGACCATATGGAGGTGCTAACGGTATCTGAAGCGGGAAGTTCAACGGAGCTTCCTCTCTGAACGCCAACTAACATTCTCTCAGTAACGACGATGGCATTATCGACGAGAGACCCGAGAGCAATGATGAGAGCGTCGAGAGAGACTTGCTGAAGGAAAATGTCTGCTTGGCTCATGACCATAAAAGTCCCGGCGACAGTCAAGAGTAAGATTATGCCTATGAGCATGCCGGAACGTAAGCCCAAGAGAACGGAGCCTGGAAGTGTAGAACTCAATGTAGACAGTCTCACTATGTTTTTCCAGAATGCTAACTCTTGCGACCTCTTGTGCGAGTACAAGCTCTTTCTTCAAGAAGTCAGCGTAGTCCATAAGTTCCTTCATTGTGTAGCCATCACCAGAGAGAGCGTAGTACTGATCATAAACATCGCCGTAATCATTATTGACCGAAAGGCTAGAACCAGAAGTAAGTTTAGAATGAGCATCGAAAACTTTTGTAGAAGCTCATTCCAAATTTGTGGTACGTATATTTTCAGAGCTTGGAGATAGAGGGCAGAGTGAAGACAGTAACAGTGAAGCGAGATGCAGTCGGAGATATATATGTCTATATAGTGTGTGATGTTCAGGTCGAGCCAGTCGAAGCACGAACAGGTAACAGTGTCGTTTTAGACTTTGGGCTGAAGAAATTTCTCATCGGCAGTGATGGACACGATATAGTCTCACCGAACTTCTTCATGCAGAACATCAAGACAATCCGAACAAAGTGCCGCAAACTATCCCGCAAACAGAGAGGTTCACACAACCTGAAGCGATACCGCAAAGAGTTAGCGCGAGCGTATAGGCGAATGGAGACCCAGCGTAAAGATTTCCACTTCAAGATAGCGCGCAAGCTATGTGAAGAGTATGCAAGTATCTTCCCGTAGACGCTGAACATGAAGGTAATGGCGATGCGTTGTGGCAGAACAGTGCATAGTCTAGTGTTCTCAGAGTTTGTGAAGATACTGGAATACGAGGCTCTAAAGTTCGGAACGCAGATAGTATTAATCCCGCAATACTATTCTTCAAGCCAGTTGAGCCACGTATGCAGGTACAAAAATCCTGCTGTGAAGGACTAGAAAGTCCGAGAGTGTGATTGCCCATCATGCGGAACCCACCATGATAGAGACGAGAATGCGGCAATAAATATCCATCGAGCTGTGGCATAAGCTCTTAGCGTAGACGCAGTAAGACTATGGCAATCTAGCAGCGTTTATGATGCTATAATCGCCTGCCTAAGCTAGCGCGTGCTATGCAATATGGCATGTGGAGTATGTCAAGAAAATTCCATCCATAAGCACCAAAGCGAAACTTTCTAAATTAAGTGAACCTGATTACAAATCTTGAGACCATTTAGTATAATGAATTTGAATGTTAAGGAGGGAACAGTATTGCGATATTTAGAGTTTGAAGGGAACAGAAAGTATGATTTGGTATTTCTTGGCCGAATAGCGATTGATTTCAATCCAGCCTATACAGATATAGTGCAAGAAGAGTTTAAGCCGTTAAAGGAAGTGCACTATTTTGAAAAGTTTGTAGGAGGATCACCCGCGAATACTGCGTGCGGAGTAACGAAGCATGGAATGAAGGCCGGATTTTTTGCTAGCGTGTCAGATGATCAGTTTGGTGATTACGTTATAGATTACTTTAAGGAGAAGGGTATTGATACTTCCCACATTACGCGAGCTAAACATGGAGAAAAGCTTGGTCTAACATTCACAGAATTGCTGTCATCAAGAGAAAGCCATATTCTGATGTATCGTAACATGGCAGCCGACCTCCAACTCAGTGTTGAAGACATTGACGAAGACTACATCAAGGAAGCGAAGGCGTTATTAATTTCCGGAACATCTTTAGCGGAAAGTCCTTCGCGAGAAGCTGCGCTCAAAGCCGTAATGTTAGCGAAGAAGAATGGAACGCGGATAATTTTTGACATAGATTATCGTGCATATAATTGGAAGAATGTTGATGAAATATCAATATATTATTCTACTGTGGCGAAAGAAGCGGACGTAATATTAGGCTCAAGGGAGGAATTTGACCTTACCGAGCGACTAATCAAGAGCGGAATGACAGATGCGGAAAGTTCCGAGTATTGGTTTAAGCAGGGAGCGAAGATATTAGTCATAAAGCATGGTATGGAAGGTTCAACAGCATACACCTCCGACGGACAAAAGTTCTCAGTGAAGCCATTTCCCGTGAAGGCGCGTAAAGGATTTGGAGGAGGAGACGGATATAGTTCAGCGTTTTTATTCGGATTATTTGAGGGCTGGCCGATGATAGAGTGTCTAGAATTTGGCTCAGCGGAAGCGTCAATGATGGTGCGCAGTAATAATTGCTCTGATGATTTGCCCACGACGGAAGAGGTGAAAGAATTTATTCGTCTAGAAAAGGAAGAGTATGGAGAGATGGTAGCCCAAGCCTAAAGCTGTTCTTTTTAAGAGAATAAGAGAAGGGGATTGTTTGAGGCTTATTTGTCAGACAGTCTCCTTATTGTTTATTTATGGTAGCTAAGGAAATGTTATTTCATTCTATTATATGAGATTTTCTTGATAACATAATTTTTTTTTGATAACATTATTTTATTCCAATTTTTCAAATTTATTTTTTCAAAGTTTCCGAACATAGTGCAGGCGAGAAAATATCACTGTATTGTGGGAGGAATTTCCAACCCAAACCAAGGAAAGGTGATTTTCATCATGAAGAAGTTATTGGTAATCACTTTGTCCATAGCCCTATTGTTTTCTTTTGCTGGCAGTGTAATGGCGAAAGATTACAACATCTCAGTGATACTGAAGACGACAGCATCAGAATATTGGGGCTATGTAGTAGCCGGTGCACATGCTTATGGCAAAGAGCATCCGAATGTGCACGTACAGGTCAAGGGAGCGACCTCCGAGACGGCCTACGATGAGCAGCAGAACATGATCGAGACGGACATGAACAACGCGGACATAGACGGTTATGTTATAGCGCCCCTTCAGGCCGATATGGTAGCGAACATGATATCCGGACAGACCAAACCTATAGTAGCAGTCGACACAGACATTGATGCTCCTGAAGTAATATCGTTTGTAGGAACTGGCAACGAGAGCGCAGGGAAACTCGGCGGAGCAGCAGCAGCGAGGTTAGCGAGGGCACGAGGCTGGCAGAATATATACTGCATTGAGATAGCCGGAGTGCAGGGTGACTCAACGAATGAGGCACGTATGAGAGGATATGCACAGGGAGTCGAGTCCGAAGGCGGAAAGTTCCTGTACAACGAGATCCAGTACGCGAATGCCGAAGCTAATCAGGCAGTAGCTTGTATGGAAGCGATAATGCAGAACCATCCTGAAGGGATAGCAATAATCTGCGCCAACAATGACGATATGGCGATGGCAGCAGCGAGAGCCGCCGCTGGAAACGAAGCCTACAAGAACACGGTATTTCTAGGATTTGACGGTATCCAGTCAGCGTGCAACTCCATCCTAGCTGGCGAAGAAACGATGTCAGTGTGCCAGGAAGGTTATGCAATGGGCTATAACTCAGTAGATGCAGTAGTCCGAGCATTACAGGGTGAGAAGCTGGACAAGTTCATAGATGCCGGAGCGAGCGTAGTTTCTCCCGAGACAGCTCAAGCGCGTCTAGAGCAGCTCAGAGGTTACCTGAGCCACTAAGCTTTTTTTGAGACTCATACCCCCCAATAAGAGGGGGTTTTTATTTGAGCAAAAGTACAAATCGAGGTGATATTACAAGTGTCAGAGTATGTAGTGGAACTGAAGAACGCGACGAAACGTTTTCCCGGAGTAGTAGCACTAAATCACATGCAGTTAGCGGTAAAGCCTGGCGAGATATTAGGGCTAATCGGAGAGAACGGAGCAGGGAAATCGACATTGATTAAGGTCTTGACCGGAGTGTATCAGGCGGATGAAGGCGAGATATACGTCAATGGAGAGAAGCAAGTATTCCGTGATCCCAATGATTCAGCGGCAGCCGGTATAGCTTGTGTATATCAGGAACTGAACATAGAAAAGCTCCTGAGCGTAACGGATAACATATTCATCAACAAGTGGATCAAGAAAGGAAGCGGCCCATTTCTGGATTACGCAGCGATGCACAAGAAGGCAAAAGAGGTAATGCTTTCACTTGGCCAAGACATCGACCCAACGAAGGCAGCCGGAACATTCGGGATGGGTATTCAGCAGATGATCGAGATAGCGAAGGCCGTCTTGATAGATGCGAAGATGATAATCATGGACGAGCCAACTTCTTCATTAGGAGAGAAGGAAGTGGAGCAGCTAATGAAGACCTGCCGAGACCTCAAGAGTCGAGGAATAGGAATAGTGTTTGTCTCTCACAAGCTAGAAGAACTCTTTGAACTATGCGACCGAGTAACAGTAATCCGCGACGGAGAGTATATAGATACGCGTCCTATAGACCAGTGGACGAATGACTCATTGATAACGGCAATGGTAGGACGTACTCTCGAGAAGCAGTTCCCGAAAGAGTTCGGAGTTAAGGGAGAATGTTTCCTGAAGGTCGAGGGCTTAACCGTAGGAGGAGTACTAGACAACGTGAGCTTTGAGGCATACGGCGGCCAGATTCTAGGGATGTCTGGACTAGTCGGAGCGGGCAGGACGGAGACAGTTCGAGCGATCTTCGGAGCAGACCCAGTAGACGGAGGGAAGGTGTACGTTAAGGGTCAAGAGGTGCATATCCGCAGCCCGAAGCAGGCGATCGAGGCGGGAATAGCCCTCTTAACGGAAGACCGTAAAGGTTCAGGGCTAGTGTTAGCGCAGACGATTCGCACGAACCTTATACTATCTAGCTTCAAGCAGCACTCTACAGGTATTTTCCTTGACGAGGAGAAGATCGAGAAGAGCGGACAGGGGCACATTGAGACTCTGCGTATCAAGACTCCATCAATATACGAGATAGTGGGTCAGTTATCCGGAGGGAATCAGCAGAAGGTAGTAATAGGGAAGTGGCTGAATGCAGAGGCAGAGATATATATCTTTGACGAACCTACGCGCGGTATTGATGTAGGAGCGAAGGTAGAAGTATATAACGTCATGAATGATCTAGTGAAGCAGGGGAAATGTGTAATCATGATTTCATCCGAGATGCCAGAGATATTGGGCATGAGCGACCGAGTGATAGTAATGCGAGGCGGTCGAGTAATGGCGGAAGTAGATCGAGAGAGCAAGTTCTTCAATCAGGAAGACCTAATGAAAGCAGCATGGGGAGGAAGTTTAAATGAATAAGAGAATAGGCGGAGGAGTACAGCTAGGTACGGTGCTTGCATTGGTACTGATGTGTGCGTTTCTAGCATTTGCTAACCACAATTTTTACAGTCCTGGCAACATAATGGGGATACTAAAGCAGACAGCGTTCAATGCGTTCTTGGCCACCGGAATGCTGCTTTGCCTCATTACGGCCGGAATAGACCTCAGTGTCGGAGCGAACGCGATATTCTGTGCGTGCCTTATGGGTGCGTTAAAGGAAGCAGGATTCACGAACGGATTTTTCCTTATGGCGGCAGCAATACTAGCTGGTGCATTTATGGGCTTCCTTAATGGTACGCTATTAACTCGATTGCATTTACCGCATCCTTTTGTCTCAACGTTAGGAATGAAGAACGTGTTATGGGGTGCTGCTCTCGTTGTTACAGGAAACAAGATGATAAACAGATTTCCCGTGAGTGTGCAGTTTCTTGGCCGCCAGACGATAGGGACATGGGGTGGAGGTTTTCCAGTGAGCTTCCTAGTGATTATAGTTCTGTATGTAGCGATGCATATATTCCTGAGCCGAACAGCATTAGGCCGTTCAATATACTGTGCCGGCGGAAACATGGAGGCGACGAGGCTGTCCGGAATCAATACGGCTAACGTACTGACGTTCTGCTACACGATGTCAGGGATCATGGCGGCATTAGGAGGAATTCTTTCTGTCGGGCGTTCCGGAATATGCAACGGCTCAATGGCGACGCAGCCCTACGATACGGATGCGATAGCGGCGTGTATAATCGGAGGAGCTTCATTTACTGGAGGCAAAGGAACAATGATCGGCACAATGATAGGAGCGTTAATAATAGCGGTGCTTCGTAACGGCTTCACACTGTTATCGATTGACTCCTCAGTGCAGAATATTGTGTTAGGTCTAGTGATAATCTTGGCGGTGTTCATGGACGTAGTACGTGCGAGCATGGAGGCGAAACGCAGAAGGTTAGCTGCAGTAGCGAAACATTAACGAGAAGATAAGATATTTTAGCTGTCTCAGAGTTAGGTTATTGGTGATATGATTTTACCTAATATCTGAGGCAGTTTTATTATGAGTTAAGAGGAGAGATAAATTGAGGAAACTTCGAATAGGAATAGCCGGACTTGGCCGGTTAGGGAAAGTACATGCAGGTAACATAGCGTATAAGATACCTAATGCAGAACTAGGAGCAGCATGTTCGATTGTTCCATCAGAGCTAGATTTTGCGAAGTCAGAACTTGGAGTAGCAGATGTCTATTCGGACTTCAGGGATATGCTAGCTAAGGCAGACATTGATGCTGTGTGCATAGTAACCACGTCGTCAGAGCATTGCTGGCAGATAGAGGCGGCCCTTGACGCAGGAAAGCATGTATTCTCAGAAAAGCCGTTAGGAGTGGATGTAGCGCAATGCAAGCAGGCGGAGTCAGCAGTAGAGAGACACCCTGAATTGACATTCATGCTAGGGTTCATGCGCCGTTACGACAAGTCCTATGCATACGCTAAAAGGTTAGTAGAACAGGGAGCGATAGGTATCCCCTATTTAGTGAAAGCTACAGGGATTGATCCGGAGTCAGCAGTTCAAGGAGCGATACGATTTGCGAAGAACTCCGGAGGAATATTCCTTGATATGGCCATACATGATATAGACCTGTGCCGATGGTTTCTGAACAGTGAAGCAGTGGAAGTGTACGCGATGGGATCAACGTTCAAGCATCCGGAGTTCAAGGAGGCAGGGGACGATGAGACTGGAGTTGCGGTGTATAAGTTTGCTAATGGAGCGATGGCAATGGTACATGTAGGTCGAACAGCTCCGTATGGTTATCACGTCGAGACAGAGGTAGTAGGAACGGAGGGAACTATCAGGATATCAGCGGTGCCAGAGAAGAATCTAGCGACAGTCTATAACACAAACGGTGTATGTACAGAATGTGTCGGGTCATTTCCTGAACGTTTCGAGGCAGCATACCTCACCGAGATGGAGGAGTTTGTGAAATGCGCCCTCACCGGCCAAGTACCTGGAGTGAGTGTGTACGATGGCACGAAATCGACAATAGTCGGCTATGCTACTACTGAAGCGTGGAAGACTGGCAGGATAGTTTCGATCAATGCTTAACGATAAGAGCCGTAGTGTAATATGGACTGTTGCTGGAGGATACCTGTTATATTTGGGAGATGATCTTATCACGCAATGTTTTCGCAATGAGACAGAATATCCAGTGATTAGTATACTATCTGGAGCATTATTTGCAGTTATTGGAGGAATATTATTGTTTATGGCGTGGAAGAAATGGCATAAGCAAGAGAAAGAGGGATACGATGAAGAATAGTAAGGTGTATTTAGGAATAGCACCCATAGGCTGGTGTAATGATGACATGCCCGAACTCGGAGCAGAAAACACGTTCAGACAGACAGTAAGTGAGATGGCATTAGCAGGTTTCACAGGGTGTGAGATAGGGAACAAATACCCTTCTGACCCTGCGGAGCTGAAACATGAGCTAGACCTTCGAGGCATGAGGATAGCGTCTCGTTGGTTCTCATCGTTCATCCTGACGCAGCCTATAGAGCAGGTTGAACAAGACTTCAGCAAGGAGCTAGATTTTCTGACAGCCGTAGGAGCGAATCGTATCAACGTATCCGAGCAGAGTTATTCTATTCAGGGGAAAGTAGAAGTTCCAGTGCTTGGGGATAAGAAGCACATCATGGACGCATCCGAGTGGGAGAAGTTCTGCAAGGGATTAAATGTACTTGGCCGGATAGCGACGGATAGAGGTTTCAAGCTGTGCTATCACCATCATATGGGGACAGTGGTACAGACGGCGGAAGAGACAGACAGGATGTTAGCCAATACGGATAAAGATTGCGTGTACTTATGCTATGACACCGGACATTTCACGTTTGCCGGCGAAGACCCTTTGACCGTTCTCAAGAAGTATGTTGATAGAGTAGGTCATGTACACTTAAAGGACATGAGGGCAGAAGTAGTATCGCGTGTTAAGCCAGAAGGGTGGAGTTTTCTGAAGGCAGTACGCGAGGGAGCGTTCACAGTTCCAGGAGACGGCTGCGTAAACTTTGACCCAATCTTTAAGGTACTTGATGAAGCGAATTATGAGGGCTGGTTGTTAGTTGAGGCAGAACAAGACCCCGCAAAGGCAAATCCTTTAGAGTATGCAATAAAGGCACGGAAGTATATTCGAGAACATACCGGACTTTAAGGGTAGGTGAAGGCTTAATGTACATGCAGAAACAAGTTAGCAGAGGATACAATCCATATCTAACGATGTGGCAGAATGACTGTGCTACTAATATGGATATCGGGCTTCTAGTGTTAGAGGCAGGTGATGAGTACACATTTGATGAGCCAGAGAAAGAGTTAGCGTTAGACCTTCTTATAGGTAAAGTCAAATTAGTGTACGACGGCCAAGAGCATGAAGCGATACGACCAGATACATTTCATTATGCTGCGTACTGCTTACACGTGAGCAAAAACACTAAAGTAACAGTAAAAGCGATAGAGCAAGCAGAAATATATGTACAAAAGACGGATAACGATAGAACTTTTCCTGCTAAACTATACGCTCCAGAAGACATTATGGTACAACACGCAGGCTCTAACGGAGAACTTATGGGATGTATGCAGAGAGAGATCCAGACGTTTTTCGATTACGAGTCCGCGCCTTATAGCAACATGGTATTAGGGGAAGTTCTGAATTATCCCGGCAAATGGTCGAGCTACCCGCCACATCATCACCCTCAGCCAGAAGTATATTTTTTCCGCTTTGACTCCCCTAACGGATTCGGAGCAGGATTTGCGAACGGAGAAGTGTACCAGACCGGACATAACGGCTGCCTAGTAATAAATCATTCTTTCCATTCACAGGGGGCAGCACCAGGTTATGCGATGTGCT
Source organism: uncultured Fretibacterium sp. (assembly GCA_937892105.1). Next base: position 9,986 of record CALAUZ010000255.1, on the reverse strand, counting down.
ATATGTGGGGAATTCGTCATTTACCCGGCAATCCTTGGAGGAAGACGCGCATTGATGATCCTGAGCATTCATGGCTGTGGAAAAGTGATGCGAATGAACATATATTCAAACCGGAGGACTAGAGATGAAGACAGCAAGACTAACGATGGCGCAAGCACTGGTTAGGTTTCTAGAGAATCAGTACGTAGCATATGATGACGTTGAACAGCCTTTTGTGAAGGGAGTGTTTATGCTGCCTGGTCACGGGAACGTAGTAGGATTAGGGCAAGCGTTACTTCAGGAAGCGCACCGTCTGGAAGTGTATCAAGGTAAGAACGAGCAGGGTCAAGCGCATGTAGCAGTAGCCTTTGCCAAGCATATGAAGCGTAAGCAGATAATGGCAGTAACGTCATCGGTAGGGCCAGGAGCAGCCAACATGATAACCGCTGCAGCTACTGCCACTGCTAACAATATTCCTGTTCTGATACTTCCCGGAGATGTATACGCGTGCCGTCAGCCTGACCCAGTATTACAGCAGATCGAGCAGCCGAACGACCTCTCCCTCTCAACGAATGATGCATATCGTCCCGTATGCCGTTACTGGGACAGGATAGTCCGTCCCGAACAGCTAATGAGTGCAATGATGAGTGCGTTTAGGGTGCTTACAGATCCAGCAGACACTGGCGCAGTATGTATAGCGCTGCCACAGGACGTGGAAGGAGAAGCGTATGATTACCCAGTCTCTTTCTTCGCTAAACGTGTATGGCGAATAGAACGTAGACCAGCTACGGACATAGCGATAAAGAATGCAGTAGAAGCGATACGTTTATCCAAGAAGCCAATGCTGATTTGCGGAGGAGGAGTGCGTTATTCAGAGGCGCACGATGCATTCAAGAGATTTGCCGAGAAGTACGGAATACCATTTGGAGAGACGCAGGCAGGAAAGAGTGCATTATCATGGGATCACCCGCTCAATCTTGGCGGACTAGGAGTAACCGGCTGTTCAGCAGCGAATGACATAGCGAAGGAAGCGGACCTAATAATCGGAGTAGGTACACGATACACGGACTTCACGACATCATCAAAGTGGCTATTCCGAGAAGAAGCCAAGTTTGTGAACATTAACGTCTCGGAGTTTCAGTCATTCAAGCTGAATGCTATACCAGTAATAGCGGATGCTAAGGACGCTTTAGAGAAACTCTATGCAGCATTAGAGGGGTATAAACCTGCTTACGTTGGCGAACCCGAAGCGTCAATCCAGAAATGGAACAAAGAGTACGAACGTTTAGCCGCGATAACATTCTGTGAAGGTTATGTGCCAGAGGTCAATGATGCTAATGCGAAGTCAGCGTACCGATATGCCGAGGACGTGAAAGCTAGTTTGCCTCAGACCGCAGCCCTAGCGGCCATAAATAGACTGATTGAGCCAGGAGACAGCGTAATCGGAGCGTCTGGATCATTGCCCGGAGATATGCAGAGGATGTGGCGAGCGAGAGGGCAAGACACGTACAACATGGAGTACGGATATTCATGCATGGGTTATGAGGTCTCCGGAGCATTAGGAGTAAAGTTAGCGATAGGAGAAGAGCATGAAGTGTACTCAATGGTAGGAGATGGAGCGTTTATCATGCTGCACTCAGAGCTACTGACAGCGGTACAGGAGCACAAGAAGGTGAATATAGTAGTGTTTGACAACGCATCATTCGGCTGTATAAATAACCTTCAGACTGGTCAAGGTAATGCATCACTTTGCACAGAATTGCGCTTCCGGAACTTGGCCACAGGTAAGCATGACGGGAACTTTATCTCAGTAGACTTTGCCGGAATAGCGCGAGCGTACGGAGCGAAGGGGTATACTATCCGAACGATGGAAGAACTGGAGAAAGCTCTAACGGAGGCGAAAGCGATAAAGGATGTCCCTGTGCTGTTTGACATTAAGGTACTGCCGAAATCGATGACGGAAGGCTACGGAGCATGGTGGCGAGTAGGATCAGTAGAGGTAGGCGGAACAGAAGCGAACAGGGCAGCGTGGAAGGTTCACGTAGAGCACGAACAGGCAGCCAGGAAATACTAGGAGGATGATGAACCAGCATGGAGAAGAAATTACGAATAGGCATAATCGGAGCAGGACGTATAGGGAAGCTGCACGCAAACAATCTTGTATCTCGTGTACCTGGAGCGAGTCTTGCGGCTGTATCTGATGTCTATGAACCAGCAGCGAAGGAACTAGCGGAAAAGCTCAACATACCGAAATACACGAGCGACTATCATGACATACTGAAAGATGCGAACATTGATGCGGTGTTCATATGCTCATCAACGGACACGCATTCGCCTATCTCTATTGAGGCAGCCAAAGCCGGCAAGCATATATTCTGCGAGAAGCCGATTGACCACGACCTCGACAAGATACGAGCAGTGCTAGAGGAAGTGAAGAAGGCCGGAGTGAAGTATCAGGTAGGATTTAATCGCCGCTTTGACCGAAACTTCAAGCATGTGCACGAGGTAGTGCAGTCTGGGGGAATAGGAGATGTCCAGATAGTCAAAGTAACGAGCCGCGACCCAGAAGCTCCCCCGTTAAGCTATGTGAAGGTATCCGGCGGAATATTCGTAGACATGACGATACATGATTTTGACATGGTGCGTTATCTTTCCGGCTCTGAGGTAGAGGAGGTAAGTGCATTCGGAGCCTGCCTAGTGAATCCAGAGATAGGAGAAGCCGGAGACGTTGATACGTGCATAATCACATTGAAGTTTGCGAACGGAGCGTTAGGAGTGATAGACAACAGCCGTCAAGCAGTCTACGGATATGACCAGCGCATCGAGGTATTCGGCTCTAAGGGATGTATCACAGCGGACAACGAGACGCCTAACAACACGACGCTATACACGAAGGACGCAGTAACGAAGGAGAAGCCGTTATGGTTTTTCTTGGAGCGGTACAATGAGGCGTTCATCACGGAGGAATGTGCTTTTGTTGACTCATGTCTGAATGATAAGGATACAGTAGTAGGAGCATTCGACGGATTGCAGCCAGTCCTAATAGCGATAGCAGCGAAAGAGTCATGCGAGAAGGGCGGAGTACCCGTTAAGGTCATGAAGTAATCTTTGCCCCCGAAGATAATATACGAGGCTTTGACGCTAATGGTCTTGGCCTCGATATTGTTATGTTTTATTGTGCGGTGTTTAGTCTCTTTCTACAGTACCTTCCCATGTATCCATAGGCTTCTTTGAGCTTTCTTCGTCATACCAATGAGTAGTTACGGTCTTAGCCCTAGTGTAGAACCTCACCCCGTCCAGGCCAAGAACATGCTGGTCTCCAAAGAATGAGTCTTTATTGCCGGAGAACGGGAAGTAAGCGGACGGAACAGGAATGCCAACATTAATGCCGACCATGCCGCCGTCAGTTCTCATAGCGAACTCGCGAGCATAATAGCCGCTCTGAGTGAAAATGGAAGAGCCATTAGCGAAGGGGTTAGCATTCATAATAGCGATACCTTCCTCAAAATCTTTGACGCGTTTGATAGCAGTTACCGGCCCGAAGATTTCACAGTCTCCAACCGACATACCCGGCTTGACCTTATCAAGGATAGTCGGTCCAACAAAGAAACCGTTCTCATAGCCTGGAACTTTATAGCCTCGACCGTCAAGCACCAGTTCAGCGCCTTCATCAACGCCCTTCTGAATCCAGTCGCAAACTTTCTTCTGATGAGAAGCTGAGACTACCGGGCCAAGCTGAGTATCTTCCTTGTAAGCGCAGCCGACTTTGAGAGCCATAGCTTTTTTCTTGAGGAGAGCGACAAACTTATCAGCAATACTTTCCTGAACGACGATAACCGGAAGAGCCATGCATCTCATGCCAGCGCAGCCATAAGTTGAATTAATGATTGCGCTAGTAGCACTTTCGAGGTTAGCATCTTCAAGCAGTAGAGCATGATTTTTAGCCTCACACTGAGCCTGAACGCGTTTGCCATGAGCCGCAGCGACGGAATAGATCTGCTTGCCTACTCCGGTAGTGCCCACGAAAGTAACAGCTTTAACTCTAGGGTCAGTGAGGAGGAGGTCAGCCTCTTTTCTACTGCAAGTTACAAGATTGACAACGCCTTTAGGGAATCCGCCTTCTTTGTAAAACAGGTCAATAATTCTCATGGAGGTTAAGGGTGTCTGACTGCTAGCCTTAAGGACGACAGTATTACCACAAGCGATAGCGAGAGGCACCATCCATCCCCAAGGTATCATAGCAGGGAAATTCATGGGTACAATTCCAGCGACAACGCCAAGCGGGAAACGATAAGAAGCGGTGTCAAAACCTGTAGTAACCTGCATAGCGGCTTTACCCTGAACGGTATACGGGAGAGCACAAGCAAGCTCAGTAGGCTCAATAGCTTTTCTGACATCACCGCGAGCCTCATTAAGATTTTTGCCTAGTTCTTTAGCGCATAGTACGGCGAGTTCTTCTTCATGATCAACGAGGACATTTCTCCACTTGAACATATATTGGACTCTTTTGCTGATGGAGAGAGTAGACCAACTCATGAAAGCTTCAGCAGCGGCTGAGATAGCGTGTTCGACTTCAGACTGAGTACAGCAAGGGACTTCAGCGATAGGTTCACCCGTACTGGAGTCAGTAACGGTCATGAACTTTTCAGCACTTGAATCTAGCCATTCTCCATTAACGCAATAACCTTTTCGATCAATTGACATGGTGTACTACTTCCGTTACAGAAGACTGATAAAAAGCTATTAACTTTTCTGCTCCCTTCCTCGTTAAATGCGTCTGTGTTCACTGGTGGTACTGGTTACTAACGTTTGATATAACGCTTCGGAGGCTTTGCTACGTAGTGCGCGTAGCTTCTTTCCTGCTAACGTACCGGTAGAATGTGCTTCCAGCTTGGTTCTTGCTTCAGAAGCAGAGAAAATTTTACCCGATATGTAAGCTAAACATGAGAGCTAAAGTACTAAAATCTTCTGTAAACGGTTTACCTCCTTCCTTAATGTATAAAATTGAGAGACCTTATAGCAAGTTATAACTTTTTACTGGCTGTTACTTTACCTTTCTGCTAATTTGTAGAGATTATAGCACTCTCAACTTAAGGCCGAGCAAAACCTATTCTACGCACCAAAATACTTCCCACTTAGCATCAAAGGAAAGTGGGAATAGGCTAGACAGCTAGACAGCTAGATATTGCGTCTAGGTTCTAATTAGCGACAACCTTAATCGACCGCAACAAGATGGTATATGAATGGGGTGTATTCAGGGATTTCACGGGGAATAGGAATCCCAGCATGCATGAGAGCCATACCAGTAGCGACCTCACCATTTCCGTCACCTTCAATTCTGTAATGCCTGTTAGGTTCCAGCCCTTTACACTTAATGTATTCCTGCGGGCCATTGACAGTTAAGTTAACGGTGATGACAGTGAGTAAAGCTTCTTTTTTGTTTTTAGCGACACTTTCCCAAGCGACGAGGTTGACATTCTCAAAGGGATTAGTCAGCCTGTAGTAATCGCCGAAGAAATTGAGATCATAGTACTTGTGGTAAAGCTCACTCATTTTCTTACAGGCCTGAATTTCTTTCTCCTTCATCTTTGTAGCGTCAAGCTCATAGCCGAAAGTGCCGCACATAGCGATAGCGGCCTTAGTCTCAAAGGGAATCATAGGGCTAGCTTCCGAGACATGAGCACCCATACTGCAAACTGGGTATAGGAAGGACGAGCCGTAATGAAGTTTCAGGTTATCTAAAGGTTTAGTGTTATCCGAACTCCAATACTGAACGAAGTAAGTAAGCATAGCGGGATCAAAGCGACCACCTCCGCCAGCACAGCCCTCAAACATAATGTCAGGATGGGTCTTAATGATGCCGTCCATGACTCTATAGAGGCCAAGAACATAACGGTGCGACACTTCCCCTTGCTGCTCTGCTGGTAAAGCATTAGACCATAAATCAGTGATAGCTCGGTTAATGTCCCATTTGACGTAATAGATATTTGCGCTGTCGAGGATCTTATTGATACTCTCAATGAGGTAATCCTGAACTTCTTTTCTGCCGACATCGAGAGCGAGTTCATTACGGCTTCTGACGGCTCTTCTACCAGGGATCTCCATAGCCCAATCAGGATGAGCACGGAACAGATCCGAGTCTTCAGAGACCATTTCCGGTTCAAACCAGATACCGAACTTCATACCGAGGTCATTAATTTGTTTGACGAGTGAATTTAGGCCGCACTTAATCTTATTCTCGTTCACGTACCAGTCTCCCAGCCCTGAATTGTCATCATCGCGCTTACCATACCAACCATCATCCATGACGATCATTTCAACGCCCATACCTTTAGCGGCTTTAGCGATTTCGACGAGCTTGACATCATCGAACTTAAAGAATGCCGCTTCCCAAGTGTTAATCAGGACAGGCCGTTTAACATTCTTAATGAATTTACTGTTATTCAGATTGTTCCTGAAGAAGTTATGATAATTATGGCTCATCTGAGTCAGTCCTCTGTGAGTATAAGTCATGAGGACGGCGGGAGTATCAAAATCTTCACCTGGATGGACAGCATAGCTGAAGAGTCTGTCATTAATGCCCATAACGAGTCGAGCTTGATCGTACTGGTCTAACTCGACTTCAGCGAGGAAGCTGCCAGAATACATGAGAGCGAAGCCATAGCAAGAGCCGTAATCCTCAGTAGTAGTTCTGTCAACTAGAGCGATAAAAGGATTTTGTTGATGAGAAGAAATGCCTCTACCGCTGCGAATTTTGTGGACGTGATGAGTAAGAGGCTGACGTTCAACCTGTCGTTCTTGGCCATACCGACCTGGCAATGAGAGTAAATCGAGATTGCTGCCGTTCATATAATCCATGTTAAGGGACATTATGCGTTTAAGCTGAATAATCTCATTACTAGCGTTGTGAACTCTAGCGGCGCGCATGATAATATCAGCTTCTTCAAAGACGGAGTAAAGCAGAGTAACCTGAACTTTAGAGATAGCGTCCTCAATGAGCAGCTCCAGAGTATCGACAGTATCTTTCTCAGTAGCGAAAGCGGTAGGTAATCCATTAAGAGTGAACGGCCCTTTGTATAATTTGTGAGAGACATACCGTCCATTGAAGGAGAAGCTACCGTCCGAATTTTGGACTTCAATAGAATTTATTCTGAAATCGCCCTGCTGCTGAGTGGTAAATTCCTGAGGCTGAGCATCGAGAGAAAACGTTCTTTCCTTTAGTGAATCATAAGGATTACCTGAGAAGCCTCTGTCATATCGACGGATGAGGAAAACGAGGTCTTCATCATGAATGGTAGCGCCATAATACAAATGATTAACATAATTAAGGTTCCCAATTTTGAGCTGATAAGTAGATTTAGCGGTATGTAGGGAAAAAGTTTTCTTTTTTTCATTAAAGACGATAGCCATGATAAAATCCTTTCTATGATGTTAAAAAATAGAGATAGTAACTGTTCATTAATCATAGGAAAATTGGAAAATGTAGTGGAAATAAAGATGACGTAGTCTGGATTAGTAGGAAATTCCAATAGATTTCTTTGATTAAAGGCTGCAAATAATCGAAATACCTTTATTTTATCCACAGCTACATTAATGATGATGCTTATTGTAGCATATTGGTCATAATTATATTAATTCTGAGGACAAAGTTATCGAACCTTGCCGTAAAACCTCTAGCTAAAGCTATGTGTATAATAAGGCACAAGATAGTATAACAATTTTGCGTTTTGACTTCCCTGTAAATGTTAGACACTACCGAACTGAAGTTAGGGGAATATATTCATTTCTCCGCAGCGTAGCACATTATGTGAGCTATGCTTGTTTTGAGTGAAGGTATCCCGACAAGTAAAGTTGTGTTTCTTTTGGAGCTATACCGTAGTGGCGAATTTGGCACATCTGTGAGAATAACGAAGCCTGTTTTGCAGGTGGAAACATAAAATCAAACTTCCTATGCTCCCTGCCTTTATGCGCATTTAGAGGTTCAGCATCGTAGTGTGTATTGTCCTAATTCATCGCTGTTCTGGCTACTGATACTCTCTTGGATATCGGAACAGGGGCGGTATTGTTCTTTATGTTCTGAATTTATAGTGCGCTCTGCGTTCCTTATGTTCTCGTTAGCATAAGCTACTAAGGTTTGCCAGACAGTCCGAAGGCTTAACTTTCCGGCTAGCCACCTGTAGCTGGGCGTTTACTCAGTAAATCATGTTATTGCTTTGGTAGCGTAGCACGTCTCAGACACTTGCACTCCCCACCCACTGACCCACTAAAATATACTATATGTGATGGTATCTTACACAAAAGAGTTATTGTCAAGTCTATTATTAATGGTACTCGATAGTACAAAAATGCACTACTTTGCTATCTAGATACTTCTCCTCCTACTAGTTCTTAAAGTTTGAGGACGGCACAAGCTCAGGATATTCGCGTCAGCTATTAGGAGTGTATGTGCTTGCAAGTTTCACGGAAGAGAGAAGTGAGAGAACATGATAGAATTAAACACATGAAATCGAGGTAAAAAGAAAGGCCTGAAATGTAAGAGTCTTTCAGACCTTTTAAGAAATCTTGAGGGCCTCAATGAGTGAGACACCTCACCTAGAAAGTTAAGACTATTCTATCACAATTTAGGCGAGTTGTAGACACAGCAAAAATTGAGAAAGGCTCTCAAGGTAAGCCAGCAGAAAGGAAAGAGAGCCATGAATGAAGACGAGTATTACCGAGAAATTGAAGATGCGACAACTTTGCAGGAAGAATTACCGCCAAAGCCGTACTGTTCGGATGAGCTGAAGACAGGATTACGAATCCGGCCGCGAGCGACAGCATTGACGAAGAAGTACATCCAGTTGAACCCGCCGCATCAGAGAGTATTCTTGACGTTCGACTTGGACTATAGGACATGGGCGTATGTAGCGGAAGATGTGAGTCTCCCCCAGCCGATATGGTGTGTGGGGAATGAGAAGAACGGACATGCGCATTTAATTTACGCTCTAATGTATCCGGTCTACACGACGAGTGCGTCGCATTTAAAGCCATTGAAGTGGCTAGCAGCGATAGAGGCAGGGATGAGGCGTAAGCTAGGAGCCGACCCGATGTACAGCGGTCTAATCTCGAAAAATCCGTGGAGCAGTGAATGGCTAGTGTTCCAAACGGGAAATTTGTTATATACTTTAGGCTATTTATCAGAGTGGGTAGACCTTTCTGAAAAGACATTGAAGAAGCCAAGAGAGGAGGTAGTCGGATTGGGTAGGAACTGTGCAATATTCGAGAACGTAAGGGTCTGGGCATATCGAGAGATACGTAGACACTGGGGTTCACGAGAAGAGCACTACACTAACTGGGTTAACGCGGTGAAGTATCGTTGTCAGGAAGAGAACGCGAAATTCTCTTCGCCATTGGACAAACGAGAGCTATGTGGAATAGCGAAGAGCATCTCGCGTTGGGTTTGGAAGCGAATGAAGCCCGCTAGTTTCAGTCAGTGGCAGAGTGCTAATGTGAGCCTTCGTTGGGACAAAGAAAGCAAGAAGGATGAGGGATTGAGTTTACTGAAGGCGGGGATGACTACGCTAGAGGTATCTGACGTACTGGGTGTATCGCAGCGTACATGCCAGAGATGGAATGAGCTGCTAGTGCCGCAGCGCGAAATAATCCTTCCAGAGGAATATAGAGGTTCAGAGGGAAAGCAGAGGCTTGTAGAGACTGAGGGCGTTTCTCTTAGGACGTATTATCGCCGTCAGGAAGAAGGACATACCCATCCGCTTAGCGTAAGTAAGCCGTGGGAAGCAGAAGGAATATCACGTCGAACATGGTATCGAAACAATAGGCTATTGTAAACCAGTGGCCTTGTCGTAGGTTTACAATGGCACAAATTTGGCACAAGCGACAATACCATATCAGATATTAGCCGCCACGCTCTTCCCGGCACATTCACGGACACACACACACGGACACACTCACACACACACTCACACACACACGGACACTCACACTCACACACTCACACACACACGGAC
>CALAUZ010000254.1 GCA_937892105.1 uncultured Fretibacterium sp. | reverse complement strand
CTTCTGCGGGTGCTTCTGCTGCGCCTGCGCCGGGCATTGCTGCCATCATAACGGGTGCCGCTGATGCTGATACGCCGAATTTCTCCTCAAGAGCCTTCACGAGTTCTGAAAGCTCAAGTACTGACATTGTTTCAATAGCCTGAATGATTTCTTCTTTGGTCATAATAATATTTTCCTCCGTAGTAATAATATTATACTGCTGTTACACAGATTATGCCGCAGTGCCTTCTTCCTTCTTTGCACGTATCTGGTCGAGGCACGTAACGAAATTCCTGATTGTCCCTGAAAGAACGTTGACCAGCCCCGAAAGCGGAGCAGCAATCGTCCTGACAACCTGGCCCCTCATGACTTCCTTTGACGGCAGCTCTGCAAGTGCCATTAGCTGCTTAAGGTCAAGCTGCTGTGTTTCGAGTATTCCGCCCTTGAGGATAAACGCTTTCTGTGTCTTGTCGTTTGCATACTCCTTGAGGACTTTTGCGACAGCTACAGGGTCATCATAGCACAGCGCGTAGATGTTCGGCCCCTTCATCATGTCGTCAGGGAGTGCGTTGAAACCTGCTTCCTTCATTGCGATGGCGAAAAGAGTGTTCTTCGCAACTTTAAGCTCTCCGCCTGCCTCACGGACTTTGTGGCGCAACGCTGTACTCTGTGCCACCGTCATTCCGCGATACTCTCCGACAAAAACCGCCTTAGACCTCGATAATTTCTCCTTCAGGCCGTCAACGAGACTATATTTTATAGTAGCCGGCATGTTCTGTACTTCACCTCCTTTATCCCTAAAACAAGCTCCCCCTATGATAACACAGGAGGAGCATTGATTACTCTTTCTCACTCCTGAGCAGGATAATTAAGCGATTATGCCCCTGCTGTCTTAGGAATATATATATTTGCGGCTTTGCGGAAAAATTTTACAGAGCTAATTCCTTCTGCGCCGATACCGGGTCTACTGCAATTCCAGGCCCCATCGTTGGAGCTATCGCGATGCTCTTGACGTAAGTTCCCTTCACAGATGCAGGTCTTGCCCTGTATATCGCCTGAAGCAGTGCTTTCACGTTGTCGTAAAGGTCATCTGCGCTGAAATCCCTTCTGCCTGCCGCATTGTGGGTTATGCCCGTCCTGTCAGCACGGAACTCGACGCGCCCTGCCTTAATCTCCTTCACGGCGTTGGCAAGCTCAAACGTTACTGTGCCTGTCTTTGCGCTGGGCATGAGACCTCTTGGGCCTAAGACTTTTCCCAGACGGCCAACAGACTTCATCATGTCAGGCGTTGCAATTACCGCATCGAAATCCATCCAGCCGCCCTGAATCTGCTGTACTATATCATCTCCGCCTACTATGTCTGCACCTGCGTCCTGAGCTTCTTTTATCTTCTCGCCCTGAGTGATGACGAGAACCCTCTTTGTTACGCCGGTGCCATGCGGGAGCGATACTGTACTTCTGACCTGCTGATCCGCGTGCTTAGGGTCAATCCCCAAACGAACGTGTACTTCAATGCTCTCGTTGAACTTTGCCGTTGCTATCGCCTTAAACAGCTCTACAGCCTCACGGAGACCGTATAACTTTCCGTCTTCGATTTTTGCGGCAGCTTCCCTGTATCTTTTGCTTCTTTTCATGTCGTTCCTCCTGCGGTGCTTAACGGGCCGATTTGACCCTTCCGCTGTGCTTTATGCCTAGTCCGTAACCTCAAGTCCCATTGAACGCGCTGTGCCCTCTATCATTCTCATAGCGGCTTCCACGTCATTGGCGTTGAGATCCTTCATCTTCAGCTCGGCAATCTCCTTGACCTTTGCGCGGGCAATCTTTCCCACTTTGGTTTTGTTGGGAACGCCTGAACCTGACTCTATGCCCACTGCCTTTTTGAGCAATACTGCCGCTGGGGGAGTTTTAAGCTCAAATGTGAAGCTCCTGTCGGCATATATCGTGATTACTGCCGGGATAATCAATCCGGCCTGGTCTGCTGTTTTGGCGTTGAACTGCTTGACGAACTCCATAATGTTCACGCCGTGCTGACCAAGCGCGGGGCCTACAGGGGGAGCTGGTGTTGCTTTTCCGGCGGGCAGCTGAAGTTTTACCTGCCCTACTACTTTCTTAGCCATGATGAAAATTTTTCCTTTCTGCCTGTATTATGCTTGCGGCCTATATTTTCTCCAAGTTCTTGTAATTCTCATCAATTACTGAACCGCCGAGCATCTCATTCTTGAACCTCACTATGCCCTTTTTCGCGTTCACTTCAACGACAGTCCCGGTAACTCCTTTCTTTACGCCTTCAGCTATTACTCTTACGGCGTCGCCGGGCTTGATGTCGAGTTCAACTTTGGGGTTTTCTTCCGCCTTTTTCATGCCAAACATTATCCTGTCCACTTCGTCCTGAGAGAGCGGCATAGGGTGAGTTCCGGCACCGATGAAGCCCGTTACTCCCGGCGTATGCCTGACAGTGTACCATGACTGTTCGTCCAGCACCATCTCAATCATGACATAGCTGGGGTAAAGTTTGCGGGTAACTTCGCGGCTTTTTCCGTCCTTAACGACAATATTCGTCTCGGTGGGTATCAGGACGTTGAAAATCTTGTCCTGCATCTTCATGGCCTTTATGCGCTGTGTGAGGTCGTCCTTTACCCGTTTCTCATAACTCGCATAAGTCTGGACGACATACCATTTTCGTTCGCCCGGCATGATGACGCTCTAACCCAGAAGCGCGCTGAAAAGCCACGCAAGAAGAAAATCAATCAGTCCCAGATAAAGCGACACGCACAGGGTGAAGACTATCACTACTAGCGTCCAGTACCATATTTGTCTCCGAGTTGGCCAAGTAACTTTCTTCAGCTCGGCCTTAGCTTCGCGAATGAAAGCCATCAGGGAAGACATTTTTGTGGATTTCTCAGTTGCTGATTTTGCCATTTGCTTTGTCTGTCCTCATAAAAAAATGGCAGGCCCGGCAGGACTCGAACCTGCAGCCCCCGGTTTTGGAGACCAGTGCTCTGCCAATTGAGCCACGGACCTGCGTGAATGCTACTGGTAAATTCTACAACAGGTTTAACGCTTTGGCAACTCTACTTTGACTCTTTATGAACTGTAGGAGCGTTGCACCACTTGCAATATTTCTTGAGTTCAAGCTTCTTTGCCTGTTTTTTCTTGTTGACTGTTGTGGTGTAGTTGCGGCGTTTGCACTGGGTGCATGTAAGTCCTATTATATCTGCCATGTTAAATTAATTCCCTTCGTCATGATGTATGAAATCATTGGATATTTTAGCACAGACAAAAATTTTCACTGTATAATTTTTTTCTTTCAGCAAAAAGTAAATACGCAGATTTTCTCCTCCTCAAAATCACTGTGGGAGAGGGTTATTTTTTCACGAACGCTATAAAATATTAGCCGCAAATTTTCACAGAAGGTGATTTATCATTGACACGCAGAAAAATTCTCGGCTACTTCACTATTGAAGACGCACCAGGCGGAAATCAAGACTGGCTCCCCGAATGGGACATGAACATGGGAGGCTGTGCCGCTGTTACAGCATGTGATACCTGCATATTCCTGTCCCGCCGCGACGAGTACAGAAAGCTGTACCCCTTCAATCCCGAAAGATTGTCCCGCATGGACTTCGTTAAGTTCGCAGCCATCATGAAACCATACCTCTCACCCCGCTATCATGGCATTGACTTTCTCGAAACATACATCTGCGGTTTCTACGACTACATGGACAGGGTGAAGAATTACGGCCTCATACTTGAAGGATTATCCGGCAGCGTTCGCTATGAGGACTTTGAACATGCAATTACAAACCAGATAGACAGAAATATCCCCGTACCTTTCCTCCTCCTTAACCACAAAAATCCAAAACTCGACGATTTCGAGTGGCACTGGTTCAACCTTGCAGGTTATGACGAAACTGAAGCAGGCGTTAATGTTCTCACTGTAACATACGGCGAATACCAATGGTTCAGCCTCAAAGATATGTACGAGACTGGATATGACCGCAAGGGCGGAATAATACGAATAATTGAGCGCGCATTGTGATATGATTTGAATAAAATACTAATGCAAAGGGGTAATCTATCGCATGAATGAAAGAAACCGCCCTAAACAACCGCGAGAGAATAACAATATAAATTACCGCATAGACCTTGATGATATGCTTCTCAGAAACAGACAGAGGCAGAGAAGATTGTTGCAGGAACAGGAGCTTGAACGCCCCAGACCTCCCGCAAAACCTCAAAGGCCCCGCAAAAGAAGGCATGTCTCCATCATGAAAATTATTCTCATGACACTTCTGCTTGTCGTGCTTCTGGCTACTGGAGCGTTAAGTGCAGGGGTTGCATGGTACGTCGTGAAACTCTCTGAAGACCTCCCAAGCATGGTCGAGCTTGCAAACCCAAGAAGCAGCCTCCCTTCCATCATGTATGACCGTAACGGCGAAGTCATTGCACGCCTCTTCATCGAGAACAGAACACCTCTTGAGATTCACGAAATGTCGCCCAACATTGTTCGTGCAGTTCTTGCGGCTGAAGACTCAGCGTTCTACCAGCATGGAGGCATTCGTCTAGGCTCAATAATGAGGGCATTATGGACAGACGTTGTTGAAGGCGGAAAGGTTCAGGGTGCAAGCACGATAACACAGCAGCTTGCGCGAAACCTATTTCTCTCCCATGAAAAAAGCATAACGAGGAAGGCCAAAGAGATTATTATCGCTATGAGGCTTGAAAAACTTTTCCCAAAAGACAAGATACTCGAACTTTACCTTAATACCATAAATTTCGGGCATGGAGCATGGGGCGTTGAGACTGCGGCACATACATACTTCGACAAGTCAGCAAGAGATTTAGACCTTGCACAGTCGGCAATACTCGCAGGGTTAATCGCAAATCCGGGACGTTACAACCCCCAAAGCAGTATCAGCAACGCAAAGGCAAGGCAGAATTACGTTCTCTCACGAATGGAAACACTGGGCTGGATTACATCGCAACAGAGGCAGGACGCATACAATGAGGAACTGGAGTTCAGGAGCAGGGTAAACAGGATAGAGGAATACAACATGGCACCTTACTTTGTCTCGCACCTGCTGTTTAACGATCTTCTGCCAAAGTACGGGAAAGATGAAGTTTACAGCGGAGGAATGCAGATATATACAACGCTTGATGTCAGGCTTCAGGACAAGGCAAGAGAAGCAATACAGGGTCTCAACAAAAGCGTAATGGGAGCGTTGGTCTGCATTGAGGCCGAAACTGGTGAAGTCCTGGCACTAGTTGGAGGAAAGGACTTCAAGGACAGCAAGTTCAACCGCGCAACACAGGCAATCCGTCAGCCAGGTTCGAGCTTCAAACCTATAGTTTACGCCGCAGCAATGGAAGAAGATGTTATGCCCAGCGATCACTTTCTTGACGCGCCCATAACTTTCAAGCAGAAGGGAAGCAAGGGTAAAGGTTGGTCGCCTCATAATTCGGGAGGAGGCTATTCGGGTGAAGTAACGCTTCAGAGGGCATTGACAAGTTCCTACAACACCGTAGCAGTAAGAGTAGCGGCATATATAGGTACTGACGCTATAGTGAAGATGGCCAGGAATATGGGAATTGAGACGAAGTATCTTCCCAATGACTTATCGGTTGCGCTTGGTTCTGCGAGTTTGACACCGCTTGAGATGGCTGTAGCGTTCAACTGCTTCAACAACGGCGGAAAGAGAATAGTCCCCCTGATGATACGCGAGATAAAGGACAGGGACGGTAACGTAATCGAACACCGTCAGACAGCCGAGAGTCAGGCCATGAGGCCAGAGACGGCCTATGCGTTGCGTTCGATGATGCAGGACGCAGTTAGGGCAGGAACGGGGAAACCTGCGGCAGTCCCAAAGATAAACACTTTCGGGAAAACTGGAACATCAAACGACTTCATTGACGCATGGTTCTGCGGAGGAGTACCAGGTCTTACAACAGCGGTATATGTTGGCCGCGATGACCACAAGACTATGGGCAAGCGTGCTTTTGGCGGAACTATGGCTGCTCCGGTCTGGAAGAAGTTTATGACCTATGCCACACAGGTTATGGAGACACCGGCTAACTTTGAAAACCCTCCTTCATGGGTTGAGGTTGACAAGGTATCCATATGCCGCGCTACAGGTTACAGGGCAAGAGGAGGCTGTCAGGCTGTACCGTTGTATTTCCCCAAAGGAAGGTCGCCAACTGCTTCATGTCCCGTTCATGGAGGAAGCTACAAAGCGGCGGATAATGACCCAAGAGGGCCGAGACTGTTCCTTGTTGAGCAGGACGATACGTACCTTGCACGCAGATATGAACGTTCAGACAATGACACTTCAGGGAAGAAGAAAGCCTCACAATCTGAGGAAGAGACAGCTCCGGCATATCAGCAGGTTACAGCCCCAGCAACACAGGCGGCAGTTCCAAGACCTTCTGCGCCGGCACCTAAACGTCAGGAACCCCAGCTTACTGAAGTGGAACAGCGTTACAGACAGTTGCTGAAACAGTATGGTTTGGAGTAACAGTTAGTAAAAATTTATAGATTGCTGTAAAATCTCAAAAACTTTATATATTTATACGCCAAGGAGCGCAACAGCGGCGACGATATCAACGAGGGCGGTGCTGCCGTGT
>CALAUZ010000253.1 GCA_937892105.1 uncultured Fretibacterium sp. | reverse complement strand
GCTGCCATGAGAGAAAAATTATATTGCTTCCCCAGGTTTAATAAACGGCTCAAATATCAGACTATGGCTCAAGAGTTAGGCTGCATGGACGCAGAATTCATTGACTCTTTTTGCAAACCATTGCCTGGCGAAAATTTCTTAATCGAAGACTAGATCCTACTGAAAGCGTGATGATGATGTTTGCTCCCAGCGGTTTTGGTAAAGGCTTTGTAGCTAGAGCGTTTTTCAAAGAAATAGGCAGTAGTTACATGACTGAAAACAACCCTTGGCATCTTTACCTGTTACTTTTGAAAGGGCATTACCGTTTTCTCGGAAAATTTCTTCTTCTCGCCTCACTTTTAGTCCTCGTAAGATTGCTTTTACTTTAGACTACATCTTATCTATTGGATTTAAATCGGGACTATACGGCGGCAAATATTCCGCTCTTGCTCCTGCTTATGTGATCCCTGCACGAATAAGCGTACGATACAATGTGGGGATGGACACGTGAAAATTATCATTATCCTTTAAATCAGATAAAGTTGCGTCAGAATACTGTTTTATTAATTCTAGGACGTGTTCACATAAATAAGGAAACAAGTGATAATAAAAATTATGAAATTAACGATGAATAAATACGAAAAAATAAAACACTTAATGCCTAAAGCAAGAAAACCTTCTGTAGTATCGAACTATCAATTTTTATGTGCGCTGCTGTACATCATAGAAAATGGTTGTAAATGGAGGGCGTTACCCGAAAAATATGGAAAGTGGCACACAATATACATGAGGTTTAACCGCTGGGCAAAAAATGGAACTATTCAACGAATATTTGAGCAGTTGCAAGATATGAATATCATTGAGAATAGGACCGATGTGCTTTGCATAGATAGTACATATGTCAAAGTACATCCCGATGCGACAGGAGCGTTAAAAAAAGTGGCAAACAAAGCATAGGACGTTCAAGAGGAGGATTGACAACGAAGATCCACCAATGCAGCAGTTCGAGTAAATTTGCGTTTGTATTTCATCTATCAGCTGGAAACAAAAACGATGCTCCTGAAGGCAGGAAATTGATAAGAAGTATGTATTCCGAAGATAAGCATATATTGATAGCTGACCGAGCCTATGAAGATAAGCAAACGCGTACAATAATGGAAGAGCAAGGATTTATTCCAGTAGTACCGCCGAAGAAAAATCGTAAAGGATCATGGAAATATGATAAAGAGTTGTATAAACGTAGAAATGAAGTAGAACGTTATTTCTGTAATCCAGCTAGCTATGATTTTCGATGCTCTTTTAATGTGAACACTCCCTAGTGAATGAGCTTACTCGGAATTTTTGCATACTCCCCTGTTGAAAGGCAGGGGATTTTAGTACTTAGAAATAACATATCTTTTGCCAGTGAAAGGCAGGTTAATAACTTTTTCGATTCTGAAAATAAGATTTTCAAAGGATTCACAAAGAAGATAATGCGCACACTCAACATCTCCGACTAAATATAGTAAGAGTTGTGTACCGTCAAAAGAAGCTGAATAATCTAAAATAGTGTCGCAAGAAAGCAGCACATTGTCCAGTGCCATAATTGAAACAGGTTTATCTTTTTCCTGTTTTCTGCCCGACACTCTTATGAGTATTCCGTTGGAAGTCAGCTCACCTAAATCACCAGTTCTGTAACGTATAAGCGGCATAGCTTCACGTTTTAAAGTTGTCAAAACAATCTCACCGTCCGGAAGTGTCTCTAAAATTACGTCAGAACGAGGGATCATTCCTATACGTGCGGGAGTTTCAACAGCACACCCCAAACCGCTTTCAGTCAGGCCGTAATGAACATAAACTTCGCAACACCATTTTCTTGCGATAGTATGAATTACAGCAGGAGCGCAGTAATCAGCAGATAGAAGAACCCGTCTTGGTTTAAGTTCGGGGTGTAAAAGCGCAAGCCGGCGCATTTGTACTGGTATTCCTACGAACACGTCAGCGTTCTTTTCGCAGACATTAGCCGCGTCATCATAATCCTGAATGATACCGTATACTTTCGGTTCAGTATTGAAACATTGAAGGCCGCGAGAAAGAAGATCACATAATCCATCAGGAGCATTGCCTGGCATGAAAATCATAACAGTATCACCTGTGTTGCATAGGGTGTTCATTCCGTGATGAAAAAATGCAATAGTATTCCACAAATCAGACTGTGTGAAAGCAATCCTTTTTGCTTGTGCTGTCGTGCCTGACGTGTACATTGAGACTATCCGTTGTATTTGGCCAGCGGAACAACAAATCATTGACTGCCCGTTTTCAATAATGTCTTTGGCTGAAATTGTTAGAATACCTTTCAGTTCCTCTAAAGAATGAAGCGGCGAACTTGGAAGGTATGAGTAAAAAGCACTGTTTTTTCTGGCATATTCAAGCTGTTCATTGAGGAGTGTTAATTTTTCTTCCATACCCAGAGGCCATAACGAGCTTTCTTCTCCCTTAATTTCATCAAGTTGCCTACACTGCATATCTCATCATCTCCATTCAGGATAATTTGCGCAAACATTTCTTTTAACGCGTCGGTTTCATCGTAAAACTTTGTCATTCTGAATGTGTGAGTAAAAAATGCTTCAAGATGTCTGCGAAAGTATATG
Source organism: uncultured Fretibacterium sp. (assembly GCA_937892105.1). The sequence goes on along the minus strand of CALAUZ010000253.1, from coordinate 1,854 downwards.
TTGCATATTAAAGGGTTATCAGAAAAATAGCTGTCTGAAAGATTAGAATATAAATCAGCAATTAGCAACACGCCATTATCTTTCAAAACACGATTAAGTTCACGGACGGCTTGAACTGGTTCACAAAGAGAAAACACACACTGCATAATTATTGCGTCAGCACATCGAGAAGGAAGCGGGAGCCTCTCTGCGGTGCTACGTAAAAATCGTATGTTATCATCACTAGTCTCTTTGTCTGTGAAACATGGATCAATACCGTACAGTATATTATGTTCTGATTTAGGCAGTGAGCGCAACAGAAATCCATCTCCGCAGCCGACATCAACTATACAACCTTGTTCAAGCAAGTTTTCATATAATCGTTCGAGAATATCGGGGCTTAAATTCATTTACTTTTCTTTAGTGTTAAAACTGGTGAGGTATTTCGCGCAAAATGGAAGCAGCTTCCCGTTATCGTAGACATGAAGACTGCAACGGTATAAACGCTCTAAATTCAAGTTCATAGCGTCCTGAAAAGCCATAGCGGAAAGGGTAAGTGTATTACTTCGCATTCTCTGAACGAAGCTGTCGAAGTCCATATCATCAAGCTGTTTTGACACTGTGAAACTTGAAGACGCTGATATATTCTGTGTAGTCTCAATATCGTTACGTCTCCAATGACTGCCTATGAACTGACGGTTTTTTCCTGCGCTAGTTCGTTGTATGCCTTGAGCGTCATTTTTACGATGTGTCAGGGGAACAAAATCTCCTCTTTTATTTTGCAGGAACGTTGCATGGAAACCGCAGAGGGCATGATCACAGCGTGAAGGAATAAAAGCCTCCTCCTGAATTCCTGTTTGTTTGCAGAGTGCTTCAATTAGTTCATCAAGAGTGAAACGCCTCGTGTCATTCCCCTGATATGGAAATCTGCCCAGATAAGCAACAGGCTGAAAATGTATTCCTCGTACAGCCGGAGAAAATTCCGCCGCAAAATTTACGATGTCCCCTAACGCGGCATCATTTACGCCAGCCACAACAGTTGGAACCAGCGTTACACCGATATGATATTTATCACAATTCTTAATGGCAGCCAGCTTTATGTCGAAAAGTTTCTGACCACGAAGTACCCGATAAACTTCGTCATTCGTACCGTCAAATTGTAAGAATACAATATCCAGCCCCGCGTTAGCTAACCGTTCGACAAATTTTTCATCTTCTGCTAAACGCATACCGTTTGTATTAAGCTGAACGTAAGAGCAACCATGATTTTTAGCATAGCTGACTAGTTCGGGCAAATCCTCACGCAGTGTTGGTTCACCGCCGGAAAGCTGAAGAAGAGGGGAGTCTGCCAGCTTCAAAATATGGTTAATCCGATGAAAAAGCGTCTGAAGATTCGGCTCTGATTCTTTCTGCCCACCTTCGGCAAAGCAAAAAGGGCAGTGAAGGTTGCAGCGGTTAGTTACCTCCAATAAAACGCAGCATGTTCCCTGGGTATGTGAATTACAGTTGCGGCAGTCTCCGTTACACGATCTAATCTCATCTTTGTTGAGCGGTGATTCCCGAGAAACCCAACTGTCGAAATCTACACGGTCGCGCCAAACCGGGACAGAGAAATATCCATGTTCAGGACAATTTTTGCTGAGATAAATCCCGATCTTGCCGTCAATACGTTCCAGAGAGGCTGGAATTTTTTTGAGGCAGACCGGGCAAACTGAATATACATTACGAATAATCTTGTTCATTCTATTATGCTGAAGCACTCTTTAGAGAAAATTGTTACTGAAAGCTGAAGACATGAAAGCTGAAGACAATGGCTCACGGGGATACCCCCCGTGAGCCTGTTCTTGGTTGTATTGAGGCTAAAAGCTGAAGGCC
>CALAUZ010000252.1 GCA_937892105.1 uncultured Fretibacterium sp. | reverse complement strand
ATACTTGCTATTAATCAGCGCAATCCTTTCTTTCAGCGTACGGATGACTGCGGACGCTATAGAAATGTTAAAGGGATTCCCAGTAACAGAGCAAAAATCTTTGGGAGAATTTCTCAAAAAGAACGGCTTAGAATCAGGTTATGCATCATTCTGGAATTCATCTGTTGTTACAGTATCTACTGAAAATGAAGTAAAGGTAAGAGCTATAATCGCTCTTCATAATAATCAATACTGGAGATATAGTGAAAATCCTGAGCCTTATACTTGGTTGTGCAAAACTAACTGGTATAAAGAGTATGCAAATTTTGTAATTACTTCTGAAGGTGATGACTTTGGGATAACTCCCGAAAAAATTATAAATTATTTCGGGCAACCGCAAAATGTTTTAGAGTTTTCAAAATGGAAAATTCTTGTATATGAAAATGATTTATCTTCAAGGCTGTTTAATAATAAATGATTAAGAAAGATTACGCATATAGTATGGCAAGATTCATTGCAATAATAATGGTTATCTTCTGTCATATTTTTGAATATACTGGTTATCATCTTGGATACGGTGTTCTCTTTGAACGTTTTGGGAATTTTTTGTCAGTAGGCGTTCAAATTTTTTTACTATTATCCGGGATTCTTTATGGTAGCCGAGATAGCTTAAAAGAAAGACCAACCGAATTCTTTCTAAGGAATTGCAAGAAAGTAATGTTGGATTACTACGTCTATGCATTTCTTGTGATTATTCCAGTATATACTTTCTTTGAACCTAACGTCATTTTATTTCTTAAAAGAGTCTTTCGCTTGGGAACGCTTTCTGGAGTAATCAGCGGTGTTCATCATACATGGTTTATACCGTATATTCTTTTCTGTTATGTAATTACGCCGTATTTATACGATATCAGAGACTTTGCAAAAGAAAAATTGTGGATGGCCTTAATTTCCTTATTTGTATTATTTGAGGTCATAAAGGTAGCTTTCAATTTAAGATTCACAGCAACATGGATTAACTGTTACATTTTGGGGTTTTTCATTCCTAAATTGAGTGAAAATTGCTCAAAGCACGATAAAAGTGTGCTTGTCTGCTTGTGTTCGATAGTTTCAATCTTTTCGCTGTGTGTAAGATATATTGTAAGATATCACATAAGCCCCTTGGTTGATGGGAACTTTCTTTCCAGAATATGCAATTATGTTGTGAGTTCCACTAAATCTTTTGACGGATTGACAATTTTGCTTCTCATAATTACGCTGTATAAGCTATGGGAAGCGAAAATTGGCACCCCCCTTGGCTTCAAAAGTTCTTGTACATAGTTGATATTTACTCTTATGACATTTATCTTACACACATGATTTATGTAACGGGTATTCTTTCATTACTTAATGTTACTAATTTCTTTGTCATTAATATTGCGATAACACTTTCGGCAATAATTATTTCTGCTGTTGTCTTGCATTGGATTTGTACAATAATTCGAGGTTTGAAACATGCTAATTTCCATAATCATCCCATGCTATAACGAAGCTGGGAATATCGATGCTCTTATTGACAGAGTAAGATCGCTTCAAAAAGATTATAATCTTGAATATATCCTTGTTGAAAATGGCTCTAATAAGGATAATAGTAAAGAATACTTCAAGGCAAACATAGAAAACAAATTTCCACAGATAAAAGTTGTTTATGTGGAAATCAATCAAGGTTACGGCTATGGTCTTCAACAAGGAATGAAAGCCGCTTCTGGCGATTATATTGGCTGGATTCACGCCGATTTGCAGATTCCTCCGAAAGAGTTGATTCAGTTTTTCGATGAAATTAGTAAACACACTAATGAAAACGAGAAGCTTTTCCTCAAGGGAACGAGAACTAACAGAAGATCTTATGATACTTTTTTCACACATGGCCAATCAGTGTTTAATTCAATATTGTTCGGACGAATAATGTATGATGTTGGAGCTATCCCGGTTATCTTCAGCAAATCTCTTCTCGATGAAGTTTCAATCGATAGTATGCCCAATGACTTTGGAATTGAAACAGTCATATATCTTGAAGCTCTAAGGCATCATTTCAAGGTTCTTCGTTTCAAAGTACGAGTTCAAAATCGTGAAAAAGGCGATTCGTCTTGGGATCACGGAATAAAATCTAAAATCAAGCAAAGCATAAGAATATTTAATGACAGCATCAAAATCAGAAAAGGAGGGAAAGTATTATGAAAACGCTTATTACAGGCGCAGCAGGATTTATCGGCTCTCAACTTGCGCACAGACTGTGGCAGAATGGTGAAACTCTTGTGCTAATCGATAATTTCTCATTCGGTCGTCAAGATAATCTTGTTTTTGAAGACCACGATTTTAGAAATGATATACAACGTATCGACATAAGGGATAAAACTAAGATAAAGTCGATTCTTTCAAATGGCGATATTGACTACATCTACAATATCGCTGGAATAGCTCCTCTTCCTGATTGCCAATTAAACCCAACGGAAGCAATTGATGTGAATCTAAACGGCTTCGTGAATCTGCTTGAAAATGCTCGTTTGTACGGAATTAAAAAAGTCATTCAGGCGAGTACAAACGCAATTTACGAGAATGAAACAAACTTTCCGACAACGGAAAGTATCACCCCCCACGCTCATCTATCCCAACACGAAGTATGCGGCCGAGCAATTTGCCCAGTCATTCTGTGATACGTACAATATGAATATTACTTGCTTACGATTTGCTAATGTTTATGGCCCTCACGTTGATTGTCTCAGAAAGCAACCTCCCTTTGTAGCTTATATGGTTAGAGAGCTTTTCTACGATCGCACTCCAATCTTCCATTCGACAGGAGAACAGAGAAGGGACTATATCTACATTGATGACTTGATAAATTTAGCTCTACTGGTTAGAGATTCAACTGGTTTCGATGCTGTCAATGTTTCTTCAAATACGAATTATTCCGTGAATGAGATGTACAAAATGGCGCAAGAAATCATGGGAAAAGATATACCAGCGTCGTACGCCGATGATACCCACTACTGGGAGAAGTATCCAGGACTCTTTGAAGGGAAATATCCGATCAAGAGTAGCATTCTAAACCACGAAATTAATAAATACTCTCTCTGTGATAATTCTTACGCTAAGGAGAAGTACGGCTGGTCTCCTAAAGTTTCAATGAGAGATGGTTTGAAGAAATTAATCGACGAAGAGTGTAAGCTGTTGTCATCGCTATGAAAATCCACTACATAATGCCAATGGCCGGACGCGGCTCGCGCTTCGAGAAGGAAGGATTTACAGTCCCTAAACCATTGATAGAAATCTATGACAAGCCGTTTTTCTACTGGTCAACACAGTCGATACGAAAATTCATAAATTTGACATCGCTCGATTTTGTCGTTTTGCAAGAGCATGTGGATAAGTACGACATTGACGCAGTGATAAAGAGTTACTTTCCGGAAGCAAGACTTCATGTCTTACCTGACGTAACTGAAGGAGCTGTCATTACCTGCTTGAAGGGAATTACAGATATTAAAGATGAACTTCCTGTAGTTTTCAATGACTGCGATCATCTCTTTAAATGTTCGGAGTTTAACAATTTCTGTCAGAAAAATCTTGTTGTACCTAATGAAGCTGGACTACTTCTCACGTTTAGTTCCAATGAATCTAAATACAGCTTTGTCGCTAAGGATTCTACGGGAAACGTTACAAGAACAGCAGAAAAGAAAGCTATAAGTAATGAGGCTATTTGCGGTTGCTACTATTTCCGAAATAGGACCACATTTGAAATGTATGCTGAACAGTATCTAAGAGACTGCGAATATTCAGAGTACTTTATGAGCGGTGTGTACAACGTCATGATTAGAAATAATCTAAACATTAGAAGTATGCTCACCGATTTTCATGTGCCTTTTGGCATCCCTGCGGAGTATGAAACAGCTAAACTTGATACGAATTATTTGGAGTTGCTGTAATGCTATTACTGTTGGCCGTATTATGCATGGTACTTGGCCATGTTTTCAAGATAAAGCGTTGGAAACTTTATATCTCTGTATATGAAAAGCCCGATGAATCCAACCTGTTGAATGCGATTGCTCTTGGGCATTCTATCAATATGGTATTGCCGATTAGATTATTGCCTGTTAGATTCGGTTATATCGTAAGATTTATCTATTCTGGCAGAAAGTTAAAAAACGGCTATCTTTTCTCACTTGCTACTGTTATCGCTGATTTGTACGTCGACTTACTCACAGTTGGAGCTATGTTTTTTGGCTTATCTCTGATCGGTAAGGGAGGCGAAGGACTTCTAAGAGTAGCTCGCATATACATGAATGCACTTGTATTTGTCCTCCCTTTCACTGCTTTATGTACCCTGTTTCGCCAAACTGTCAAGAAAGTAATACTGGCTATAGCAAGCATCTTTAACGAAAAAATCGAATTTTATTTGCTGTATCTTACATACCTTTGCATATCGTCATTAAAAGATATTTGCAACCACATTAATAAAAAGAAGTTTGTAATACATTCCGTCTTAATGTGGTTAAGTTATGTAGCGTCATATGTTATCTTTGCTGAAGTAGTGCAAAGTTTAGGCTTTTATTATTCGACATCTGACATCTTTACAAAGCTGTTTTCAGGCTTTAGCTTGTACAACATTGAAAGAGGACTCATGCCTGCCTGGAGCAGTTATCTTCTGTCTCCGTTAGTGATATGTTGG
>CALAUZ010000251.1 GCA_937892105.1 uncultured Fretibacterium sp. | reverse complement strand
TAAGTCACTTCTATGTGAGATACGCGTCTGTTTTCCCAAAAGTGGCCTAAGAAAATCTCATACACAGTTTACTTGACAGACCCTCTTAGAAGCTAGAAGTGTTCTTGTGAGTTCCCTATAAATTTTTTATTCTGTTATAATCCCTCGCGTTCAACAAAATCAGGAAAGGATAATCACATGACTTATTCATCAATAAGTCGGCAGGCAATCTCTAACATAATCCCGGCAATAGTCGTTGAGATTATGCTGATGATATACAACCTTGCTGATACATTCTTCATTGGAAGGACAGGAGACCCGTTACAGCTTGCGGCAGTGTCGTTAGCTTCACCAATTTTTATGGTATTAATCGCTCTCGGCATAATCTTCATGGCCGGTGCAATGTCTTTCATCTCGCGAACTCTCGGAGCCGGAAACAAAGAACGCGCCAATAATATAGCCTCATTCTGCGTATGGGGAAGCATTATAACTGGCGTAATAGTGGCGGGAATATTCATGTTCTTCATCGACAGTATACTTCGGGCAATAGGTGCAAGCCCCGAAACATTCAAGCTGGCATATAACTACTTGTCGATCGTCGTAGCTTCAACACCATTTATTCTCTTCAGCATGGCATGTGGCGGAATAATGAGGGCTGAAAATCACGCAACAGCCGCAATGATCGGCCAGATTTTCGGGAACATGCTAAACGTTATACTCGATCCAATAATGATACTCTGGTTCGGCTGGGGAATAACTGGTGCTGCAATAGCTACAAGCCTAAGCATAGTAATTGGAGCATTGTATTACGCCGGATATTTCGTTTTAGGACGTTCATCACTCAGCATTCACGTAAAGAATTTCAGGGCTAATAATGGAATTGCATGGGGAGTTCTGGCGATCGGCATTCCTGCGTGCCTCGATCCCTGGCTCATGAGCATATCTCAGATGGTCATGAACTCTTTGATGTCTGCTTATGGTGATATGGCGGTTGCTGCGGCTGGAGTGTCAATGAGGATTGAACAGCTTGCATGTCTTGTCGCTATGGGGACAGGTCAGGGAATACAGCCTTTGTTGGGGTTCAGTGTTGGAGCTGAGGATTGGGGAAGGTATCGTGCATTCCTGAATTTTGCACTGAAGTTCACTGCGGTATTGACACTCGCAATGGTTGCCGGGTGCTTTGTGTTCTCAGACAAAATAGTGTCAATGTTCCTGAATGAACCGAAAGCCTTTGAATATGCGGTTAAGTTTCTGCGAATGAAGTTGTCCAGCAGCATATTGTTTGCGATATTCTTTGTATTCGTGAATGCTCTTCAGGCGATGGGTGCTGGAAGGGCATCGTTCATATTGAGTATTTGCAGACAGTGTGCCTTGTACATGCCGTTGATGTTTGTGCTGAACCATTTTTGGGGAGAATATGGAATTGTATGGGCGTTACCGGCGGCTGAACTGTTATCGCTGGTGCAGACGGTGATATTTTACGGTAAAATTATTTTCAGTCCCAAATACCTGGTATATTCGGAGTGATAAAAAGATGAACGTCATTGCAGTATATCCCGGCTCGTTTGATCCTATCACCAACGGGCATATGTATATTGCTGAACGAGCTGCGGCTGTATTCGATGAGGTAATCGTGAGTGTCCTTGTGAATGAACGCAAGGTTTCAGCATTCAGTGTTGAGGAAAGGTGCGAGATGGCGCGGAAGTCTCTTAGCCATGTGAAGAATATCACCGTAGACAGTTTTAACGGTCTGCTTGTGGATTATGTTAGGCAGAAGAACGCAGGAGTAATTGTGAGAGGTTTGCGTGCAATGTCGGATTTCGAGTATGAATTTCAGATGGCATTGATGAATAGACAGCTTGCGCCTGAGATTGAGACGTTCTTCATCGTTACCGACCCTAAGTATTCGTATGTGTCGAGTTCGAGTGTGAGGGAGATATTTCATTTTGGCGGGACAGTGAGAGATGTTGTGCCTCCTGTTGTGTATGAGAGGCTGAGGGAACGTTACCATAACGAGATATAAGATACTTGTTTTTGATACAAATACCCTGCCACTAATGATACAGAAGCAGGGTATTATTATGTGCTAAATGTCCTTTAATTTTGTACCGTTCTCTGTTTTCCATATCCACATTACCGTTTGAAGAACGCCCCAATATGACAGCCTCTGCCGCAGAAGGTGAAGAAAACTCGTAATCATGCTGGAATATTCCGCTGGAAATCGTACCGTCATTTTCGAGCTGTTGCCTCAACTTACAGTAATTATTATCATTGAAAGCTGGCGACATATGTTCAGACACCTGAGACCCCTCAAGAACTGTGAGACCTCCTGAACTTATGAAACCTTTTGCATTTGCGTGTGAATTTCTGTTCATGCACACAAGATATTGCGTGTTATTTTCTGCTTTTGGCACAGGCACAAAAACGTTGTAGTTCATTACGCTGGTGAGAATTTTGATATTGTCGATGAACTCCCCCATTGATGCCACAAGAGCTTCTTTTATGGAAGTGTCGTATATGTTCTTCGTCAAAACCTTGTATCTCCCTCATTCACGCGCTGATTTCACAAGTTTGTCCTCAACGTTATTCACTTTTTGTCCTGCGATAATGCCTCAAGCTCATCAAGCGTAAAATCCCGCTCTGTGTCGTTCTCCTCAAGCTCCACTATTTTCGGCTCAACCTTCTTCCATTCCTCCCATGACTTTGGGCGTATGCGCTTGTACGTAAGCTCGTTACCGTTAATCACGAAACCTATCCTTGCTATGACCGGGTATTTGCCGTATTTGAAAGGCAGATTGTGCCAGAATGTTGCGCGAACCCAGAAAGTTTCGAGAATGTCTCTGGGGTTTCCGTTGGTGTCAATGTCAGCGATGTATCCCCATGGGGCATCATTCCGCCAACTGAATTTGTTGGTGCGCGTGTCGTAACCGTCCCTTATGTCGAGTTGAAGGGGGGTATCCTTGTCCGACTTCACCATGAATACCGAGAATATTCCCTCGTCATCTTCTGCATCAGGCGATAACTCCTTAGCTTCGGCCCTGAACGTTCCGATGTAGATTATGCGCAGTCCTTCGGGGCTTTTCATGTCTATGGTGTTGCCGGAAGGGTCGCGCCTTATGTCCACGCTTGAGACGCTTACTGTGTCGTCATCGGCAAAGGCAATTCCAGAAACGCAAAGTACAATCATCAATGCACATAAAATTTTACGCATATGCAAACTATATCCTCCTAGATTAGATAAAATGAATGTGCTTATTTTATCAGAGGTAAAGCAGAATATACTTACACAATATACGGTAATATATGAGGCGCATGGGGTAAGAGTGATTCTGTTTTTAGCACTTATTATTTTTATCTTGGGTGTCATTATTATCTTGCGCAAAATCATAATTCATGTATAATTTTTTGCCATGTCAAGTTCAAATCACAGCAACAACAAGACAGTAGCTCAGAACCGCAAGGCAAGGCACGATTATTTTATCCTTGATGCGTTGGAGTGCGGAATAGTTCTTACAGGTACGGAGATTAAGAGCGTTAGAGCAGGTAATCTTAACCTTAAGGATTCGTATGCCTCAATAGAGAACGGTGAACTATGGCTGTTCGGTGTACATATATCGCCGTATGAGAAAGGGACGTATTATAATCATGAGCCTGAACGAGACCGTAAATTGCTTGTACATAAACGCGAGCTAATTCGGTTGCGTAACAAGATACGTGAGAAGGGATTAACCCTTGTGCCTCTCAGTGTGTACATCAAAGACGGTAAGCGTGCGAAAGTTGAGTTGGCATTAGTGAAAGGCCGTACAGCCCATGATAAGCGGGACATGATAGCCGATCGCGATGCAAAGAGGACTATTGCGCGAGCTGTGAGGGGAAAGGGACGTTACGATGAAGATTAGGGGGCGACAGGTTTCGACAGCGTGAAGGAGGATGTGAAGGAGCAGGTCGGGGAAAGTCTGCAATCACCCGTAAAACTATCGGACAAAACAATAAAAGTCGAAGATAATTTCGCATTAGCAGCTTAGTTTAGCTGTTACGCCGAAGGACGGACAATGCTGGTGGTTCGCCGGAGGTGTCATGAAAACCAGCTCCCCGCCATGTAGAGAATCCCGGCATGGTGATAGACCCTTAAGGATTCTGGAACGGTTAAAGTTTGTCCCTGTACTTGACCCGACGACAATGAACAAGGAATAAGCCTGTAGAGCCGTCATGATTGGCCCACGTTGGACGGGAGTTCAAATCTCCCCGCCTCCATTCTGAAATATAACAGCGTCTCTCATAATCACATAGGGGGACGCTTTTTTCATGCCCCACAAAAACAAACGCCCCATCCATAGCGGACAAGGCGCAATTACATCATGGCCGAGTTACTTCCTTTTCGGAACCCAGCGAACCCCCCAGCCATAATGATTATCCATATCGGAATGATTGTTGAAGAATTTTATGACCTTCTCAACGCTAAATGTCTCATCATTCACATTCTCAAGCATCGCGATTGCACACATAATCTGTGAGGTGTTATGCTCGTCAAGCCTCACGATAATATCCGGGCTCCCGGGACACTTCACCGTTGCTACTCCGTCAGCGTCCTTCCAGTTTGCTATACCCTCGTATATGAACGTGTACACAAGTATGCGCTTGAACTGCGAAATCTGAGAGCCATTAACGCGCAAATTTTCGCCCGTCTCAACATCGCCAGTCCTGTCGTCATTGTCCAGTGCGATATACGGGAATGACTCAAAGTTGCCGAAATTCCCGCCAAGAGCCTGCACAGATCCTTTTCTGCCGTCTTTAAACTCATACAGACATCCCAAATCTAAATCTATTGCGCCCTCTTTGTGTGAGAAAACTGACATTAACCGCTTGCGTTCGTTGCCTCTGTGCCAGTTTAAATTGATGAGTATTTCGCCGAGTGGGGATGATGATTTTTTCTTGAGACTCACTTTTTGACCTTTGCGGAGTTCTACAGGCTTGGGCTTTGGTTCTTGTGGAAGGCTATGCATTTCTTCTCCGCCGTAATGTTTCAGCAGCTCGCTTAATCCTCCGTTGAAGCCTGACGCAACAGCTGCTATCCTCCATTCATCGCGCCTGTAAATCTCAATGCTGATTATTGCCCTCTCATCATGGAAATCACTCCCGGCAAGTTCCATCGTCATGGCCTCTGCGTTTTCGGGCGTAAGCGTGAGGGTATGCGAGGTGATTTGACTCATTGAGCCGTTGCCGTCAATGCTCGCGGTGAAAACTAGTTTTGCGATTTGAGCGGGGAGTCGTGAGGGATTGAGGGTGAATCTTGCGCCGTTATGATAGGGAGCGTATTTGATTTCACCGTCTGGGGATTCGGGCTGATTGTAGAATATCATATAGCGGTCATCGGATAACTTATCTTTATCATCAACGCCGAAGCACGAAAAATCATACACTGCCCCGCCGGATATATTCATGTCTATAACGATTTCGCCGGAAGGTATTTTGCCCCTGAATCCGCGTATCATTTCAATCATGAGTCTTCACCCCGTAATTTTTGTGTTGGAATTGCTCACAGTATACACGAAAAATTTTTGTGTAATAATTACCCGCATTGCTCAAAAATCAAGGAAGGAACAAATCATCATGGACGAAAAAATTTCAGTTAGAGGCAAGAGAACACAACCTCAAGAATATTGACATTGACATACCGCGCGGAAAATTAATCGTCATAACAGGGCCTTCAGGTTCAGGAAAATCATCATTGGCATTCGATACACTTTACGCTGAGGGGCAACGCAGATATGTTGAATCGTTATCGGCATATGCGCGTCAGTTTTTGGGAGTCATGAAGAAGCCAGATGTCGATGAAATTTCAGGACTCTCACCAGCCGTTTCAATTGAACAAAAAGGTACAGGCCATAACCCACGCTCAACTGTTGGGACTGTAACAGAAATCTATGATTATTTCCGTCTGTTATTTGGGAGAATCGGAATCCCTCATTGCCCGAAATGCGGTAAACCTGTTCAGCGTCATTCACTCGATGAGATATTAGACTGGATATTAGAGCATGAAGCCGGACTCAGGACTGAGATATATTCTCCACTCGTTAAAGGCAGAAAAGGCGAGTTCAGAAATTTATTGACACAGACGCGGGAAAAAGGTTACACACGCGCAAGGGTTGACGGGAATATATATTACCTTGAGGAAGAAATTACCCTCGACAAAAACAAACGCCACAACATCGAAATCGTTATTGACCGCCTCAAAATCACTCCCGATAAACGCAGCCGAATAGCTGAGAGCGTAGAGTCAGCACTGAGAGTTTCAGGGGGATATGTCCTCATTCACGCAGAAGGCCATGAAGAATATACCATGACCGAGAATTATTCCTGCCCTGACTGTGGAATCGGTATGCCTGAGATTGAGCCGAGATTGTTCTCATTCAACAATCCTGCTGGGGCATGTCCTGATTGCGGGGGATTGGGCCTCCTCCGCATGGTCCTCCACCACACGGGCCACCACCTCATGGTCCTCATAGATGGTAGATCGGAAG
>CALAUZ010000250.1 GCA_937892105.1 uncultured Fretibacterium sp. | reverse complement strand
GATAAAGATTTTGTTGCTCTTGATGTTCAGAATGTACCAATATCTGCTTTTGATAATATTTTACAGAAGATGACGATTTATATAACTCCGCAGAAAATATTCAACATGCTGGCAGGCCGAGAAGATAAAGAGCCGAGTAACCAAGTCAGAGAAACTATTACTTGTGCCCTTGAAAGACTGAATGAAGTAACTGTGAACGTAAGTGATCCGCAGTTAAAGCGAATGCGTCATAGAGACAGCAATGGTAATCTCTACCTGTTATCTGTAAGAGCTACTGAAGGAATGAGGATAAACCGCCGGAAGAGGAACTACGCGCTTTATCTTCAGGAAGTTCCACCATTATATGACTTGGCCAAGAACACAAAGAAGTTACACAATGTAGATATTGCCTTGCTTGATGTTCCGCTTGAGAATGGCATTGATAACATTGCTCTTAAAGGCTATCTACTGCGTCAGATTGTTATTGCCAAGAGTAAACGTACAAAGGAACTTGTTATCTCCTATAAGAAATTGTATAGCAGCATTGGCATAAAAGACAGTGGAAAGGGAATGTCGATAGAGGAGCAGAATAAAATACATCTCGGCCAAATGGAAGTGCGCAAGAAAGTAAAAAAGTGCTTGGACTTCTGGAAGGAAGAAGGACTAATCCGCCGAGCCGATACGAACTCAACAAAACGGGCAGTGATTTATGTATAGTTAGCTCCATTCATTTCTAAGCAGAAATTCAGGGATATTCAAGTGCTTAATACCGTCTCTGCTCCTGCTTATCTCATCTAGTGAGACTATATATTTTGGGTAATTATCAGGAATACCTCTGTATGCTCCGAACTCACGCTCGACTGCTCTATCATCAGCCAGAAGATAGCATACCTGCACGTACAGCTTCTCTCTGTTCTTGGTGGCTACAAAGTCTATCTCCTTATCTCCATTGCGACCGACTGTTACCTTATAGCCTCGTCTCAGAAGTTCAAGGCATACGATGTTCTCCAGCATCTGGTCTATATCATTCCTGCCTTGACCGTAGACAGCACTGCGCAGTCCGTGATCTGCAACGTAGTATTTCTCATTGATAGTCAGTATCTTCTTACCCTGTAAGTCCTCTCTGTTAATCTTGAAGAAGAGGAACGCATCAGCACATGCTTTTGTGTAATTCAGGATTGTATCGTGCGATACTGTTCTATGCTCACTCTTGAAATACTTTGAGAGGCTTGTTGCACTGAAGGAATGTCCGATATTTGCCAGTACGTAGGTAATCACCCTCTCCAACTGGTCAACATCACGGATATTGTTGCGCCTTACTACGTCTTTCAAGATAACGGAGTTGTATATGTCTGTGAGATAAAGATTACAGGCTTCAGGATTATCTGCAATGTTTGAGAGGAAGGGCATACCACCGAGCTGAAGATATTTGCGGAAGGCTGATGTGATGGCTTCGTCTTTCTGTGCAGGCATACTCAGGAACTCTCTGAACGAGAAAGGATATATTACGAACTCGACATATCTTCCTGCGAGGTAGGTAGCAAGTTCACCAGATAACAGCTTGGCGTTTGAACCTGTGATGTAGATGTCGCAGTCATATTCTACTCTCAGTGAGTTAATGCACTTCTCCCAGTCTTGCACTTCCTGTATCTCGTCGAAGAACAAAAATATTTTTCCGTGTAATGATGAAATTCTTTTAGCTATCTCTTTATGCAGTGCTTCAGCATCACGGGGAGTGTTCATGCTCTCAAAATTGAACGAGATAATATTAGTCTTAGGTACTCCCTCGTGTCTAATTTCATCTTGAATCAGCTTCAACATTACCGACTTTCCTGAACGCCTTAATCCCGTTAAAACTTTCACAGGCTCAAGACCAATAAAAGGCTTTATTCTGCCTATGTAATCTGGTCGCAATATCATTAACTTATAACCTCTAAATAATAATTTATGTGAATTATAGCACTTATAATATATAATTATTCTGTAACTTCAGGTGTAAGAAATCTCCCTTCAGACTTTTCCGAAGAGAGATATATATCCTGTTAATTGTGTTATTTAGTAAAGCTCTATGTATTTGCCTGATACCCAGCCTTCATCACCCTCAGTAGTTCTTATCCTGTACCAATCTATAGTATCGCCAGCAAAGACCTCATAAGCAGTGAAGTAAGTCCCGCTATCGAGCTTTTCAACGACTTGAGAGCCTTTGACTGTAGGAATGTTTCTGAGGTTCAAGCTATCCTCACGTGTAGTAACATATCCGCTAGCAGGGAGAGAATGCTTCTTGTTGGTGGTTTCTTGATACGATAAATCACGGTCAATCAAGTTTACGTATCCTCCAAGCACCCAGCCTTCTGTGCCACTCGCTGTCTTCACGTAGAACCAGTAATCATTATCACTCTCAGCAGCTCTCGAAATACTTACAGGGTGTCCTGTCTTCAGTGTTTTGAGCCGCTTTGAGCTTGTATTAGGAGACTGCCTTACACTTAATGTCTCTGCAAAAATAGTTCCAGATATTGGAAAGCCTGTTCCTCGTTCTATCGAAGAAATCTTCTGCTTGTTGACTTTCAACAATTGTATTGAATTTATACGCCTTTGAGCTACTTCACTGCCCTGAGCTGCTGCCTTACCGTACCATTCCAGAGCTGTATCATAATTCTGAGGTACTCCCCAGCCTTTAAGATACATCAAGCCCATGCTTGCGAGAGCCTCAGTGTTCCCCTGTTCAGCAGCTTTTCGGAACCAGTTCACAGCTTGCATGTAACTCTGCTCAACTCCCCAGCCGTTTTGGTACATCCACGCTAATTTGTCCTGTGCAGGAGCGTACCCCTCATTCGCTAACCGTCTGAATATCTCAAATGCCTTTGAATAATTCTTTGCATTGAGATATTTTTCAGCTTCAGCATAAACAGTTTGGATTTCTTCGCTTACTTGCACTCTTGTATTGGATTTTTGCGTAGAGTTATAAGAACTTTCATTTTTTATAAGCATAAATGGCAATGCTAAAATGCCTATAACAATAAGAATAATTAACAATGATGATTTATTAGGGTTAGTTTCATGTTTAGTTTCATGTGTTGTTACATGCGGTGTTGTAGAATTTTCTACTTTTTCTGGTAGAGCATTGGAGTTTTTCCCTAAAGCGTTATCATAATTCCAATTTTCTAAGAATTCAATAGCACTTTTTTTGTTACTAATTTCCGCCCACGTCCAGAATAAAAATAAAAACGATATAAAGCCCGAAATCCATCTTAATATTCCAGAACTATAGAAAGCTCCTATTAGAGCTAATATCGTTATAATGATACTGAATTTTGGAGACGACTCAGCAAATCTCTGCTCTTGTTCAACTTTCTTCGCAAGAAAATCGGTTACCTGCTCCTGAGTAAAACCTATTTGTAGACTTTGAGCAATAAAATTTTTTCGGGCAACTGCTGAACTGCTCGGAGTTTTACAAAACTCAGGCATCAATCTTCCAAAAAGAGCTTCTACTGATTTTCTCTTTCGTTCTTCTTCAGCAATCTTGCGCTCTTCTTCTTTCCACGCTTCTTCTTCAGCCCTTCGTTGCGCTTCTCTTCTAGCTTCTTCAGCCCTTCGTCTTTCTTCAGCTAATAAATTTTGGACTGTATTGGAGAAGCCAAAGTATGAAGCTATATTCCCAAGACTACCGTCAGTATCGCTGAAAATGCCAAAGAGTTTTACATACAGATCTTCGTTGTACGGATTTGACAGAAATATATTTGGCAGACGCTCTAATATGTCATTTCTGTCCATGTAGGGCATATTACTCACAATGGAGTTAGCAGATTTTATATTATCTCCCTTTAATAAAAGAA
Organism: uncultured Fretibacterium sp.; assembly: GCA_937892105.1. Next base: position 829 of record CALAUZ010000250.1, on the reverse strand, counting down.
TTGAGTCTGAAATTACCAGCCCATATTTCTCCATAGCTCTCCAGCAACTTAACCACAGCTCTGCAACCGAATTAGACATTTCATCTTGAAGTGCTGCCTGAACTTCTTTAGAAGTATATAAACTCTCTTGCATTTGCTGTAATTTTTCTGCTCTATCAGTAGCTTCTGAAATTTCAGCTTCAGCTCGTTCTTTATGTTCATTAATAGCGTCTTCCCAGAACTCGAAATTTTTTCTATTCCTTTCAGACATACCATATTTACCAAACAAACCAGATGATAAGGCTTCTGAGATTGTTGGCTGCGTGATCATAGAGTTGTAACTTTTTTGATACTTATTCCTTATACCGTCATACCGTTCTTTGACATCTTCAGCTACTCCAATCATAGAATCAATAGCTTTGGAAAGTTCTTCATATTTTGAGACTAACTGTTGCAATACACTTCCCCATGGACATTTATAAAATTCCTGACAAAAACGGTTGATGTCCAAGTCATAAACTTTTGCTTTTATAAAGATTTCAGAGATAATTACACGCTGGATTACTTCAAAAATGATACTTCTCCCATCTTCATATCCCTTATTCAGGAGAGAAAATGTATCCTTATAGTTCCTATACTTGGCCATAAAAGTTGATGATGCTTTTTGAGCCTCAGCAATAAATTTCTGGCGAAGCGAGTTAAAAGCATCGAAGTCATCACTTACTACAACTTTGCTTCCGTAAACAGTAAATTCTTTAGGCATCGTAATTCTCCCTTCTTTGCACAAAAGCCCTCTTCCTATTTGTCAGGAACAAGGCTCTATATGTCTTTTCACTTAATCCTCCGCCAT
>CALAUZ010000249.1 GCA_937892105.1 uncultured Fretibacterium sp. | reverse complement strand
GAGAGGACATATCGGTAATGACGGTTTTGAAGTTGACGAAGAAGCCACCAAGAGCAGCAATGACGACTCTAGTATCAGCGACTGCGCCTTCTTGAGCGGACTTGATAGCGACAGCGTAGCCGTGTTTATCGACCTGCACGATGTAGGGAACGACTTTGTTTTGACTAGCAAGCCACATCATAGTTGCGCCGAAAGCGAGACAGAGGAGGAGCATGAACATAGAAATCTGCCGCCAATGAGCCGCGTCCTTAACAGCCGAGCCGTAACGGTCGCCGTACTCTTTTCGAGCGGATAAGTAAGGATTTTCCTGCACAGGTTGAGAAGTATCAGGCATAAATATTAACTCCTTTCATGATTATTGAGACGTTCAAAGAGGCTTTCAGGAGAATGAGGATTCTCGTTTTTTGGAGCAGGCATCATTTCGGGGACATCATCATTTTGAAGATAACGAGTAGCCCTGTCAGAATGAGACCCGAAGAAGAAGGAAGCAGAGACGTAATTAGCCATGTTGCCAGTCTTAGCGGCACTGATGAGATTATTAACGCCGGGAATATGAGAAGCGACATGTTCAACCGCGCCGCCGAAGCCCCCTTCTCTTGCCGCGTCCCAAGTATCAGCCATACCCCTGAAAGCGGCAGTTTGAGTATTGCGCAGAGTTTCGACGATAGTTTTACCAGCACCGAGCAACCCGCCAGAGCGACCGCCGTCCGGATTCTTTTCGCCAATAGCCCCGTGAACCAGTGTTGAAGCGGAAGACGTGAATAACTCATGACCGAAGGACAGAGCCGCACCGCTGACGACGGATTGAGCCATAGAGGGAACCATTCTAGCGGCCATAAAGATACAGATAGTGCCGCCAAGAATTTGCCCCGCCGCAGTAATGAGGGTAGCCATATCAGTAGCCGTGCTGAAGCTGGCCTCCCAGTCAATGAGCAGAGCATTAGCGAGTGCGTAGACAATCATAATCATCAATAGCTTAATGCCGACAGAAACGGAATATCGCAGGTAACTCAATGCAATATCGCGGGTATACTCGAAGCCGCCAAATCCGAGCAGGATAGACCCGCCGCAGATAACGAGGTGCATTTCAATGAGAGCGACGGCCATAGTCCCCGCGAGCATAGCGACGACGACGAGAATAACAATACCGATAAGCATAATGCCGATAAAATCCCCCCAGCCCGCATTCCAACCGCGTTCGACCATAGTGCCGTAAAGCCTGATACCCGCGACGAGTAAATCATCAGGAGCAACGTCCTGACCGGCGATAGACCTTCCAGCTTCCATGAAAGAGTTGACAATGAGTTTAGGCAAGAAAGTAGCCGCGCCAGAATCGGACATAATCCACGAGAAGATGCCGATGTAGATACTGCATTTAGCGATATGGGCGGCGACCGAGCCTATGTTGCTTTCGCCACTGAGAATCATTTTGCCCAGCCCCATAGCGAGGGACAGAGTAGCCAGCCCGATGAATAATTTTCGAGCGAAGGACAGGAGCTGTCCCGTAATGCCGGAAGTGAAGCCCTCTACAAATTCAAGAGTGGCATTAGTGCCGGGAGTAGCGGCATAAGCAGTTAATGCCAGACCGAAAAAGCAAACGAGCGAGAAGAAAGCAATGAAAAATTTTCTCATGCTGAGAACTCCACTACTTGAATCCCGGAGTGAAAGTTTGACCGGGAGCTTGAAGATTTTGCAAGGACTTGTAAGCCTCAACGATACTCTGTTCAAGCTGTTCACGTTTATCGACATCATCACGTTCAGCCTCAAGGAAGACAGTCATGAAACCTTGAAGTGTCTGCTCATTGCGGGCAATAATGGAGCTAGTATGATCCAGCAATGCGCCGAGAGCCTGTAAAGCCTGAACCTGTCCCTCAGAATTAGACAGAGCGGCTAAAAGTTTTTCGCGTGTTTGCTCGTCGTTCTTGAAATCCTTAGCAGTAATGTTGAGAGCTTTTAAGTAAGCCTCGAAGGTCTGCTTGAGCTGTTTGTCTCGTTTTTTGTTACGTTCTTTCAGCTCGTCAATATTCAAGCCCTGTTGCAATTCAGGGTGTCGGGACTTGAGCATGTTCTCGATGTCGTCAGTGAAGTGAGTAATGCTGTCAACTTGTTGCAGAATGCCTCTGACCTGCGAGAAATTCTCAGAGAGGAGTTCCTTCATGCCGTTAATCTGATTGATAACGGATTGAGGAAGTTGAGCCAACATTTTGAGCTGATTTAATTTCATCTCAATGGTATTGAGCCATTCAGCAACAGCCTTAATCTTGACTGTAATCTGAGTAGTCTCCTGAGCGATGAAACACTCCGACCGAGAAGGCCAGACCCCAAGCCCAAAGCAAGCTAAAAGTACGAGAGTAAAAATTCTGCGTTTCATGTAATCACCTCCCTATTATTTGAAGCCCGGAGTAAAAGATTTGCCGGAACGTTGAGCCTGAGAAGCGTTCTTGCCCATCTCGACGATATTCTTTTGAGCGAGCTGTTTTCGCTGTTTTTCGGCCTGTTGGCGAGTAATGTAGTTCTCCATGAAGCCGCTTAACTCCTGATTGTTCCTGTCAAGGAGGAAGGAAGCATGATTGACGATAGCTCCGATAATCTGAATGGCCTTAGTTTGACCCGAAGCGGAATCAGCCTCATTCAATGTCTGTACCATTTTGTTTCTGACTTCCTGCTCGTTGTTGAAGTTCTTAGCGTTCATGTTAAGGACTTTCATGTATCCTTCCTCGACCTTGCGCCAGTCATCGGCAAGACGTTTCCCCTCAGTAATGGCGGAAGTGATGTTCTCGTAATCATCAGGGAAATGTTCCTTAAAGGCATTGCCAAAGTTAGAGACCCCAGCGGCGAGGCTTTGAGCGTTCTGTAGGACGGATTGAGCTTCGGTAAAGACCTGCATAATCTGACCGTTGCCCAACTGCAAGAGGCGTGATTGAAGGGACTTGAGCATGGCGAGATGATTTTTGAGCATTTCGAGTTGTTCAGCGACCTCGTGAATATCAGCGGCGAGCCTGTTTAACTGGGTATGCTCCATGACAGGAATCCCCTGAACCCAGAGCCACCAAGCGTGAGCCGGAGCAGAGATGAAAACGAATAAAGCGACGAGAAAGACATTAAGAGACCTTAGAATTTTGTACATTGATATTATCTCTCCATTCTTTGCGTAAGATTTGAGCTTCAAAAGAGCGGTCAACCTTCTCCCAAGCGTCAGCCCAGTCCGGTAACTCACGTTCTTTGAGCCACTGAACCGGCCACAACCGCCCGTAATGTTCTTTGAGTTCCCGAACTCTAGCTAAATCATCAGCCCCGCTTGCGCCGACGAAGGCCAAAGCGACCGGGCCTAAGCCGAGACTGAATAATCTGCGTCCTTTAGGCGAGATGATGTAGTATTCGCGTTTGCGAGTCATGTGAGAAATGAGATTCACTTGACGTTCATTGAGTTGCAGGAAGTCGCGGTAAAATTCGCCGATTTTGCTACCTTTAGCGTCAGGATTTGCAAGGAGAATTTTTGTAGGACAGCTTTCAAAAACAGCGTCCCTAATAGTGCTGTTGACCACGTCAGCGATAGACTGAGTAGCGAGGACAACGGCACAATTCAACTTCCTGAAAGTTTTTAGCCAGCCCCTGATTTTTTCAGAGAACAATTTATCGCGCATGGCAGTCCAAGCCTCATCGACGACGAGAAGCGAGGGCGCACCTTTTAATCTCCGCTGAATCTGGAAGAATAAATAAGTGAGGACAGCCGGAGCAATTTTTTCCCTTTCAAGGAGAGAGGCAATCTCGAAGACGTTGAAGGAAGCGTAATTTATATCGTCATGGTCTCCATCAAGAAGATAACCGCCGCTCTGATTGAGGCTGTAAAAGCCCAAAGCGGCCTTCATATCCTCGTCCTGAACGGAAGTAATGTATTCGGTGAGAGTCCGTTCAGCGGCGCAGGTAGTACTGGCGGCAAGGTTCTTGAGAGCGTCATTGAGGAGAATACGCCTAGCCGGAGTAACGAGACCGGGAGCGACCATTTCAATCAACATTTCGAGCCACTCAGCGGCCCAACTCATGACTTCCGGGTCGTCAATCTGGGCGAGAGGGCAAAGGTTAATATTGTTAGCGGCCTGTCCTAAGTCGTAGAAGACAGAATCATCGAGAGCCTGACACAAGGGGTAAATGGATTTTCCGTTGTCGAAGAAAAAGATTTGTCCCGTGTCGTACCGCTGGAATTGAGCTGCAACAGTAGCAAGCAATGTAGATTTACCTGCGCCCGTCGGCCCTAAAATCAAAGTGTGTCCGACATCCCCGCTGTGAAGGTTGAGGGAGAAGGGTGTACTTCCGGCAGTAGCGGCCTGAAGCAGAGCGGGAGAGTTAGGCGGGTAGAATGGACATGGGCAGAACTTATCACCGATCCAGTCATTAGACAGAGGAACTAAGTCAGCGAAATTGAAAGTAGTAATCAGAGGTTTGCGGACATTCTCCTTACCATGACCGGGCAGAGACCCCAAGAAAGCCTCGAAGTTGTTGATGGATTCCAGCCTTGCATTACAGCCCGCACGTTCAAAAACTTTGACGACTTCACGAGCGGCCTCCTCCAAAAATTGAGGATTTGAATGACGCAGGACGACAGTAGAAGTGTGATTGCCAAAAGCGACTTCGCCCGAATGAGCGTCTTGCAGAGCATTATCCAAGTCTTCAACCATAGCGACCGCGTCTTGATTAACCCTGTTAGTCTGAATACCCGTAATCTGAGAGAAGAGACTGCGCATTTTTTGCACCCACTGTCTGCGCTTAGTCTCAATCTGGCCCATAGCTTCGCGCATATCAGTTAAGATGAAGCGGTTAGACCACCTGAAAGAGATGGGCAAGGTCTGCAAATCCGATAGAATCGATGGGAAAGTCCCCGCCGGATAATTAACGAGGGAGACGCATTGAACATACTCGTTGTTGTATTCAAGGCTTTTACCGTTAATGCAGTCTTTAGCGAGAGTGCAGTCAAGGTAATACGGGAACGCTGGAAGCCTTATAGAATGCCAGTTACCATTGACGCAAGCATTGACAGCCTCCAGAAGTTCGGAAGTCCCCGAATACGGGTCAGGTACGTTATCGGGCTGAAAGGTCATGCGCCGAACCTTCATAATGAGACTAAGTGAATCCTTTAGACCGCGTATAACTTCCTCGAAGCGTTCAAGCTGTTTTTCGACAACCATATCCTCGTTATCCGTATCCGAGCCAAAGAGAAATTTCTTGATACGCTGTAGGAGCGGACTTTTCTCGAAAGTGGGAGGGACGTAAGTAACGAAAATCGCCTGAATGGATTCGTAGTGTCCTGCTTCCTGCTGAAATTGGGCGAACCGCTCCATGTCGATGAGTTTTGTAGTAGTCTCCTTGAAATTGCCGTCCGGGTAATTATGAGCCTCGCGCCTGAAGAACTCAAAGTGAACACAGTACCTGACATCAAGCTGACCGATAGCTCTGGCCATCATTTCGCTTAAATGCTCCAATTCCTGAACGGTAGAACTCTCAAGGTCAGGGCCAGTAAGCCAGAAGCCGGCAAGGAAGCCGCCATTTTTGAGACCCATAACTTCAGGAGCGACCATATGGGAAAAATTGAGCAACTCAGCGAAGCCATCGCCGTCCGAGAAGTTAGGCATAACAAAGCCCCCTTTCGAGAGGATAGAGAGTGCGGCAGAGGTAGCCCCCTAACCGCACGTGTATTGGAGAAAGTATGTCAGATACGAACATCAGTATTTCTTGTCCTGTCTGAGAACATGGGACGTAGAGACGTAAGAGTCCTGATACTTGATAGCCCTGCTGAAAATCTGACTAAAAAGCGTGTCATACTTAGCAAGGACGGCCAAAATCTGAACGCCCACGAAGAAAAAGACGATGCCGATTAAGACGTTGACATAGTTGCCCGACCCCAGCCCACCGGGAAAGATGAGAGCAATGCAGAACAGCATCAAGAGCAGGAACAAGACGCGATCACAGCCGCAGATGAGCTGAGGACGAGTGAGACTTTTGCGCACGGGAATAACCCTGATTTCTTCGTCGTTGTATAACATCAGAGAATGAGACAGCCCTCAGTGCTGATGAAATTACTAGCGATGGTAGAGAGTGCGCCCATCATGGAGCCGACGAGAACAATCATCATGACCATTTTGCCGAAGTTGCCCAAGTCTCCGCCGAAGATGAGCATACCGCCGGCGAAGAAAATACCGACCATAGAGACGAGGAGGGCAGTTCTGCCGGAGAAGGCATTAACGAGCCTTTCGAGAGCGGTGTTCCAGGGCAAGTCGTTATTGCTTGCGAAAGCCGCAATAGGAGAGCAGAGGAGAGCGACGAGAACGACGACCGCGAGGACGGCAGTTCTGCGCTCAAAGAGCCACGTAGAAAAATTTTTGTTCATAATACAAGAACTCCTTTCATAAAATCGAGAAGAAAATCAAATTTGTACCGCCGAGCCGAGCAACGAGCAGAAAACGCTTCAAGTAACCACCTCCTTTAAGTCGTGAAAGGCATATTGGCCATCATGGAAGCCGTCAACGGAAACGAGTTCTGAGAGTTTAGGGCCGATATGGGGGTCTCTGACGAGGAAAGCGACGACATCAATAGCCTCAGCGATAAGCTCCCGCATGGGACTTTGAGAGACCTCCGAAATGAGCTGTTCAATACGAAGTAAGCCAGCGCGAGCGTCATTAGCGTGAACAGTACAGACCCCGCCGGGATGACCCGTATTCCAAGCCTTTAGCATATCGAGAGCTTCTTTGCCTCTGACTTCCCCGATGATGATTCTGTCGGGTCGCTGTCGCATGGTAACTTTCAATAGGTCCTGCATGGACTGGTCAGAGCTAGTACGCATGGAGACGAAATTATCCATAGGACATTGCAATTCGAGAGTGTCCTCAAGGATAAGGAGGCGATGATGAGGAGTAAGGTTTTTCATTTCGTTCAAGATTGCATTGACGAAGGTAGTTTTGCCCGTACCAGTACCGCCGACAACGAGAATATTTTTGCGAGACGAAATAGCCTCACAGAGAATCTGAACGTCCTCGTCAGTAGCGCGCCCTGATTTGATGTATTCATCCAGCGAGAAGATAGCGGATGCTTTCTTCCTTATGTTAAAGACAGGATTCGGGACAATAGGGGGAATAACGCCCTCGACTCTGCTGCCGTCTCCGGGAAGTTCGCCCTCAACAATGGGGTGATGGTAGTTGATAACCGTACCGAGCATGTGAGCGACAGTGCCGAGCATTTGCAAAGCCTGAACAGCCGACATGTAGCATAGAAATTCCATGCCGCTCCCTATTTTGTCGATCCAGACCCTGCCGTCAGGGTTGAGCATGATTTCAATGACAGCGGAGTCGTCCATAGCTCTCCTGATGTCCTCGCCCATTTCGCGGCGCAATTTTTCGAGATTACGCCTTATGACTTCTTCGTTTGTGCTTGTAACTTCGTTCGTTTTCCTCATCCTCCTTATCTTCGTTGAGGCCATTCCAAACTTCTTGCGGCAAAGCCAAAATGTCGAGAGCCATGAAGTGGCAGAAAGTTTTTTCGTCAACCCCGATAGCCCTGCAAAGCCTGCGAGTGGTGTTGAAACTCGGCCAGTGAAAGCCGTCCTCAAGGCGTGAGACTTCTGACTGAGCAATACCCGCTCTTTTTGCGACGATGGCCTGAGTTAAGCCTGCGTTTTCCCTGAAGTGCTTAAATGCGTTGGCGAACATACGTTGCATAAGCAATCTCTCCTTCTTTAGACCACACGAAAAGTGTGTGAAAATTTGCACTAAAGAATGTGAGGAATGACGCATAGCAGCAAAAGAGCGACGAGTAGAGCGGCAGATAAATTGAGGTACTTAACTCGTCCTTGTTCAGTAAGGCCGCGAAATAAAGCGAAGCCGCCGACAGGAATGAGAGCGAGAGGAAGAATCCAGCCCGCCGGAGCATTAAGCAGAGCTTCAAGTGGAGAATGTCCCCAGCCCTTGCCAGCGACAGCCGCACCACCGACAAAAGAGATAAGGCACAGGAAAAAGATTCCAAAGCAAGCACAGGCCAAAGGTAGGAAGAAGTCATAAAGCCACATATTTTTTCGATGCTGTTTCAAGATGTTCTGAGAAATGAGCTGTAAGGTGTCGGATAAATCAGCCATAGCCTTTTTAGTCTCCAGTTCAACAGCGGAAGCGGCAAATTGTTTGATGTAGTCAATGATTTCGTCCCTTTTAAGAGCGAGAGCGTCCGAGATACGTTGAGGAAGGTTATTATTCTCACGGTTTATAGTGAAAAAGACCTTGATGAAAGCCCAAATAGCATCGTTATCCCTGATACCGAGAGTATGTGAAAAATCGTCAATGATTTTTCTTTCTTCCTCATTGCAGTCGCCGAAGAAAGAGGCTACGAGATTCTCAGGTTTTTGTAGTTCCGAAGCCTCGCAAGAAAGCTGACCTGCTTGTTCAGAGTAGTTAAAATCCTGTGCGTTATCCATGATTAAGACCGCTCACTTTTCTTAGGATTTTTTTCTTCCTTTGCAGGTAAAGGTTGAGCGATGCCCACCTCATCAAATCTCTTCCAAGCGACGGAACGCCAACGTTTGAGTTCAGCTTTGTTACCGAGCGGCATAGTCTCCAGAGCGGTAACGATAGAAAGGCGTTTAGAGTACAAATCATCAGTAACGCGATCAGCGAGGTCAGGCAGGTCGATAGTAGCCCCGCGCTTTTCAGCCTCAATTTTTGTCTTAGAGCCGTTGAATAACTCGAACTTTTGAGGCTCACCGTAGAAGGTATTACGGACGACGTGTAGTTCACCGGGAACAACATCCATATATTTTTTGAGAAGCTCGATACTGTCCCTCTGACGGTTAATGACCCAGAAAGAGACGAGTTGTCTGTGAAGCTCCTCGAGACTGCCGATGAGAGTGCCGCCAAATTTTTCGACAGCTTCACCCGACCGAGCGGCAGAATTTATGACGATGTCTTTGTCGCTAGCCTCAGAATAATTAACAAGTTCAATCCAGCCATCGGCCTCATCAAGAGACAGAGAAAGGACTTCGACATCATCGCTATGAGTAAAAGTTTTCCCTACGTCAGGATTGCTAGTATCGCTTTCGACGAGAATGATTTTTCTCTTTCTGTATTGAGTAAGGAAGTCAGCGAGAAGCATACTGAGAATACTTTTGCCAACGCCGCCCTTACTGCCGCCGATGAAGTACAAAAATAAATTTTCTTGTGTTGGCATATTTATAAATCCTCCGTATCAGGTGGCAGTAGAAAATGCGCGCTTTTTTGTTGCGTAGAAATTGCGGTAGATTTCTCCTCGTTATGATTTTCATTTGCGGGAGCTTGTGCTTCATTTTTAGCGGCATTGTGATTTTGTGCTTCAGGTATTGAAGATTCACTACCCTGTGAAGTTGCCTCATGAGTAGGAAGAACAGCGTTTATAATTTCCTGCGATTTATGTTCATTCTGCTTGACGGTAGGGTGAGCGTGTTCACACTTTTCTTTTCCTGCAGACTTAGAGTTAGGTTTCTTTTTGTTGGAGGCTTCTTCTTCAAGAGTAAAGAGGCTCCAGAAATATTTGAAAGTGTTTTGAGTTATGTGCCAGCCGACTTTGTCCATGATTTGAAAAATCTCGTCTTTGGTGTAATTTTTCTTGATGGCGAGTTCTAAAAACGGTCTAAGAAAAACGACAGCACTTTTGAAGTCGAAGAAGACTTTTTCCTTTTCAGGTAGATTTTCCAGTTCTGCCCCCAGAGCCTTCAAGATTTCAATATGGACTAAATATTTCGATCCAATTTTTGTAGTAGCGGCTAACATAAAGACCCTCCTTTTCGTTTAATTTTTATTGCCCCAACTTAGCAGAGCGAGTAAAAAGAAAATAGCACAGGGGCTAAATTTATGCGTTTAACGCATATTTTGAGAAGGACATATATACTCTGAAAGATTTGTAAAGGCATAAGGGAATAAAGGGACAAGCAGGCACATGTGTACACGAACTCACTGCGTAAGTTATGTACCAAGTGCGGAGGACGTAATCGGCTGTAGCAATCGGCTGTAGCAGTCTCTCACGTGAGCTAGTCAGGGAACTGACCCTGAACCCGAAAAAATTTAGAAGGAGGCAAGGAAGTTGGAAGGCGTAATTTTCGATAAGAACATACATATCCGAGTAACGCAAGAAGAACAAAGCGCGATCCGAGAGAATGCGGAAGTGTCAGGGTTATCAATGTCTGAGTATATCCGTCGCCGGGCGTTAAGCCGTAGAGTACCGTCGAGGATAGAGACAAAAATGCTATCGGAATTGCGCCGTCAGGGAGGACTGTTGAAATATGTCTTTAAGGAATCGCAAGGCATGTACAGCGAGAAGACGGCAACCGCGCTGGAGAACTTGAATACGTTTATCACAGGACTGGAAAAGGTAGTATTGAATGATAGCGAAACTCCCATCTAAACGGCGGGACAGCCGTAGCAGCTTTAAGGACTTAATAAATTATTGTCTAGGAGTAACCGGACACACAAAAAATTCAGTACTTCATGTAGGGACGAAAAATTTGAACTCGCCGCCAGAGAAAGCGTACCTAGAGATGGAAGGGGTTTCGTATGAGAACGTGAGGTGCAAAAACCCCGTGCTTCATTTCATATTGTCATGGAGAGCGGAAGAAAGCCCGACGAATGAGCAAGTGGACGAAGCAGTAGGAATAGCGTTAAAGGAATTGGACTTGCAGGACTGTCAAGCGTTATGGGCGTTGCAGTCCGACACGGATAATCTTCATGTGCATGTAGCAGTAAATCGAATCTTACCTGAAACATTCCGAGCAATTCGTCCCGCCGGAGGGTGGACAAAGAAAGCCCTAGAAAGAGCGGCGCGAAAAATCGAAATCATACAGGGCTGGGACGTGGAAAGGACAGGACGTTATGAAGTAGATGAATCCGGCAATATTTTTGAGAGGGACGCGAACGCCAGAAAAACGCCTGAAATCTCGCAGAGAGCCAGAGATATAGAAGCACACACAGGGATGGAAAGCCTAGAACGTCAAGCGAAGCGAGAACTAGCGACAATATTAGAGACTGCGACAAGTTGGGACGAGTTGCACGCCAAATTAGCGTCGAAAGGATTTTTGCTAGAGCGTAAAGGGAACGGGGCAGTCTTGAAAATGGGAGATAGAGCTGTGAAGTTGTCTCAAGTGTCGCGTGAGAGCAGTTTTAAGAAACTGGAAGCAAGGTTAGGCGACTATCAGGAACGGAAACGAGACTTGAAATTGCAAACGCCAGTCAAGCCAAATCAAGATGAAATCCAATCATCGCCGCACCCAGCAGGAAGAAAATCCATGTGGGAAGAATATCGTGCCGAGCGAGAAATTTACATGAGGAGCAAGAGTAGAGCGATACGAGAATTAAAGGCGCGTCAAAAGCAAGAACGCGAAAATTTATATTGGGTTCAAAAGAGCCGCCGGACAGAAATATTTAGCGAGAGCTGGAAAGGCAGAGGGGGAGAATTAAACCAAATCCGAAGCATATTTGCGTTTGCGAGTCAGAGAGAACGGCTTGCACTGAGAGAACATCAGGGCGAAGAAATCCTCGAATTGAAATCGCACTATCTGAAACGTTTCCCATCATTTAAGGATTGGTTAGCCGACCAGAGCCGCGAGGACGCATACCGAGTGTACCGTTATCCGGGTCAGTTGTTATTGTTGCCGGAGCAGTCAGGAATAAGAATCCCGCAAACACAGCACGGAATGGACTTGCGAGATTATAGCGCAAGGCGTGGAGCTGGAGACAGTGTTTTGTACTGTAAGGCCGGAACGTACACGGCGGATTTTTCCGACATGGGCAGAAGGATTGTCCTAAATAAACGAAAGTTGACGGAAAAATCGGTAGCGGCGGCGTTACAGCTTGCGAACCAGAAATGGGGAGCGACGGAAATCACGGGTAACGCGGAATACAAGGAACTTTGTATCTCAGCGGCGGTGAAATATGGCCTGAAATTAGCGAACCCCGAATTATCGGCAGAAGTGGAACGTCGCAGACAGGCACAAAGGCAAGCCCCGCGGCCAATAACGGCAGAGGAAATTTCAAGAATGAAGTTAGCCGACAAACCCAAGATTTATATAAATCCACGAACAGATAACCAGCAGTACAGAGGGCGAATAGTGCATGTAGATGAGAAGCGTGGGATTTGCGTCCAGTTGGTAGGACAACACAGTCTAATTGTCCACAGATTAGACCGTCTTGAAAGGCCGCCGTTGCCGGGAGAGACGGTAAAAATCGCATACAGCGAAGAAGTGCAGAGGGCAAGAATCCACCGCGAGGAAGAACGCCGCCGGACGCGAAGCCTATAAACCCTTAACCTGTAAAGAAAAAAGAAGGAGGGATTTTTTAGTCATGGACAAGGAGTTAAATGAAATACTTGAATACTACGGAGCGAACCTATATAACAGCGGCGAGCCAGACGAGACCCCAGAATCAGAGGGAATAGTAATGCTTCCCACGCCGGAGGAGGAAAAACAGTTAAAGCAGGACTGGAAACGCAAAGTCAAGGACTGGGACAATGCTGGAGGTGAAAAGCGGTGATTTCCTCAAAGGCGCAGGAATATCGAGAAGAACTCGTGAAAAAATTGTGCGACGCAATGGAGAATGGCACAGCCCCGTGGCAACGGACATGGACAGACGGGGACGCACCATTTAATGCGGTAAGCGGTCGAGCGTATCACGGGATAAACTCGATAAATTTAGCATTACAAAGTCAGGCATTGGGACATGCTAATGACCCTCGATGGGCAACTTTCGACCAAGCGAAAGAAAAAGGCTGGCACGTGAAGCCGGGCGAGAAAGGCACACACGTAGAATTTTACAAGTTTGATGAGAAGCCTAAAGTGGACGAGTTCGGCGACCCCGTACTAGACGAGGACGGGAAACAGGAAGTGGAGAAAAGCGTCCTTGTGAGGAATTACGTTGTATTTCACGCATCGCAGATAGAAGGAATCCCCGCTTACGAACCGCCCGCGCGTAACCCAATCGAGACGAGCGAGAAGGCCGAGAGGATATTGCAAGAATCTGGAGCTGAAATTCGACACGGCGGAAACGAGGCATTCTATAACCGAACGAACGATTATATCCAAGTGCCAGAACGCGGCCAGTTCAACAGTCAGGCGGATTATTACGCTACTTGCCTTCATGAATTAGGCCATTGGACAGGACACCCCAGCCGATTGAACCGAGAGACCTCCAGCGACATGCACTCCGAGAGTTACGCGAAGGAAGAACTCGTAGCAGAAATCACTTCAATGTTTGTATCGGCGGAGACAGGAATCCCGCAGACGCAGGAGCATTTTGATAATCACGCGGCCTACGTGGATTATTGGGTGAAAGCAGTAAAGGAAGACCCGAACGCCTTATTTCGAGCTGTGAGTCAGGCGCAGAAAGCGTCAGAGGAAATCTTGAAGTATGAACGAGTCCGGGAACGGGAACAGGCACAATCGCAGTCAACGCCCGAAGGCCAGACCCCCGAACAGAAACCCGCCCTTACGGAGCAGACGATCCGTGATATGAAGCTGATTGAAGGCGACACGAAAGTATTTCTGAAACCGCGAGTGGACGGTCAGCAGTACAAGGGAAAAATTCTTCATGTAGATGAATCACAGGGTTATTGTGTCCAACAGGTAGGCCGTCAAAGTCTTGTAGTGCATAAACTAGAGAAGATGACGGAAGTCCCGCCATTAGGAGAAGCCGTAAAAATTTCTTACGGCACAGGGGACGAGAAGGCAAAAATCAGCATACAGGAAGAACGGCATCAAGGTCTGAGGCGTTAGGAGCGAACAATGGCAGACGAGACGACGCTAGAGGAAGCGAGGCGCAGGTTTAATGAAGTAAGCCATAGAGTGAGATCAGACGGATTTAACTGGTCAGAATTTTTGACGTGTGCGGCTCGGAATCACAAGTACGACTTCCGAGACCAGCTTTTAATCTACGACCAGCGACCGAATGCGGTAGCATGTGCGGATATAGATTTATGGAATAAGCATTTTAGCCGTTACGTGAACAAGGGAACAAAAAGCGTAAGGTTATTAAGTGCGGACGGTCAGAAAGTGAGGCACGTATTCGACATAACGGATACGCGGCCGGGTTTTGGGCATGAATTTAACGAACCGCCCTATATCTGGCAGGTAGAGCCTGAAGACGTGAACGACGTATCAGCACAATTAAGCAAGTTATACGGAGTAAGCGGAGATTTACGAAGCCAGATAGCCGGAATAGCGCGAAACCTAAGCCAGCGTTTAGAGTCGAGCAACGACGCATTATATTCGAGAGCGCAGAATCCTTCCGACCGAGAGAAAATAACTGGCTTATTGAGAGACAGCGTAGAATATTATTTGCTGACACGGTGCGGATTAGAGCCGTATGTGGAAAAGTACGACTTTGAGAAAATATCAGAACTGGACATGCCGACAGTAATGCGTCTTGGGACAGTAACGAGCGGATTATCGCGTCGAGTGCTTGATAACGTCGAGCATGTAGTACGCGGAAACAACGAAAGGAGACAGGCATATGAAGAAGAGCGACTTACCGCCTGGAGTATCGGCAGTGAACTTCATGACGAGCGAGGAATTGACGGAAGCGGAAGACCGGGTGTTCGCAGAAGTGAGGACGAAGCCGGAGGAAGACCTGACGATATATCACGAGGAGGAATTGACGGACGCGGAGAAGGAGGATTTGCCGGAG
>CALAUZ010000248.1 GCA_937892105.1 uncultured Fretibacterium sp. | reverse complement strand
ATCCCCAATCCCCAATCCCCAATCCCCAATCCCCAATCCCCAATATAATAAATAATTTTTTATATAATAATTTATTTAATTAAAAGTATAATTAAAGTAATAAAAAAATTTATAAAAAATATTATAAAATTTTAAACATATAAGTTTTTTTAATTTTGTTTGAATTAATAATATTCCAATTTATTTTATTTTAAATTTTTATTCAAAAATTCGGTTATTTTATCAAAAGGAATAAAATTTAAATTGTCATATAAATCACAATGATAGGCACCAGGAATTGGCATAAATTCTTTATTATCTCCTTTTAACTTTTCAAAAGCAGTTTGACTGAAATAGAAAGAATGAGCTAATTCACCATGTATAACTAGAACTGCATTTTGAATTTCATCAGCAAAAGCTAATAGCTTTGTATTCAACATAGATAGTCCAGCAGTAGTAAGCCATCCATCATTAGAATTCACAGATCTATGGCAGCAACATTGAGAGAATATCCTCCCCATCCTCATATTCCAATGATTCCAATCTTTTCTGGATCTACATTCTCTTTTAAAGATAAGAAATCTACTGCAGAAGAAAAATCATCAGTGTTTATATCTGGGGAATTCAAATATCTCGGTTGTCCTCCACTTTCTCCAGTAAATGAAAGATCAAAGGCTAAAGAAATAAATCCTCTTTCAGCCATATTCATTGCATATAACCCTGATGATTGTTCTTTAACTGCACCGAATGGGCCACATACAGCTATTGCCGATAATTTTCCAGTTTGTTCTTTTGGTTCATATAGATCTCCTACTAATGTTATTCCAAATCTATTATGGAAAGTTACCTTTTTATGGGTAACTTTCTCACTTAAATTGAAAGTTTTGTCCCATTCGTTTGTTATATCCAAATTATCATCATCATTTCTATTATTTTTCATCTTTTCATAAACAAATAAAGAAAGAGAAATAACAGATGATAATAAAAGTAAAGCTTCTTTCATTTATATATATATAATTTATGAAAATTTAGAAGATATAAAAAAATAAAAAATAAATAATAAATCAATAAATTTAATTTTTATTCTATATTAATTATTTTAATTATTTTAATATTTTAATTTTTTTAAATAGATTGTTTTTTGGGTTTGTAAATTGGTTAGTATTTATCAATATTATGTACATTGTTTTTTTGTCCCTTTTGTCCCTCTGTAGTATTTATGCGTGTTTATGGGGTATTTTTTTGTCCCCCTCTTGTCCCTGTTTGTCCCTCTATAGTGTTCATGCGTGTTTATAGCTTTTGGTGCTTGACTTTTATTTACGTTTGCGAGTGCTTGATATGACTGGAGAGGGACAACAATTGTATAGAGAGGGACAACAATTCGGCAAGAGGGACAAAGAGGGACAAAACGTAAAATTTGTAATCCCGCTTGCCATAAGGTGTTACGCTCAAGAGGGACAAGAGGGACAAAATATTCTAAGAGGCGCGCGAAAACTACTTAGAGCGTATCCGTTAAGTTACGTAGGAGACAAGATTAGCAGTAAAAGTGGAAAAGGAGTATTAATCAGCTATAATGAGTGCTGATAGAAGAAGTATCAAAGGGGGAGAAGTATTGAGAGTGTTACTTGACCTGGAGCTTTTAGGATTACCACCGACAGTGAACCATATGTACCGAACAGGAAAGCGAAGCCGTTACAAGGTACGAGAAGTGCGAGAATACCAGAGATACGCAGTAGGTAAGTTGAGAGAGAGTTGGGAAGGCAAGGAGGCATATATAGGCAGAGTAGAGTTATGGCTTCTATTAAAGACGGATAATCACCGCCGTTGGGACATAGACAACCGAGTAAAGGCCCTGCAAGATTGCCTTAGTATGGCTGGAGTGATAAAGGACGATAGCCAACTAGAAGTGCTTTATGTAGAGCGAGTGTATGGGAACGAGAAAGGGACGAGGATAATCTTAAAGGAACGGAACAATCTCATAGCGAGGAAATAAGAAGTAGCGATTAAGAGTGATTAATATTTCTCAAGAGAGGTAGGAGGACGTAAGATGACGAGTACGGAGAAAATATTGTGGAATTACCGTAGGAATGTGAAGGAAAAGGAAGAACTTGGAGACTTATATTCTGAAATGGAATCTGTACACGGGCATAGTTACGAAGTGCATGGACAAAATGTGATATCCGATCCTGTGTTTGAGACAGTGAAGCGAAAGCTGAGAGCAGAGGAGAAAATAACGAGACTGGATAGGGAGATCAAGGCAGTAGAGAAGCTGAAAGAGAAGTTGCCGCCAGACGAGATAGAGACGTACCAAATGGGGCAGATATTGCGATACCGATATATAAACCATCTTGAGGCAGTAGAAGTAATGAGGCAGGTAGGAATGTCGAAGTCAACGTATTGGAAAAGGAAGGTAGGATTGTTGAGGCTTGCGGACAAGTATGTAAATGATGTGTGCTTCTTTTGCTGTGAAGCCGTAGAGTGATAGTGATACCCCAAAAGATAATCCATGAAGGCGAACCTGAATTAGGCCCAGAAATGTAGAATTATGGAGATAGCGGCTTGAAAGATACCAACAGCGATGGCCACGCCGATACCCCATTTAGTGAGAGATTTAGCCTGATTGTCTTGCATATCGTCAATGCGCTGATTAACGCTTGTGATAGCAACGGAGAGAGTATCGGTAACATGTTCAATCTTCTCGTTAAAGAACCTTTCGAGGTGGTCTATACGCTCGTTAGTGGCATCAAGTTTGCTATTAGTATTATTGATACGTTCGTTCATCCCGCTAATACGCTCATTCATGCCATTGATACGTTCATTTAGAATAGCGAAATTATATTCTGAGTTTTCTGCGAGTTTGGACATAGAAGAATGAATAGCAGTCATATTCTCGTTGATAATGGAAATAATTTTCTGCATACGTAAATCGCTAAGTTGCTCATTAGCCTTGATACGTTCAGTAAATTCGTTTCTGAAGGTCTCGAAGTCAGACTGAGTAACGAACTGATTTTGTAGAATTTCAGCTGTCTGCATAATTAATCCTCCCCCTGTTGCTGTTGTGTAATTTTATTCCGAATGAGAGAACGCAATTTTTCTTCATCAGCTTTTTTTCGAGCTTGAACAGCAGCGAAGCCCTGTAAGCCTGGTTTATGCTCTAAAACTGATTGCTTAGGTATCATCCAGACTTTTTCGCCGAATTTTTTTGCGCCTTTTAATTTTCCTTTTCGACATAACCAACAAACATTTGTCTTTGTGCGGTTTAAGTGTTTTGCAGCTTCTTCAACTGTTATGTATTCGATGTATTCATTTATCATCATATAAAAATTATCTCCTTCCTTTATCATATTTTTTTGTATATGGAAAATTATACCAGAAATTCTGAAATATTATTTTGCGAGAATTAGCCAGCAAAATATCGGATAAAATATATCAGTTATTTAACGGATTACATTTTTTTCTATATAGAATAAAATATTCTGCGTAAACGGGACGGAGGGCAAGAAGCCCGAAGTCCAGAAGATTG
>CALAUZ010000247.1 GCA_937892105.1 uncultured Fretibacterium sp. | reverse complement strand
CACAGCTTTTATGACTGCACCAGTGTAATCCAGAGTATCCCCCTGTTTGTACCTTATTTTATCTGGCATTGTATCTACCCTGAGTGTCATAGCCCCTTCGACCATTTCAGTAAGTGTGAAGTTGCATGACAACTCATTCTGACCTTCAGTGTATGTTATGGTAACGTCAGTATCGGTTTCGGGGGAGAATGCTTTTCCTTCTGCTGGTGTGAATGTACATTTTTCTGTAACGTCAACTTCACTGTTATCAGAATAGACAGCTTTAACAAGCATTCCAGTGTAATTTATCGCTTCACCTATTTTGTATGCAGTCTTACTGGGTTGTGAAGCTATAACTAACTGCCTTACAGTTACAAGCGTAAGAGAAAAAGTACAAGATTGCTGATCACGCCCTTCAGCATAGGATATCTCTACTGATGTACTTGAATTTTCGCTGAAGGTAGTCCCGCTTTTAGGTGAAATTGTGCATAAATCTGTGATATCCCGTGTAGAGTCATCTTTGTACGTTGCTGTTATTTTCATGCCCGTGTAGTCAATTATTTGACTATAACGGTAGGCCACTTTATTTGGGGCTGTTGTCACTTCTATTTTCTTTAGCAGAATGGCGTTGAGAAAGAAATGTGCGTCAACATTATCGTGAACATTGCGGTAATTCACATTCACCTGCACTGTTTCATATTCCGGCATTTTTTCACTTCCTTTCTATGACGACAATTCAGAATAAATGAAAGTTGTGCCGTTTGCTGGTGTAATCACGCATTTATCGGTAACATCTGCTGTGCTTCCATCGCGGTATTTTGCTGTAACCTTCATACCAGCATAATTAATATGTTCGCCATATTTATAATTTGTTTTTGTTGGAGGAGTTACAGTTAATTCTGTGATGTAGTTGTAGATGAGGTTAAAGCCGGTTCCATACTCTACCGTCCAGGTTACATAACTTATCTCTATGTACTGATCTCTGTTAGCGTCAAAAGGAGTTCCTTGTACAGGGTTACATGTGCAATTACTAGTGATATTGACGTTGCTGCGGTCGCCGAAAACGGCATAAACTTCAAGGCCAGTATAGTCCAAAGGTTCATCAGTCTCATATGAAGTCTTGTTAGGATATTTGCTGACACGAATTGAATCAGGAATTTTATGCGCCACTCCATCAATAACTATGTAGAGATTTCCATCTTCCCCCCTGAATGTCCCCTCCCAGTTGTTATTTGTTGCAAGCCCTGTTGAGGAAATAACTTCATATGCATCATTTCCGGCAATATGTACACTTCCGCCACTTACCTGAAGTAAAAGCTCAAATGAATGTGAGACTGCATCATTATGCTTAATGTCATATTGCAGCGTAAGAATATGCCGTCCATCTGTCCATGTTTCAGTAGGGTACCTGTCTGTTATCTCCGAGCCATCAGCTTTGTATATAGCTTTAACGACGGCGGGACTTCCTGCCTCTGTCTGAGTTGCAGTAAGTAGAACTTCCAAGTTGATCCTCACATGGCATGATTTGGAGACGAGATAGTGTGCGATTATTACAGATTTAGTCTGGCCGTCAGAGATATTCACGGCTTCCCCATTTCTCAGTACCGTATATCTGAAAAGCTCGTTAGATACGGTTTGGCTCATAAGTCCTGCAATATTTTTATCACTCTTACTTGAAGCGGAAGCAAGGGCAGGATTTTTGCCCATGCCCTCCATCATGTATTCTCTGCCGTAATTCCATGTGTATTTTGTTATACAGTACTTTTTGCTGCCATCAGCAATGCCGTCAGAGAAGACCAGGACATCGCCCAAGTCATAAGCGGGGTTCCCTATGCACGAAGCTTTAAAGGGCACGTAGTCTATACTGGCCAAAGCTATCAAAACCGACCTTCGCATAGTGGTTAATGAATGTGATATGGTTTTTTGCAGATATGGATTTGAACCCAAATTATACGTTAATGCGTTATCAGGACTTACTGCATAATATGACGTAGTCTGCTTCTCCATGTCCACTACAGACATACCAGTATAGCGAGTGGAGAAGTCCGAGAAACTACACCCTGTAAATCTATGCTTATCATCTATTGTGTCTACAACATTTGTCCCATAGCTTCTGAAGAGTATTCCGCCCGTCCTGCTTGCTGTAACAAAACAGCCGCAAGTTTGAGCAATCCAGCTCAATACATCTCTGTAGGTCTCGATATCATTCTCTGGATAAACACCTAGTGTTACTTTACCATTAGGGAAATCCTTGAATGCTCCTTCAGTTGTTTCAAGACTTACATTACAAGCATTACACGCCATTTTTACAATATTGTACGGGATTGCACCAGTACTGAGTGAGTTGCACGTCTTGTCCAGCTTAGATACATTATCATATGCTTTCACGACAACGCCTGACGCTGTATACTCTGCTTCACTGACTGCAAACACCCCAAGCGGGATATATTCATAAGTTCCGTCAGCAAGTCCCTGTCCGAAATACATCTTTATTTCTTTATTGCGCCAGCTGTAACGGTTAAGGTTTAGCCCCATAAAGGTGCAGTCCAACTCGCCGATATAAACCTGTCCAATCTCTATATTCTCAGAGCTGGAACATTGATTGGTGATTGAGAGTGAGCCGGACAGGATATTCGTGTCATCAAAATTCACATCTCCAATAGTACCGCGAACCTTGAACCTCTGAACCTTGCCACGCATAGCGGCTTTATACGCTTCACTTACTGGATACACGGGTATTCCTCCTAAAACTCAATCAGGGAAAAGGAAACGTTCCACAGGCCGTTAGTGTTGGGGGTTCTCCAACTATTATCCACAAGTGAGACCTTGAAATCCCTGATACGCATTTGACGCGTAACATAGGTTTCACTCAGGATATCGTAGAAGTTTACTGAAATTGCATCTTTCTTGCTGTATTCCTTGAATTTTTTTGCCCAGCGGTGGCTACACTGGAATGTACACGCGATTGACAGCTTGTCGTAACGTGTTACAGATACTTGGTCTGTACCGGCTTCGGTTTTGTTGACTGTTTCTATGACTTCGCTGTCCTCTTCCCATGACTGCGGCTCAATTATTGCCTCATCGTTGAATTTTACTGGGGTAAGCATTCTATCTCCCCCCGCTACGATAATTCACACTGCGGTTGGCTCGGACTACTATTTCTTCAATTCGCTCCTGCCCAATGTACACCGGAATTACTGTAGAACCGTCTCCCATTACAGAGGCTACAGCATCGCGGACTATTGTACCAAGCTTATCCGTGCCCACTACTGCTTCCTGTCCTGCTTCCCCGCCACCTAAAAGATTTCCGCCTGACATTCCAAAAATTGTCGGATTGTTCAGTATGTATGCGTCATCCATCGCTTTTTTATACCAGTCAATAGAAAGGTGCGGTACCGATGGTGGCGATAATGAGAATGAACCTTTTATCTTGAAGTGGGGCAATTTGATTTTGGGTAATTTCCACTCGAAACTGAAGCAGCTTTTTATACGGTCAACTATGCCTTTTATAGTATTCCACATACCTGTGAATGTACCCTTTATGCTATCCCATATCGCTGTGGCTTTCGAGGTTATTGTCGTCTTTATGTTGTCCCACGCCGAAGACAAAGACTGCGCAACATTATCAAAAATGTTTGCGGTACTCTCCTTGATTGTGTTCCATCTGGCCGTTATGCTGTCGCCTATGTTCTGCAAAATGGGCATAAGACGCTCTTTCATTGCTTCCCATTTATCCCCTACCGCCGTTTTCATTGCCTCAACAGTAGCTGAAACTCGATCCTTCGCTGTCTCCCATTTCTCCTTCACTGCATCTGTTACCGTCTGAACTGCTGAAGATACATAATTCTTGATGTCGTCCCATTTCTGGCTCACTACTTCTCTGGTTTTCTCTACGGCATTAGATACGGCAGTTTTGGTCGCTTCCCACTTTTCCTTCACAGTAGTCGCAATTCCAGTGAGTATCGGCGTGATTTTTTCCTTTATACCAGTCCAGGCTTTGCTGATTAATCCCCCTATCAGGGTCATTGTCTCACTGATACCGTTACAGATTTTGCCCCAAGCACTTTTCATGGCATCTTCACAGTTTTTCCAAATGAACGTAAAAGGCAACGTTATTATCTGCGCCGATCCTGATATTATGCTCCCTATCAGCTTAATGGCGAACTTTATCACATTAGATATTCCGTCCCATGCAGTTGAACATGCTCCTGAAATATTACCCCAGATACCTGATAAAAAGTCTTTTATCCCAGTGAAAACACTGGTTATCAAGCCAGCAATAAGGCCAAAGGTATCAGAGAAGAACATGTACATACCTGTTACAGTGCCTCTAATTACATACCAGATACCGCCCCATAAATCACCAAACCATTCACAAACTGCACCCCAATTTTTGAACACAGCTATAATTCCTACTATGGCAGCGACAACAGCAGCTATTATCGCTATCACAGGCCACCATGCAGCTAGGAACGTACCTATTGCAGGAATAGCTGTCGCGCTCATAAACGCTGTGAATGTACCGAGTGCGCTCGTTATCGCTCCCACTGAAATTACTATCTGACCTATTATTATTAATGCCGGAGCAAGGGCCGCAACTAAGGAAGCGATTACCAATATCGTGTTTCTCGTTCCTTCGTCCATATGTTGAAGCCACTCAACCCACGACTGTATCTTCGCAACAACAGACCTGACAATAGGCATCAGAGCATCGCCTATCTGTATAGCAAGTTCCTGTAAGGCGGACATTAACTTGGTCAGCTGTCCATTCAGGTTATCCTCCATTGTGTCTGACATGTTTTTTGCTGTGTCATCACAGTTGTATATTGACTGCGACAATTTCTGGTAGTCCTCTTCTGTCGCAGTCAGTATGGCAAGCATTCCTGACATGTTCTGTTTCCCGAAAAGTGTCGCCGCATACTGTAACTGCTGTGCCTGCGTCAATGTATCTTCGGAGCTTGCAAGCTCTTTTACTATATCGTCAAAATCTCGGGTGTTTCCCTGTGCATCTGTCAAGGCTACACTGACATTCCCCAATGTAGCACGAAGCGTATCCATTATTTCTTTGAGCGATTTTGTCGTACCGTCCGCATTCGTCATAAGGGTATTTTGACCCATGATTTCTTTGGATACTCCCTGCTGTTGTTTTTCTAGGTCTGCTTGTGCCTGTTTGAGCTTCAGTGAGGCTTTCTCCAAATTATTATGCGCTATTACTGCTTGGGGACTATCTCTGCCATGCTTATTCAGTGCTGCGTTATACCGTTCTTGGGCTGTGTTCAGGTTCAGTGTCGCTTCTGTTACTCGGTTCTGCGCTTTATCAATTTGTGCCGTATTTATCTTTTTTACCGTTTCTGTCGAAATAAATCCAAGCTGCGCCATCGCCTCCGCTTGTTTCGTCGTTGGCTTTATCAGGTTCACTAGGGCATTCTTTAGACTTTCGCCTGCTTGGGAGCCTTTTATTCCGGCATTCGCCATGAGACCAAGGGCAAGCACTGTATCTTCAGTTGAGAACTTGAACGCTCCGGCGGTTGATGCCACGTACTTGAACGACTCTCCAAGAAGATTTACGTTGGTATTCGCGTTAGTACTCGCTGCCGCAAGAACATCGGCAAAATGTCCGCTGTCTGACGCTTTTAGCCCAAATGCCGTCAATGCGTCCGTTACTATGTCTGAT
The DNA here is from genome assembly GCA_937892105.1 of uncultured Fretibacterium sp. The sequence goes on along the minus strand of CALAUZ010000247.1, from coordinate 8,010 downwards.
GTCGTTGCAAGCGATTCCCCTGAAGCAGCCGCGAGGTTCATTATCCCCTCTATGCCGTTCAGCATGTCGCTGGTCTTCCAACCTGCCATGGCCATATATTCCATTGCCTGCGCCGATTCCTTTGCCGAGAATTTCGTATTGGCTCCCATTTCACGCGCTTTGTCCCGCAGTGCGTCAAATTCTTCTCCCGTCGCTCCGGAAATCGCCCTCACTTTCGACATTTGGCTATCGAAATCTGCCGTTATCTTTACTGCCGCAGTTCCCAATCCTGTTAGAACAGCAGACACAGGGGCTAGGGCTGTCCCTATGCCGGATATTTTGCTCCCCATCTCTTGCATTTTTTCTCCGGCTACCTGCAACTGTTGCCCTACAACTGTGCCAAAATGTTTATATTCGTCCTGTAACGATTTGAGGCTCTGCTCGGTTTTGATGATTTCCAGTGTCAACGCTTCCTGCTGCTGTCGCGTTAGGTCGGTCTGCGGCGCATTCTTCAGCTGCTCTAGGGCTGTCCTTTCTTCATTCAGCTTCCTTTGAGTCGCTTCTATCGCCTCCGTCAAGGCATGTTGCTTCTGGGTCAGAAGTTCCGTATTGCCAGGATCAAGTTTCAACAACTTATCCAATTCACGCAAATCCTTCTGTGTACCCTTAATTTCGTTATTTACACCGCGTAAGGCTTCCACAAGCTTGGTCGTGTTACCGCCTATCTCTATCGTTATACCTTTGATTGTTCCCGCCATTCCTTCTCCCTCCTTTCACCCTAAAATGCATCAAAGTCTGCCTGACTTGCAAGTCGGGCATAGCTCCCGCTTTCTCGGTCATTGGCTGACTCTATCGACATATCTATGATTAATCCTTCTTCCACTTCGTCCAGCTCATCTATAGAGAAGCCCAGTTGCTTTGCTCGGAGCATGTATAGAGCTGTGGTGTATTCGCGCTCCGTTGGGCTTAGTCTTTTTTTGGGACTGACATCGTAATTTTTGAGCCGAGATAAAGCTCTATTATTTCTGGCGCATGGGTCAGCAGTTCTGCTCCAGAAAATTGATCCGCCCATTCCAAAAACAAATCAAAATTTAGCATCTTCATGTCCTTACCTTCTGCCTGTGCATTCATGATAAATGCCAGCTTCTCAAAGAGCGTGGCATCTACCGTCTCATCTGAGGCTCCTTTTTCCTGATACACCTTCATCTTACTTAAATGCAACATTAAGTCCTGATTAAACACTTGACGGTATCTATATGCCGTTGTGCCGGTGGCAAGGAATTTAAAGGCTGTTTCTTCTCCTTCGATGGTTATTAGTTTTATCTCTTTGTACATCGCTTAACTCCCAGATACACTTCCAGATACAGGCGTATAAACCGCTGTATACCAACTGTTATAAGCTTCTGTGTCCGTGTCCGCTCCTGAACGAGCTTTGACTATGTTCTTCCCTAGAGCAGTGTTCTTTATACTCGTTGCCGTTATCGTCAGCGTTTCGGTTTGCACTTCCACTGTATCTTCTTTCGTCTGCGAACTTAATGATGGCCTCGTTGCTGTGCAGTTGTATAGTACATGCCTTATTTGCTTTGCGTCCCCGTCAAACTCAAATAATAACGCAAAATGTACGGGCTGTGCTTCTGCATCTTCTACGAGTACACCGTGCCCGTCTGCAATTTCCCCAAGTACATTCTTACGGAAACTCTCTGGCACCATCGCTGATTCATAATCTCCCTCGTAGCCGCTATTGGAGTTTGTTACATAATACTGGATGCCATCTGCCCAGAATATACTCTGATCCCCCTGTGCGTCCAACGATAGGGATACCGCTCCTGGCCAGCTTACTGGCGTTGCATAGGTCGCTGTCCCGTCTGATGCTATCGTTGCTATTGCATAATGTACATTCTTCAGGTTGTATTTCACTTTATTCTCTGACATTTCTATCTTCCGTTACAGAAAACTTATAAAAAGTTATAAATTAACTTTTATGTTTCTTTCCTCATTCATCGCGTCCGCTTTCACGGTGTCTTGCTACTTGCGTTTGGTTTGACGCTCCAGAGGCTTCAATTCCCCGCTAACGTACGGGTACATATCAATAATTCCCTGTCAGTGGTTAATTACTGATTTGCCGTATTGACACAAATTGATACTGGCGTTCAAATCTCGGTCAATTACAGTTCCGCAATATTCGCAGTGATATGTTCTATCTGAAAGTTTCAAATCTTTCTTGATATGCCCGCAAATTGAACATGTCTTACTGCTTGCGTAAAACCTATCTGCTGTGATTAACCTTATGCCGTGCCATAAACATTTGTATTGCATTATTCGGTAAAACTCCGCTAACTTCTGTTCCTGTACGGCTTTTGCCAGATGTTTATTCTTCATCATTCCTGATACATTCAAATCTTCCATAACAATAAAACTTGGTTCTCGCTTTATTATCTCCGTCGTTACTTGCTGAATGTAATTCGTCCTGATGTCCGTTAGCTTGTGCGTTAATCGTAAAAGTTGCTTCTCACTTTTTATAATGTTGCGTGTCTTCTGATAACTTCCTCCTTTCTTGTTCTTTTCGTATTTGCGTGAGATTTTGCGCTGCAACATGCGCTGTTTCTTTTTTAAACGTCTCACCCGGCTTGTCTTGTTGATATTCCTGTACACTTGGCCAGTACTGCATATAGCCAAATCCTTAACGCCTAAGTCAATTCCTATTCCGTCCGTTTCTATTACTGGCTTTGGAGCTTCAGCCTCAATTCCTACGGTCAGAAACCAATTCAGCCCATCAAAACTTATTCGCGGATTGGTATATTTTGCTCCTATTGGTATTCGCTCATGCTCGGCCAATCTGAACCAGTTTGCGCCCTGTCGGTTTTTCTTTTTGCTCTGCGCTATACTCTCCAGCTTTACATGTGTTGCCGTGAACCTTATCTTTACGGGGTCTACATAAAAACTTGGCCTGCTACGTTTACGACTTTTATATTTCGGGAGCTGAGCTAATCCCTTGAAAAACTTTTGATACGCGATTATTGCGTCTTTAATAGCCTGCTTGCATACGTTATTGCTTATCATGTAAAGCCATTGATTAGCAGGCTCATTCTTGAACACTGTGAAACGCCTGCGAAGCTCGTAATCAGATATAAATTTTCCGCCCTCTGCATGATTTTTTGTTTCCTGCTCTAACGCCCAGTTGTATGCATATCTGGCACTTCCTGCAAATTGAAATAACCGCGTCTGCTGTTTATCATTGGGATTTAACATTACTCGGATTGTCTTAATCATTGTCATCCCCGTTATTCGCTAATTCCTGTATCAGTTTCCTAGCTTTATGTGCGCGTTTACCCTGCAACTTACAACTAAATACTGTGATTATCTGGATAAGGTCTTCAACAAGCTCTTGCTGTTCAGATTTTTCGGCATGGTCAATGATTTCAATCTCACAATTATGTAGACGAGCAAATTCTTCTACGAGTTCCGCTCCAAAACGTAAAAGCCTGTCTTTGTACAGAATTACAACTTTGTCAACACGATTATCATTTATTAGCTCAATTAGTTCAATCAAGCCTTTGTTTCGGTAATTTATTCCGCTTCCTATGTCTTGAATTATCCTAAATGGTTTCCCTTGAGCCAATAAATATGTCCGCATATTCTCACACTGTCGGCTAAGGTCATCTTTCTGCTTATAACTTGATACTCTGCAATAACCAACAGTTATTCGTTTTTCTCTTTGAATATCTGTAATTATGTTTAACTGTTCTTGTGAGTAATAACGATGCCCATTTGAAGCAGTGTGATGCGGCTTTAGTTTCCCTAGCCTATCCCAATTTCTCAGAGTCTGTGGAGTAACTCCCAAAATTTTTGAGAAGGTATGAATTGAGTAGAACTTAGCCATATAAGCCACCTCCTTTTAATAAAAATTATATAGGAGATAACTTATAAATACAACAATATTTTTACAATATTTTATAAGTTCTTGTTAGCTGTTACTTAGCCTCCTTTGTGTTAGTGAATTTCGTACGTTATTATAACACCCCCCCCCCTGCCTGCAAACTCGGTCGTGCAACAAACCGTAAGGCACAAGGGGGATAGTTTCTTTATGGCCTGGAATTTATGCTTTCTTGCCACTGAACAGCTTAATCACCAGCGGCCACACTATCATGATGTAGACTATCTGCGCTGATTTTGCCATGAACTTGCCGGCATGTGCGCCGAAAATTCCCGACATTACCCCGCCGATGTGCCATATCAGCCAGTAAAGCGGTATCATTCCAAGAACGCAGAGAATTATCCCCTTCAAGTTGAAGCCTGTAACCTCGAACTTGATATAGCGGCTCTCAATGTACCAGCAAAGCGCGAATGTCGCCATTGCTCCAGCATCGCCCCAAGCGTCAATCTGCATTTTCACGGGGTCAACAAGCAGTTTCCCGTCAACATAGTCCATCGGGTAGGGCTTGTTCACAACGTAGACGAGCGTCAATATTCCGGCAAGTCCCGAAATCAGCATTACGAGGCCGTCCTTCTCAGGGTGTCTGTCAATGTAGCCTAACGCCCAGTGTGCAATGTACAGCGACAGTACTCCCAGCATACAGCCCACAACGACATCTTGAGGGGTATGAACGCCAAGATAGTTGCGCGAGAACATCAGGATCAGTATCATCACAACCCAGAATGCTCGTAACAGCTTGTTGCGTGTGCATGTGGCCATTCCGCCGTAAATCGGTACTGCCATCATCGTATGACCGCTTGGGAACGAGTAGCCGCTCGCAGTCGTTATCGAGTCGCCAGCAGGAATGATACGGGGGTCGCGTACCCAGGGACGATATACGCAGGCTGAGAGCTTGACGATAGCGTTGATGGTCTGGCTGATTTTCCACGCGTAGAGAATGAAAAGTCCCTTGCGCTTGCTTATGCACCAGTATATGAGCGCAGGCAGCATCAGTGCCTCCCTCACGCCGAAAAGCGATATACGCTCCATGAACGGATCTAGCACACCGTTGAGGCTGTTCCTTAAATCCTGAAGCCAGAGAAGATATTGTATGTCCATTATTGCCTCCTGAAAATAAAGCCCCCCTGTCTTTGCGGGACAAGGTGGAATGATTCTGCGTTAATTATACGCTGTTTGTGAGAGAAAGAAGCAGCGACATTTTCAGCCCACTATCATAATTTGCGCCTAATATTAACGATTTTGGTTTGCACACTGCCATCTGGGAGAAACGCTTTCACTGTTATTGTCGCCTCCGTTGATATACGCTTATACGGAATACTCGCAATTCTGAAAGTTATCTGCTTCCAATCTGTGCCTGTAGTGCCGCCAGACTTGCACGAATCATCTATCACTAACCAATCCGCGCCGCTTTCGACTGTCCAGGAAGTATTGCACTTAATTGAGAAATTCCCCGTTGTATCTTCTAGCATTACCGTAACAGTATGCTCACTGACCTGAAAGACAAGCTCGCCCTGATTGACATAGACATTGATGTAATTGCCGAGGTCGTCCGTAACCTTTATTACAGCACGGCGTATTTCATCTGCATCTGTCCTCTGCGCGACCTTGAAGGTTATCGCTTTACTGAAGGTTATACCGCCTGAGCCTGTAGCATTGCCGGACCAACATGAGGGATCAATCACGCACCAGCTCGAATCGCTTTCGGCTGTCCACTTCCCTGAACTCCTGAGGTTAAAGCTCATCGTCCCGCCTTCGTCTTTTGCGGTTAGGTCAGTGCTGCTTATGTCGATATGCGCATCTGGCGTAAGCTGAGAAACGCTAATTTTCGCGGTCTGGCCGGTTCTGTTGTTCGGGAGAAGCTCCGTTATTGTGATTGTTGCCCTGCGCTTTGCATTTTTGCCTGTGAGGGTCTCGAACGGTTCAATGCGGAAATGTATTTTTTCCGGCCGGTCTCCCGTATCCGTTCCTGTCGTGTCGTACTTCATTACGCACCAGTCAGCATCGCTCTCAACCTTCCAGTTTGTATTGCAGAGAAGCTCAAAGCTCTCATCATCAGAACCTTCAGAGCTGGCTTCAAAGACGGTCCTGCTTGCGTAGATATGAGCAGGGGCAAACGCGCCGAGGTCTTTTTGCATTGACACTTCAATAGTCTGAGCCTTGCCGTTGTGATCGTTTCCCGTGTTGGAGTCGAAAAGACCCCCAATATACCGTCCCCAGCCGAATGCAAAACGCTCTCCGATTACATGGAAATGCGGGTCTCCGTTGTTCCATTCGTGGTGGAACTGCGCCTTGAACTTAGGAATTGACTCTTCGCACTCATTCTTAATGCTCCATTTCGCCGTTTGGTAGCTGATATTCTCGTTGTGTGAGACGCTGTAGGACAGGCTGCCGTTGATGCTGAAGCCTGGGACATAAGTGTAGCCGGCTCCGATTGTACCGCTTTGAGTCCAGTTATCGCCCTTAGAGATTGTTTGATACTCAGGGACATCATCGCCCGGAACGTTTTGGACAAGCGCAACTTTTTGCGGGTCATTGCCTGCTCAGTCAATGTATGCTCTGGTAATGAAATAATCCGTGAAGCCTGCGTGATAGTGCGTGTAGAATGCCGGGTTTCCGTCCGTGTAATTCCTCTGAGGGTTGGTCTCTTGATAGTCGGGGGAGGTGGTCAGCGTTGCCTTCACTAGGTAGAAATCCGAGCCGGTTGAGAATGAATGAACCGAGTAGATGTGATACTGTGCCTTGTTCTTGCGGGATATTGTCCTGTTGTACCTGCCTCCGTTGTAATTATAGCCGCCGAACGGTGTAAACGTATAGCAGTAGTCGTAATTGATAACTGGGTGAGCTCCTGCCGCAATAGATGTAAGTTCGTCATTGCCAGCCGCCGCCCTCAATGACGCAACAGCCGCCTCTGAATTAGCGAGTGCCTCATCAATTCCGTCCGCGCACCAGTGGAAGAAATCCCTATATCGGTTCACTTGATACTCAGTCTCTATGCGCTCAATGTCCTCTGAAGTCGTCCCGGAATATTCCGTGAGGTCTTCGGCCTCGTTGTCGCCCGACGAAATGCCCTCAACATCAACGCTGGAATCAGAAGAGAGCGTGATAATCTCCCCATGCTCATAGATGAAATGCTTTCTCTGCGGTATCTGGTAGGAAAAGAAGTGCTTTTTCCCGGAATTGTCCTCAGCCCGCGCCGCCGCGTAAAGCTCAAGTTTGTCCTGAGATGCCATGAGTGAGAAATTCGGCCTCTCACCCAGTATCTCAAGGAGAGTGTTGACGGCTTTCTCTGACGGTTCTGCGAGCGTTACAATCACGCCCTTGTCGTAACTGGGCTTGATGTAGTCTGAGAGCAGGTCTATAGGCTTTTCCGGCGATACGTTGTCGAAAGACAAATCTTCCTTCATGAAGTCCGTCCAACTTTCTCCGCCTTCAGAAATTATGAGCAGCGCAACTCCTCTTTATGCTATCTTGAACAGAGTCCCGTCACGCAGCATCTCCTCAGCCAAAGCGTCCAATGCTTCAGCCTCAACCTTGCTCATCTCGTCATCCTGTATGACAGTCGCAGCATTGGGGACATTCTCGGGGTCATCATCGCTCACAGCCTGCTCGACCTCGCTGTGGCTTACTCCGCAGCCTCCGAGAGTCAAAGCCGCAAAGATGATACCAGCAACTGCCAGCCATACACAAAACATCTTACGTTTCATGCTCTATAAACCTCTCTTAATGGAATTTGCGTTCAGTTCTAACATAACCTACGCCGCATAAAATCATCAGCCTGCTAAAAAGTTCATGACTGTGCTAAAATACACGCATTCATATTTTTATAGGAAGGGACATAGTTTATTATGGCAGACATCATCGGACTTACCTGCACTCAGTGCAAGAGACGCAATTACACCACCACCATCAATAAGAAGAAGCAGAGCAAGAAACTCGAGGTCAAGAAATACTGCAAGTGGTGCAACTCTTCGACAGTCCACAAGGAATCAAAGTAGTGTTGCCAAAAGGTTAAGCCTGTTGTAGAATTTACGCCGTCAAATTTCACACAGCAAAAATTAACGCAGGTCCGTGGCTCAATTGGCAGAGCACTGGTCTCC
>CALAUZ010000246.1 GCA_937892105.1 uncultured Fretibacterium sp. | reverse complement strand
CGTAACGCTGGCGGGAATAGTTGCCATGACAATAATCACTAAGAAAGTCGGCGGAAGGTCAGCACGTAACTTCCGGGCACAACAGAAACATACTGGGGAACTTGAAGGTTTTGCGGAAGAAATGATGAATGGTCTGAAGGTGGTAAAAGTATTCTGCCGCGAGGACGAATGCATAAGTGATTTCGAGAAACTCAACGCAAAGTTATTCGCAGAATCCGAAAAAGCCAACAAGCGTGCCAACACTCTCGGCCCGATACTCAACAACATAGGCAATATTCTTTATGTAGCTACGGCACTTGCAGGGGGAATACTTGTTCTTTCAGGCGCGGAGAACCTCAGCATTTCCGGACTCCCAATGAGCGTAAGTGTTGTGATACCATTTCTGAATATGACGAAGCAGTTTGCCATGAACATTAATCAGCTCTCAATGCAGCTTAACGCCATAGTATCAGGATTGGCGGGAACAGGAAGGATATTCGCTCTCATTGACGCTGAACCTGAGATTGACACGGGAACTCTCATTGCTGGCCATGAAGGAAGCATAGAGTTTCGCAACGCTGATTTCGGCTACACCGATGATGTACGTGTTCTTCACGGAATAACGTTGTCAGCAATACCTGGACAGAAGACAGCGTTAGTAGGTTCAACGGGTGCTGGAAAGACGACGATTGCCAACCTCATACCGCGCTTTTATGATGTTCAGGGCGGCGAGATACTTTATGATGGTGTGAACATTCGGGACATCGCAAAATCTTCATTGAGGCGTAATCTTGGAATAGTGCTTCAGGAGACAAATCTTTTCACGGGAACGGTGCTTGAGAACATACGCTTCGGCAATCTTGATGCTTCAGACGAGGAATGCATAGAGGCGGCGAAACTCGTGAATGCAGATGAATTTATTGCGAGGCTTTCTGGCGGCTATAACACCATGCTTACGGAGGGCGGAGCTAATCTCTCACAAGGTCAGCGTCAGTTAATCGCAATAGCAAGGGCAGCGGTTGCAAATCCTTCTGTAATGATACTTGACGAGGCCACATCATCAATCGACACTCGAACGGAAGCGATTGTTCAGAGGGGTATGGACGCTCTAATGAAGGGGAGGACGGTCTTTGTGATTGCGCACAGGCTGTCAACGGTGAGGAACTCGGATTTGATTTTAGTGATGGAACACGGGGAGATAATAGAACGAGGCACTCATGAGGAGTTAATCATGCAGAAGGGAAGATATTACAGCTTATACACGGGAGCATTTGAGCTGTCATAAGGAGTATTAATCATGAACGAAGTTGAGGAACTAAAAATTATGCTTGAGGAAGTTACGCGGGAGAGGGACGAATTGAGACGGGAACTTGAGGCGTTGAAGCATACTCCGGCACATACAACAGAGGCGGTGGAGGAATGGTTTGAGAGAGGATTTTACTAGGGGCATGAGATGTCCTCACCAAAAAATATCCCCTTTACAAACGAAAAGGGGATTATGGGTGTGTATTATCCTAAAAACTGAGTGCCTTTGTTGCGAGTAGTTCTGCCTCAGAAATGCCGCCGCCAAAAGTGTAATAAGTTATCTGCCAGCCCTCTGAAATGTTTTTGTACTGCCACATTTCGCGCTTTATTTCCCCTGAGCTTGGAATGCCGTATGCTTCGATAATGTTACGAACAAACTCTTTGTTGTTCATATGCTCAGCTCCAAAATCTTTCTTGTACAATCTGAATGACTTTACCCGCATATCTTTATCAAAAGTCATAAATTTGCTGGGTTGCAACGAGGATTCGGAGGAAGTGTCATTTCCCGGATATATCAATATATTTGCTATCCCCTCTTTATCAACTGCGTTAAGAAGGTCGCCAGTTTCCAATTTCATTTTTTCGTAGCCTGCAAAAACATCTCGCGCTCGTATTATTTTAAAGCCGTGAAACTCATTTCCAACGCCGTCAAACCTGATGAAAATGTTATTCACAGCAGCACTTCTGCCGCTTGCCAATCTATCGCTGTTAATATCAAGACTGAAAGGCAGTTTCCCTGTATCAATGAGCCAATTCACCAAATATTCGAGAGATATAGACCAATGGCACACGCCATAAGTCATGTGCTTCAAATGAATTTAAGACAGTATGTATTTATAGCATAGACTTGTCCATGATTTTTTATGCACAAAAATATTTTTTATTTTCAAGATTATTTAATCTATGATAATATTATAAATAATTCACTTCTATTTTTTGGGGGAGGGGGTATACACGAAAAAGCTATGGCCGTTAAAGATAGAGAGGAGTTATCTTTCTTCTCGAAGATGAGTACTAAGATAGCATTCTTAATTAGTGCTATGGTTTTCGTCATCGTTATCGTTGAAGTCTTTGTTGCCTCAAAACGCGCTTCGGATACTATGGAGGAAACTTATCTTAATTACGCTCAAAACTTGGCTGAAGAAGCAGCTAGTGGTGTGGACTTCGCTACAGACTCAGGTCAAGAAGCTTACGGCAGTTATGCTAAGAACTTAGCTCAACAAGCTGCTATCTCTATCAATTTTTCAAGATATTTCGGCGAAACTGTTTATAAGTCTTATGCACAGAACCTCGCTGAGGAAGCCGCTAAAAGTGTTAATCTCGTTGCAATGTCAGGCTCTCTTTCTCTGAGTAAACTTGATGAACTCCTGCAGACCATCGCCATAAAGAACGTTAACGGCTCATATGCTTACATGGTCTCACCTAATGGAACAATGTTATGGCACCCTACCCAAGAAAAGATAGGTCAACCTGTTGAGAACACCGCCGTCAAAAAAATACTCACTGATCTTCGTCTGGGCTACTCCGTAGAAAACGGCTCAGTCCTCTATGAATATAATAACTCTCTGAAACTCGCTGGATATGCCTTAACTTCTGACGGAAATATACTTATCGTAACAGCTGATTACAACGAGTTCATGAAGATTGATTATAATACTCTTCTCGGAAATATTAACATTGACGGCGTTGAAGGTTCATATGCTTATATGGTCTCACCTAACGGCACTATGCTTTGGCACACAAACCCCAGCAAAATCGGCCTGCCTGTTGAGAATGCTGCCGTCAAAAAAATAGTTTCTGATCTTCAATCAGGGAAAAGAGTAGATGATGGGTACGTGATATACGAGTACGGAGGCGCACTTAAACTCGCAGGATATTCATTCACTGATAACGGCAACATAGTTCTTGTTACTGCTGACTATGACAAGCTGATTGTTATTGACTACGGAAAAATCATAGGTGAGATCGAAATCTCCGGCGTTAAGGGTTCTTACGCTTATATGGTTTCGCCTGAAGGGACTATGCTTTACCACGATGATAGATCAAAAATCGGACAGCCTGTCGAGAACGCAGCCGTGAAAGGTCTTGTTGCTGAGCTTAAAGCAGGGCATAGCGTTACTGACGGTTCATGTTCATATGAATACAAAGGTGCCTACAAAGTAGCAGGATACGCTTTCACTAAATCAGGTAATATCGTTATAGTTACGGCAGACAGGGATATGATGATGTCTTCCGTTGAGGCGATGAAAAGATCACTAGTACTTTATGGTTTGCTATGTGAGGGGATCGCTGTGCTATTCGTCTATTTCTTGATCGTGTGGATGATGAAGGCACTCAGACTGATTGTACCCGTCATCAACAAAACAGCAGCTTTTGATTTCACTGAAGATGCGGCATCCGTAAAGCTGGAAAAACGTTCTGACGAGATCGGTATCATTGCAAGGGCTTTGTCTAGCATGAGGGATAACCTTCACGGTATTGTAGAGGCAATTTCTGAGGCGTGTGAGAGCATTGATGCGAATGTTGATGAAATGAAGGCTATAATTGACAACGTTGAACATGTATGTGAGATTAACTCTTCTACTTCAGATGAACTCGCCGCAGGAATGAAGGAAACCGCAGAAACTACTAATGCGATTACTCGAAACACCGAGAACGTCAAGAAAGATGCTCATAGTATAGACAGCCTAGCAGATGAAGGCACTAAGCTATCTGGTGAAGTCCTTGTCAGAGCCAATGAGCTGGCTTCTGTCACAGAGAAAGCTAGCATAAGAACTAGAGAACTTTACGAGGACGTTAAGCTTAAATCAGATGAAGCCATAACATCATCAAAGGCTGTGAACCATATTGATGAGCTTATAGGTACTATTATGTCAATTTCCTCACAGACGGGTATGCTTTCCCTTAATGCATCGATCGAAGCTGCTAGAGCGGGGGAGAAGGGACGCGGATTTGCCGTTGTAGCTTCTGAGATACGCAATCTGGCAGGACAAACCTCAGAGGTAGTGAAGGGTATCAGCACTATAATAACGGAAGTTAACGCTGCTGTAGCAAATATGTCGGCCTGCCTTAGCCAAACAATATTATTTCTTGAGACAAAGGTACTCTCTGACTACCAGGAGTTCAGCAATATAAGCATACAGTATAAGGACGACGCTGATGTTTTCGGCGACAGAATGAACGCTGTGAAGAAAAGCATACAAAACCTTAGCACAGAAATAGAGGACATCGCTGGATCTATAGGCGGGATTGACGTTACGATCAACGAAGCATCTTCAGGTGTCAATGATATAGCAACGAAGACTTCGGGAATGTTAAGCGAGACCATGAGAAGCATTGAGAAGATTGAAGGGTGTAGAAAAGCGGTATCGAATCTTAGCGGCATAATCCAAAGATTCAAGTTGCAATAACTGTTCACTTCGACTTTAGTCGTGTGAGGTTTCACTGGATTGATTCGATTCTGAAACGGTAGGTTTGCAGGAGCAGAAAAGGCTTTCAGAGAACGGAGGCCTTTTTACTTTGTTTTGAGTAACGACACAGCATAGTAAACAGCACCTGCAACACTTTTTTCAGGTTCATCATCAGCAAGTATTATATTCAGATTTTCAGCAGGATATGGTTTTCGGGTATGTTCAATAACTTTGTTCAGGAACATACTTTTCAGAAAGTCTTTCATGTTTAGTACTCCGCCTCCCACAATCACATAATCGGGATCAAGTATATTCACCTCCACAGCAACACACACAGCCATGCGGTCAACAAATCCAGTCAGCAATTCATCGCCGCAGTATTTCGTGAACAGTTCGCTTATGTCCGTATCAGGATAATTATTTTTCTGAAGATACGCTAAATACTTTCCTCCCGCTAAGTTTTCAATGCAGCCATAATTACCGCAGCCGCATGGAATATCGCTTCCGTCAACAGGTATATGACCAAGTTCACCGGCAGTACCATTCTTGCCCGTCAAAAATCTTCCGTCAATCATAATAGCATTACCTAATGGTATGACAGTAAGCGTCTGACGGCACATTCACTAAGACACAGCGCGGTAACATTGGCACTAATGGCCGGTATGAGCCTCCAAGAAGTCTAGGCATTCGCACGCCATACATCAATGAATACCACGCTGATTTATGCGCATAACGTATAGTAAGCCCAATTATAAAACAGTAAAAGTGAAAAAATACAAAACTGGCATATTCAGAAGATT
>CALAUZ010000245.1 GCA_937892105.1 uncultured Fretibacterium sp. | reverse complement strand
GAAGTTTCTACTGTAATATTCGACAAGACTGGAACATTAACGCGCGGAACATTCGAGGTTTCTGCTGTTCACCCTGAAGACATAACAGAGAATGAATTGCTCCATCTCGCGGCACATGCAGAGAGATACTCATCTCACCCCGTCGGCGTTGCACTAAAACAGGCATATCCCAATGAAGCAGACGGCTGCAGAGTTGAGGAGGCAGAGGAGGTTGCAGGCTGTGGAGTTCGTGCGAAGGTAAACGGCAGTGTCATATGCGCGGGAAGTTCAAGGCTAATGGACAGCACGGGCGCGAAGTGGCACAACTGCGAGAAATCCGGGACGATAATACATGTTGCAGTTGACGGGAAATATTCAGGCCATGCAGTAATCTCCGACATTGTGAAGCCTAATGCGAAAGAGGCCGTTAATGCCCTAAAGTCTGAGGGAATATCCCGTATAGTCATGCTTACGGGCGACAATGAGGGGACAGCTAAGGAGATTGCGGAGGTTCTAGGGGTTGACGAATATTACAGCGAGTTGCTGCCTTCGGATAAGGTCTCGAAGGTTGAGGGAATACCGGGCGTTCGAGCGTTCGTTGGGGACGGGATAAATGACGCTCCTGTTCTTGCGCGTGCCGATGTGGGAATTGCGATGGGTGCGCTGGGTTCAGACGCTGCTGTTGAGGCTGCTGATGTTGTGCTGATGGACGATGATCCATTGAAGGTCGCTGAGGCTGTGAGTATCTCCCGAAGGTGCATGAGCATAGTCCGGCAGAATGTGTACGGTTCTATAGGCGTTAAGCTGGTGTGTCTGGTTCTTGGGGCTTTGGGGATTGCGGGTATGAGGGTAGCTGTATTTGCTGATGTTGGGGTACTTTGCCTTGCGGTGGTGAATGCAATACGCGCAATGTGATTTTCACGGCCATATCCCTTGAATTGATACGACATCTCTGTCTCACCCCTTCGTTATCAAGTTGACACCTCTACTAAGCTTATGGAAGGTAAAGTGGGCTTTATTAGGAAGGGGAAATAATATTTTGATGTAGGGCATAAAATTAATTTTGCACAAGACAATACAAGGACAAGTTTTTATGCTATAATCATACTCACTCAAAAATACCAAAGCACATGACGTTTGGCGTGTGCCAGCAGTCTTATCTTGTCCCGCTTGTATTATAGCATAGTAGGGAAATAAGATGGTTATTAGTTGTGTGCTTAAATTTTCATCAATGGATTTATCACAGGAAGGAGGCGATTTTCATGGCATACAGCAAACCGAAGAAGCTCGCGAAGAGTGCGAGAAAAAGGTCGTTCGTAGCAGGATGTCCCGCAGATAATGGTGCTTGGTCATGCAGAAACTGCGAAGTGAATAGTTAAGTTTTAGAAACTATCCTGGAGAGTGAAAATATGCCCTCCGGGTGTTTTTTATTTGGAGGGGGAACAATAATTGTTAGTTTGTCTAGCTAATGATTCCTTTATACGCTTATTCGAGAATTTCGGATATATCATTAGTCAGCTCACAAAGCAGGACAGAATTTTTGACATCAACGGGAAAATCTTTCTTCAGCAAATCACACGCATTCCTACAGACATCAACGAAATCATCAACAGTCTCATGAAAATTTATACGGGTGCTGACCGCGCGGAACTTGCAGGAGATTTTGCGGAGTTCGCGAATGAGCTTGAGGCAGAAAATTTCGTTGTATCTGGAATGACTGAGGACGAAATCAATGCAAAAATGCCCTCGTTCAGTTATTCGCGCAAAGACAGGAAGACAGCACCAAAAACAGAAATTAACTTCTCGCAAGACGCTACGGCAACAACAGATTTCTTCGCGGAATACTTCAAGAATAACCCGCATGTATTCTCGTTCCAGTTTGAACTCACAAGCAGATGTAACGAGAAATGCCGGCATTGCTATTTGCCCGGCGCGAGGGATTTTCACGACATGGAGACCGAGCTTGTGATGAGCATTCTTGACCAGCTCGCAGAAATGGGAACGTTGAAGGTTACGTTTTCAGGCGGTGAGTGCCTCCTTCACAAAGACTTCATTCCAATTCTCAGACATGCGCGTGAAAATGACTTCTCAATCTCCGTACTAAGTAACCTGACAATGCTCAATGACGAGATAATCTCAGCTCTAAAGGACGCGAATATTGACCTTCTGCAAGCCTCAGTATACAGTATGAACCCTGAAGAACATGACTACATCACCCGTCTTCCCGGCTCTCACGCAAAAACTATTGCCGGCCTTGAAAAACTCATAGCCGCGAATGTTCCTGTTCAGATAAGCTGTCCCACAATGAGGAAGACTTACGCCTCATATCAGGCTGTCCTAGACTGGGCATATTCTCACGGGATAAAGGGTTACACCGACTACATCATGATGGCGAGGACAGACAGGACAACGGACAATCTCGACAACAGGCTGACGCTTGATGAGACGGAAATGCTGTTGAAGAACATAATCAACTTCGATATAGAGTACAGAGCAATTCTCGACACGAACGCTGAACTTTCACCGTTAAATCCAGATGAACATATCTGCGGTGC
This sequence comes from uncultured Fretibacterium sp., assembly GCA_937892105.1. The sequence goes on along the minus strand of CALAUZ010000245.1, from coordinate 340 downwards.
TGGGGTGGATTCGATGTGCGTTGCGGCAAACGGCGAGTTCTATCCGTGTTCGGGGTTTCAGGGCTGGCCTTTGGGGAATGCTCACAGTCATAGTGTGGCTGATGTGTGGTACAACTCGGAGGCCATCAAGAAGCTGCGTGCAGTGAAGTGGAAAGACTTTCCGAAGTGCATGGAGTGTGAGGCAAAACCTTATTGCTCAATGTGCATGGTAAGAAACTTGAACGAGACGGGGTCAATCTTTGAGGTGAGCAAACATTTCTGTGATGTCGCGTTCATCAATAAGAGGCTTGTCGAGAAATACCGAAAGGGGCAGGGATAACATGCAGGATTTCCACGTTCA
>CALAUZ010000244.1 GCA_937892105.1 uncultured Fretibacterium sp. | reverse complement strand
GTGACGTAGGAATTTGCAAACGAGAGCTGTTACAAGTTCCGCATGGAGAGCGTTTCGAGTTGTGCTCATCAGTTCACGCGGAGGCAAATGCAATCATTTCAGCATCAAGAAGAGACATGCTGGGTTCAACACTTTATCTTGCTGGTAAAGAAGATGACGGAAGCACAATTTATTACGCTGAACCCTGCTTAATGTGTCGGCGGCTCATCATAAACGCCGGAATTTAACCTAAAACTCGCAATTCATCTCCCACTTGCTATAAAGGAACGTACTCCCTTGTGCAGATGTTTGCCCTCTTAAATATGTTTTGCTTTTTCATCATCGTAATTTTGCAGACATTAACGCTATAATTCATGCATAAAAATTTTGGGGGAACAAAACTATGAATGAAACACTAACTCTCAGAGATATGAAAATCAATGAGAGCGCGATTGTTGACACCGTAGGAGGAACAGGAAGCCTCCGTCAGCACCTTCTCGACATGGGAATAATTCCAGGCGCAAAAGTCAAAATGATACGCCCGGCACCTATGGGCGACCCTCTGGAGTTCAGGATACATGATTACGAACTTACTCTCAGGGCTGAAGACGCAGGACGCATTACCGTCAAACCAGCAAAAGATACCGATAACGCTGAACGTTTCATCTCAGCTCTTCACGAAGTTACTGTCATCGAACACCCAGGTCTCGGCGAGGAAGGCAAGTATCACATCAAGGGGGAAGGTGAACCTTTGCCGGAAGGTACAACCCTCACATTTGCTCTCGCTGGAAACCAGAACTCAGGGAAAACTACTCTCTTTAACCAACTTACAGGAGCAAACCGAAGGGTAGGGAATTTTCCGGGCGTTACAGTTGACAGAAAGGACGGGGCAATTCGCGGGCATTCCGACACACTCATTACGGATCTTCCTGGCATATATTCAATGTCTCCTTACAGCGGAGAAGAAATCGTATAACGCAACTTCATTCTCGACGAGAAACCTAAAGCCGTAATCAACATCGTTGACGCTACCAACATTGAACGCAATCTCTATCTCACCATTCAGCTTCTCGAAATGCAGATACCGACAGTTATAGCATTGAACATGATGGACGAACTCAGCGGAAACGGCGGGACTGTTGACATTAACAGAATGGAAGCAATGTTAGGTGTTCCCGTAGTGCCAATATCAGCCCTGAAGAATGAGGGAGTTGATGAACTGGTTAATCATGCCGTACACATCGCAAAATATCAGGAGAAGCCAAAACGTTATGACTTCTGCGGCGAAAATGACCATAACGGTGCAGTTCACCGCGCAATTCACGCAATATCACACCTCTTACAGGATCACGCGGAACGTGCCGGCATACCCCTTCGTTTTGCCGCAAGCAAGGTTATTGAGAACGACACACTCATTCTTGACCGCCTCAATCTCGAACAGAATGAACGTGAAATGCTTGAACACATAATAATTTCAGATGGAACATGAACGCGGATTAGACCGAAACGCCGCAATGTCTGACATGAGATTTGCATTCATTCAGAAGGTTTGCACCCAGTCAGTCGTAAAACCCCGTGAAAGCCGCGAACATTTACGCAGTCAGAGAATAGACCGCGTACTCACCGGAAAATATACGGCAATTCCTGTATTCCTTGCAGTGATGGCCGGAATATTCTGGCTTACTTTCGAGGTAATAGGCGCATACTTGCAGGAAGTTCTGGAAAGCTGGATAAAAGCGTTCACAGGACATACTGACGCATTCCTGACGAGTGCTGGGGTTAATGATGTTCTTCACGGGCTTATAACGGGAGGAATTTTCGCTGGAATAGGGAGCGTGCTGTCATTCCTGCCCATAATAATAACATTGTTCTTCTTCCTTTCCATTCTTGAGGACACGGGGTACACTGCGAGGGTTGCGTTTTTCATGGACAAGCTGCTGCGAAAAATCGGGCTTTCTGGGCGCAGTATAGTACCAATGCTGATAGGTTTTGGGTGTACAGTTCCTGCCGTAATGTCAACTCGTACCCTTCCCAGTGAACGCGACAGGAGAATGACGATATTGCTGACACCGTTTATGAGTTGTACCGCAAAGCTGCCGATATATGCTTTCTTCGTAAACGCGTTTTTCCCCAAACATGGCGGACTGATAATGACTGGACTTTACGTTCTGGGTATCGTAATAGGTATTCTAGTGGCATTACTCTATAAGGAAACGTTATTCAGGGGCGAGGCTGTACCGTTTGTAATGGAGCTTCCGAATTACAGAATGCCCGGTGCAAGGAACGTGTTTATGCTTCTATGGGAGAAGGCAAAAGATTTCATACAGCGTGCGTTCTCAGTGATATTTATTGCGACTGTTGTGGTGTGGTTTTTGCAGAGTTTTGACGTTCATTTCAGGCTCGTTTCAAGCCCTGACGAAAGCATACTTGCCGCAATATCAGGTATGTTAGTGCCGTTATTCCGTCCGCTTGGTTTAGGGGACTGGAGGATATGCACATCATTAATTTGCGGATTTCTCGCAAAAGAAAGCGTAGTGTCAACCCTTGAGATATTTTTCGGGGAAAATGTAAGTTCTGCAATTTCATATGTTTCTGCCGCTTCATTATTAGTGTTCAGTCTGCTGTATACTCCATGTGCCGCCGCTGTTGCATCAATCCGGCGTGAGATGGGCGGAAAATGGGCGTTAGGTGTTGTGGTGTGGCAGTGTGTTATTGCGTGGGTTGCTGCATGGGTTGTGAGGGCTGTAATTCTGATGATGTAGTACCTTCTGGCTCTTATCTCCGCACACAAAGTCATGACCGTGAAAGGCGCAAAGGGTTCTGTAAGAAACAATTTAGTGCTTACAGGGTTTATTGATATACTCGATATAGATTAGGCAGGCAATTATGATTTTTGCAGACATCAGGAGGCTTGAATTATGAAACAGTACCACATAGCATTAGACGAGAATGACAAGGGGAAATACTGCATAATGCCCGGAGATCCGGGACGTTGCGAGAAGATTGCGAAGTACCTCGACAATCCAACATTCATAGTGGCAAACCGTGAGTTCACGACATGGGCTGGAAGTCTTAACGGCGTTAAAATCCTCGTAACATCGACGGGAATTGGCGGGCCTTCAGCGGCTATAGCGATGGAGGAGTTATCGGCAATAGGCGTTGAAACGTTTATTCGTGTTGGGACATGCGGGGGAGTTAACATGAAGGTGAAGAGTTCTGATGTTGTCATTCCTACGGCGGCAGTGAGATATGACGGGACGGGAAGGGAATATGCACCGATAGAATTTCCGGCGGCGGCAGATTTTGGGGTAGTCAAGGCACTTTCTGAGGCGGCACAGGAATTAGGCGAAAGATGGCACACTGGAATAGTGCAGTGCAAGGACTCTTTTTACGGACAGCACAGCCCAAAGAGAATGCCGGTATGTTATGAGCTTTTGAACAAGTGGGAAGCATGGAAACGTTTAGGGGTTCTTGCGAGCGAAATGGAATCCGCAGCACTCTTTGTTGTAGCGTCATCATTGGGAGCAAGGTGCGGGACTGTCCTCAATGTAATATGGAACCAGGAACGTAAACTTGCCGGATATGATGAACCAGATGATTTCGACACCGACAGGGGGATACGAGTAGCGGTTCGGGCGTTGTCAAAGCTGATAGAATATGACAAGAAGGGGGAATAATTATAATGGCTAGTTGTAACCATGACTGCGAACACTGCGGTTCTTCATGCGGTGAACGTACAGCTGAAACTATGATGTTCCGTGCAAATCCCGGCGTAAAGAACGTAATCGGAGTAGTAAGCGGAAAAGGCGGAGTAGGAAAGTCGCTTGTTACGGGGCTTCTTGCGTGTGCTGTGAGGGCTGAGGGATTGAGTACTGCGATACTGGACGCGGATATTACGGGGCCTTCTGTTCCAAGAATGTTCGGGCTTCACGATGCGTTACTGTCTGACGGACACATGATACAGCCTGCTGTGAGCAAAGGCGGGATTAAGGCAGTGTCGATGAACTTATGCCTTAAAGACGAAAACCAGCCTGTAGTATGGAGAGGGCCTGTGTTGGGCGGAGTAATCCAGCAGTTCTGGGAGGAAGTTGACTGGGGAATGACGGATTTTATGTTTGTTGATATGCCTCCTGGTACGGGAGATGTGCCTTTGACGGTGTTCCAGTCGTTGCCGCTGAAGGGGATAATCATCGTTACGACACCGCAGGAGCTTGTCGGAATGATTGTCGCAAAGGCTCTCAAAATGGCCGAAATAATGAATATCCCTGTTCTAGGGATTGTTGAGAACATGGCGTACTTTGAGTGTCCTGACTGTGGGAAGAAGCATTACATCTTCGGGGAGAGTTATCTTGAAACAATCGCAAGTGAGAACGGAATCAATGCGACAGCTCGGATACCAATGATACCGGGACTTGCCGGGTTGTGCGATGATGGGAGGATTGAGGAGGCTGACGCGGTGAAATATCTTGATGAACTTGTTGATGCTCTGAGGAAAATTTAGTGTATAAATTATTAATTATAATAAAACAGAGAGTAATTGTCCTGTCGATAAGTATCCCAACTTGTCGGCAGGATATTTTTATGTCAGGAGACAGATACATGATAATTTACGCTGTTTTGATAAATTCAAGCATTAAGCGTTATAATTTCCCAAAACACAAAGGAGCAGAATATTTCATGGCATCACAGAACAACACTCTGGGCTACATCATAATAGACGGAACGGAGACGCAGATACGCGGTGCGGCACTGGTTACGGACGCAAAGGGTTTTCCAGTCGATTTTGTGAGAACCGACCCGTTGAGACCCGACCAGTTGTCGAGGATATTATACGGTGAGGCATTCGGGAAGTACGCGAAGGAGAAGCTGATATTGGAGAGCCTTCTTGACTCAGTTGAGGCAGACCCGCAACTATGGATATGCAATGACCCCGATATACTTTTGCCATTGCGTGAGAAGAGCAGGATAAAGACTGTACTGCTTGAGGAGTCGCCGCATGTTCCGCTAGATGCTGCTGGACACATAGAGACGACGGCAGATCCGGGAGTATTTCTGATACAGGCAAACGCTAACGGTGCGCCATTGCGGGCAGAATTTCCAGCAGGAGTAAGGCCGGACGAGATACAGCAGACGGGAGTAATACTGACTGAGTTATCGACAACAATGGACGTTCTTGAACCCTTTGCGAGGCTCGATAAAGCATTAAGTTTTCTAGCGTCAGGGGCGCGTTAATGGGAGTACGGGATTTCATAGCCCGCCACGTATCACGGAGGGTAAATGTCTACAGGATTGATGGTTTCGTGATGGAGCCTCCAGAGGTGCAAAAGCTCTTGAAGCGTGCTGAGACCATAAGCGTTAAGCCCCAAATTACAGTTGGAGTATCGAGGCCGTATGATATATATGAAGTTCGTGAAAAGATGAAACGTCCGGCCGTCAGTGTGAAACTTGCCGGAAAAAGTGCTAACGCCAAAAATTACAGGATAAAGCGTTATGTTAAGGAGGACGTTAAGTCTCACAGATACGAACTGAGCCGAAAATTGCGTACTTGGTCAATGCTGAAGCAGCTGCAGGCCCTTCCCCAAGAACGCGAGAACAAGCTTAAGATGATGAAGAAGCGGCCTGAAGTGGGCAGGGGAGAAGTAATGCTTGCATGTTATGGGCCAATAGTAGAAGGAGCCGTGTTAAAATTAGCGTTGAACAAACAGCGCGGGACATTGCTGGTCTGGTACAAAGCGGGGAGCCGTCAGCTTAGAGCCAAGAACGTGTACTTAATCCGCAGACTTGGACTTGGTGAGAAGCCCGAATGGCGTTGGGAATAAAAATTTTATATTCAGGGGAGTAAAAGTTTCACATGGCCGAGTCTAAGAGCATGGACAATTCAGCCGGAGTAGAAGTTGGGGAAATACTCGAATGCACCGTAGAACAGATAATGCCCTACGGAGCGTTTGTAAGGATAACGAAGAATGGCCGCAAGGGAATGATACATATTTCGGAGCTGTCATATTCGTTTGTGAAGGATATTAACGCTGTTCTGAAAGTGCAGGACAAAGTACAGGCGAAAGTCATCAGGGTAGACGAGAGGGGAAGGATAGACTTATCGCTGAAGCAGACGCAGGAGCCGCCCGAACGGCCACCGAGGCCGCCCCGAAGGTTCAACAGCCATCAACAGCAGGACACGAACGGCAGGGCACCAAGAGAGATACGCAACACGATGCGGGAATATCAGGGTACGCATGATTTTCACGAAATGCAGGCGGCATATCGAGAGGCGAACCCGGAGGAGTCAGACAGTTTCGAGAAGAAGATGGCCTCATTCCTGAAGACCAGTGAAGCGAAGATTACGGATCTTAACACGCGAAATTCTGCGAGGTCAGGACGGCCAACGAGACGCAGGAACAATAACAGGGATTATTAGTCATGAAATTTTCAGACTGCGGGAGATGTAGACACGGAACATCTCCCGTTTTTGTTGTGGGAGAAAAGCAGTGCAGGTTTGGGCAAGTTCAAGTACAGATATGCCGGCCATGGGGTAAGAAGTTGTTCCCGACGAGTTTCTGGCTGGTGTGTCCGTATTTGGTGAAGCAGGCGGGAAGGGTAGAGAGTTCTGGAGGAGTTAGAGAGCTTGAGGGGCATATATTGTCGAAAAAGCTGGTACATGACTGGAGACGCTATAACATTTTGCACCAGGTAATACGATTGAGGCTTGGCGGCGAAAGAATGAATGACTTTATGCGAAGGTATAGGGCTAAGAGGTTTCGTGATGTTATGCGGGGAGGTGTAGGGGGGATAAGAGTTGGAGATGGAGTGAACGTGAAGTGCTTGCACCTTCAGACAGCATCATTTCTTGCGCTGGGTCATCACCCTGCCGGTGAGTGGCTGAGGGCTAAAGGGTTGTGTGGTGATTGCGGGTGTGGATTATGTGCGAGGTGTTAAGAGTGTGTTGGATAAAGAATGGTGGGAGAGGGACATCACACTAAAAACAATAAGAGAGCTTGCAATAATCATTCGGCGAGACTGTACAATGAACTGTGTAAGAGGAAAAAGGCCAGGAGGACAATCCAATGGAACAGTCGGTACAGAAAAGAATGCAGATTAGCAGCGAGTTATTGGACAATATGCTCGCTGGCGTAAAAACCCAAGACGACTTATGGGTG
>CALAUZ010000243.1 GCA_937892105.1 uncultured Fretibacterium sp. | reverse complement strand
CAATGGTTACAGCAGGAACATTAGCGGCTCGGCGGGTAGGCTCGAACGTCGAGAACGGCGGCTCGAACGTCTGGTCTTCCTGAGGAAATGCTTTGTGCAATGCTTCATCGACCTCGTAGGCCAGCATATTGGCGACTCTGCAGGCGTTTATGCCCGTGTGAGGGAGCGAGGCGTGAACCTGTTTGCCCGTAACGGTGAAGGCGAGTTTCCACATAGCTTTCTCTGCGGTCTCTATGAAGTCTCCTGCGTCATTGCCAGAGTCGGGGACGACGACGAGGTCATCAGGACGGAAGATGTCACGCTCCATGAGAGGCTCTAGTCCGAAGTGGCTGCCCATCTCTTCATCAGCTACGAACGCGAGAAGTATCGTGTACTCCGGAGTGATGCCAGAGTCAGCAATGGCCTTCAGAGCATAGAGTGAGGAGACGAGGCAGGTTCCGTTGTCGCTGACTCCCCTGCCGTAGAGTCTCGAGTCTTTGACGACTGGAGAGAACGGGTCAATAGTCCAGAGGGAGCGGTCGCCTTCAGGAACTACGTCAATATGCGTGAGAATGCAGAGTCGTTGTGCTTTCTTGCCTGGATACTCAAGGAAGAGTGAAGGCCTGTTGCCTGTGGGAGATACGGAGTCATCTACGCGCTCGATCCTGAGAGATGAATACTTGAGGTTCATGCTGTCTATTATGGACTTGAGGGCCTGAATCTTGGCCTCTTCACCTGTGCCTCCGTTGTGAGGTGAGATTGCTGGAATGCGGCATAAGCTGGAGAGAGTATCTACCATGTCATTACGCAAATCATTAACTGTATTAAGAATGTGTGTGTGCAAAATGTTCACTGCCTTTCTTAGGAATGACGGTATTATAGCCGCAAACTTTCACAGTAGGTATTAACACAACTGAAAGCTTATTCATTTTTATATGATAGCGTGAATTAATGGGAGAAAATTACACTACCAATTTTCAGCTTTGGGCTATAAACTATGCACATCCCAAATTAACGAATCTAAGAACGGAGGTCAATTCTATGCAGGCGAAGAAAATCGTCAACATTCCTTCACTCATAAGCGACTACTACACTCTTGCTCCTGACATGAACGACAAGACTCAGCAGGTGGCTTTCGGGACATCAGGACATCGCGGCTCATCAGCACTCCACAGCTTCAACGAGGCTCATATTCTGGCGATAGCTCAGGCGGTCGTCGAGCACAGGACTTCAGAAGGCATCACCGGCCCTCTCTATCTCGGAGCAGACACTCACGCTCTCTCTGAACCGTCAATGAGAACATGCGTCGAAGTCCTCGCAGCTCAGGGTGTGGAGCTTATCCTTCAGGAGAAGTTTGCCCCGACTCCGACTCCAGTGGTCTCACGAGCTATTCTCGAGCATAACCGCACTCACGATAAGCAGGCTGATGGAATGGTCATCACTCCCTCACACAACCCTCCTACTGACGGCGGCATAAAGTACGACCCGCCTTCTGGAGGCCCGGCAAGCCCGGAGATCACCAGCAAGATTCAGAACAGAGCTAACGAACTCATAGCGTCCGGCCAAGTCGCATCAATAAAGCGTGTCCCGTTTGAGCGTGCAATAAAGATGGACAATGTACACTTCTACGATTACGTTCTGCCCTACGTTAAGGCTCTCGCGTCAGTTGTGGACATGGAGGCTGTTGCGAAATCCGGACTCAAGATCGGTGCTGATCCTCTCGGCGGCTCGGGAATCTATTACTGGGAGCCTATAGCTGAGGTCTACGGCATCAAGAATCTGGAGGTCGTCAACCCTAACCTTGACCCTACGTTCTCGTTCATGCCTCCTGACCATGACGGCAAAATCAGGATGGATTGCTCATCACCTTATGCTATGGCGAATCTGATCAAGCTGAAGGACGATTATGATATAGCTTTCGGCAATGACACGGACTATGACCGACACGGCATCGTAACTCCTCAAGGCCTCATGAATCCCAACGCGTATCTGTCAGTGGCAGTTCAGCACCTGTTCACGTCGCGCAAGGGCTGGAGGGCAGATGCAGCAGTCGGCAAAACTGTAGTCTCAAGCTCGATCATTGACCGAGTAACTGAGGGCATAGGCAGGAAGTTATGTGAAGTGCCTGTAGGGTTCAAGTGGTTCGTTGATGGCCTACTTGATGGGTCTATGGGCTTTGGCGGTGAGGAGAGTGCCGGAGCGTCATTCCTGTGCAGAGATGGGAGCGTGTGGACGACGGATAAGGACGGAATAATCATGGACTTGCTGGCGTGCGAGATTACGGCTACGACGGGGAAGAATCCTGCGGAACATTATGCGGAGATTACGGCGAAGTACGGGACGAGCTATTACGCGAGGATAGACACACCTGCGACACCGGAACAGAAGGCCAAGCTCGGCAAGCTCTCACCTGAGGACATCAAGGCTGATACTCTTGCGGGAGGGAAGATTACGGCGAAGTTCACGAAGGCTCCTGGCAATAACGCATCTATCGGAGGCCTGAAGGTTACTACAGCTGATGGATGGTTTGCGGCTAGGCCTTCAGGGACGGAGAACATCTGCAAGCTGTACGCTGAGAGCTTTGTGAGTCCGGAGCACCTGAAGGAGATTCAGGAAGAGGCAAAGAAGATTATTGCGTAAGACTAAGTTAATGAGTGTCCCCCCTAGTGTTAGAGCTGGGGGGATATTTATTGCGTATTCATTATTGATGGATGATATAATTAGCGGCATCCACAATAATTAACAGAGTTAAGAACTTGCAGTGAGTTTTTCAGGTAACTTCCTATAGTGGACATATCTGAATATCTTTGCTGTACGGGAAAACATCATCTGTACGGGAAAACATCATCTGTACGGGAAAACATCATCTGTACGGGAGTTGAGTTTAGGCATGTCTAAAATTATAGGAGGCGCAAATCATGAAGAAATCTCGTAAAGGTCTCACACTTCTCGAATTACTGATAGTTATCGCTATCGTCGGAGCTTTGGCAGCTACTATGTCAGTATCAATCACCAAGAGCAACCCTAGAGCTAAGGCTAAAGCTGTAGCTATCGTCAGTAATGTTAATGCCTGTAGAGCAGCGGCCTCGTTGTACTACATGGAGCTTTTAGACAGCAATGATGTTAAGGATACAGAGCAGAATGTTACCGCGTTCCTGAAGGCAGACAGTGAGTATATCCCTTCGTGGGGCGATTTCGCTGAAGGTAAGGACGTGAAGTACACTGCTGCTGGAACCAAGCCAGAAGACTGGGCGGTAACTGTTGACTTCAACAAAGACTCAGACAGTGAGGCTATAGCTAAGGCCCTTGCTGCCATAAAGGGATACTCTGCCGTTGGGACTAAGACATCGTTCAAGGTTACGTTGTTATCCGGCAAGGTAGAAGCAGCAACTTCAGGCTCTTGAGGAAGTACATGCGACTAGTTATAGCAAAGGTTTATCATTGCACACAAAACAGGCTGCCCCCATTTCGCAAGGACAGCCTATAAATTTTTCTGTACGGCTAGAATATCTCCGAATGCGTGCCGACTCTATAAAATACTACCATTTCGCAATAAGACTTCTCGCTTATCTGGTATACCAGCAGCAAATCACCCTTAACATGGCATTCTCTGAAGCCCTCAAACTCTCCGTGCAGCTTGTGATCCCGCCATTCAGCAGACAGCAAACCTTCATTCAGCATCAACAATGATATTGCTTCCTTTATGCGGTGCCAACGAAATCTCTTCAGACGCAGAAATCTTCAACAACGCGACACATAAGCCCATCATTTCAGGCTACGTAGATATGCTCTCTGTTCAGGGAGATGACAAAACTGATGATCAGATACCCCCAGCATACGAGACAGGATATAAATCCGTTCAAACAAAGAATATAGGAATACGGCGCATAAGATTTCAGGACACGGACGACAATTCGGCAGACGCAGAGGCGGCGAATTACAAGGGTAATGATGTGTCAGCTATATTCCCGCATTGTGTTGAAGACGGTGAATGGGGCGATGAGCTTACGACAATTATCGGGGAGATTAATGCTGTCAGAAAAACCGTCCCGAAATTCTACGCGACATACTGCACAAGTGAAACCGTAAGCACATTGTCGGACAAACTCGGCATGATTGACGCTGAATTGAGCGGTGATGCGAATATTGAGACCCTCTCCGGACTGAAATCACAGCTTGAGGCTGCGTTGAAGAACGTGAAGTTCAAGTATGACAGCAAGATTGCGCAAGTCTATGTTGCAACCGACAAGGGAAACGGAGCTTCTTACGGTACCAGTTTGACGAAAGCCATTGGCTATGTTCCCGCGCAGATGGTTGTTGTGAGTACTGATGGGAGCATCATGGCTTCGGATTTGTCGTGGGCAGGGCAGATTAAGGTGCGGGGAAATTCTACAGCATATCCAGCAAAGAAACCTTATAACATGAAATTTTCCAGCAAGGTTGACCTTTTTGGATTGGGTAAGGCGAAGAAATGGTGCTTACTGGCAGATTACTATGATCCTACACTAATGAGGAACAAAATATGCCTCGATGTTGCGGAAAAATTAGGGCTTGAAGCTACTCCTGGAAATCAGAGAGTTGAAGTTTGGGTTGATGGCTTATATCGTGGAATGTATCTGCTCACGGAGAAAATTGAAGAGGACAAGAACAGGGTCAATATTGACACAGACAACGGCGATTTTTTGCTTGAGGTTGACGCTAGTAGCAGACAGGAAACAGGCAATGTATATTTCTCCTCATCATCAGGAAGATTTTTCAGACTTCGAGAGCCTGAGGACGAAGCTCAAGTTGCCACAGTAAAAGCAAAAGTAGATGAGTTTGAAACTGTCCTTAAATCAGGTAATTGGGATCAAATCAGCAGGCTAATAGACTTGGACTCGTTCGTATCGTATTATGTCCTAAATGAGTTTATGAAAACGATAGATTTTGCCGGCTTATCCGTATTCTTTTATTGCAAAGACGGAAAATTTTACGGTGGCCCTGCATGGGATTTCGATAGGTCAAGTGGAAACGGCTCCAGCGGTTATGGAACTATAAGACTTAGCCCTGAAGGGATATATGCGGGAACATGCCATTACTACACATATTTATTCAAATTTCCTGAGTTCCAACTGGCAGCATCTCAAAAGCTGGCGGAAATTTCTGAATTTGTGAAGGAATTATATAAAGATAGCGGAGTAATTGATAGTGAGGCATCTTTACATGCAGCCGCAATAGCACGTGAACATACTGTTTGGCCTGTAACCCTTTCACGTGGAATGCGCCAACAGGAAGCAACTTATGAAGGCAATACAGCTTTTCTCAAAAACTGGCTTGCCTCCCGCCATGAATGGATAACCGACTACTTCCTGAACAGGGTTTATATATCCTCCGAAGCCTTCCCTGACGCAAACTTCCTCGCATACGTCAAAACCCTCGACACCAACAGCAATAGCTTCCTCGACAGTTCCGAACTCAAGGCCATAACTTCCCTCAACGTCAGCGGTCTGAACATCGCCAGCCTTCAGGGACTAAAATACTTCACATCACTGACAGCCCTTGATTGCACAAACAATCCTCTGCTCTCGGAACTTGACATCTCGAACTGCCCATTGCTTTTCCTTCGCGGCATTACTCATGACACGACAACAACCATCAATGGTGCAACAAAGCCGGAATTTGCGGGGCATTCACTCCTACTCAGCGGTCAGATTGGTCTGGATTTCTACATACGTATGCCCGATGAACTCATAAACGATGATGTCTATATGCAGTTCACTATCAACGGGGAAGCTCAGACACCGGCCATGCTCTACAATGCCGACGACTTGGGCAATAACGAGTACAGGTTCACGTGCTTCATAAATTCCGTTCAGATGGCAGACGTAATCACGGCAGAGCTTCACTGCTTAGAAACTCAGACTTTCACGCAGACCTACAGGGTAAAGGATTACACTGATACTGCACTTGCACAAATACCAGCTGCCTCAGAAGATCTAAGGGCTTTGATTTCGGCCATCAAGGATTACGGTCATTACGTTCAGCCGCCGCTTGCTGAATACAACAAATGGACACTGGGCGTAAAACATCACATTATGGACTGCGCAAACTCGAATATTGCCTCAGACAGTGCTGATGTTAGGAGAGAACTTGAAGATTATGCCATTGTAAAGGACACGGGAAGTTCGGGGATTTCTTCCGTTGAATACAACCTTGAACTTGACTCGGAGACTGCTCTCAATGTCTATCTTGTGCCTAAATCCGAATATTTGGGTTCAGTATCAGCGTATCTCGGAGACAGCAAAGAGAACATGGCCGTTAAACAGCCCAACGGGGAATATCGTGTGCAAATCAGCGGTATTTCTGCGCACAAACTCGGCGACACTTACACGATACATGTTGTTGCTGGGGGAGAATTTGACATTAAGGTTTCGGCACTGTCTTATGCTGATACTGTAATGAAGTCTTCAAGCGCAAGTACTGACCTGAAGAAGGCTGCTATTGCCCTGTATAACTATTATGATGCCACAATGAACTACAGGGCTTCACCTGATTACAAGCAGGAATAAAGGGGGTGTGCGTTCAACAATGGAAGACAAGAAGGAATACGAGACTGTTGAAGTCGAGATAATCAGCTTTGATTACGAAGACGTAATCACCACTTCTGACACAAGGACACCTATATTATAGTTAGTGTCTTATCTGGGTGAAGGGACTTATTCACTGCCAACCCTTTCACCCTTCAATTTTTCAGATATTCACGGAGCGCATTTATGAGGTCATTAATTCTGCTTTTTCCAGAAGGTTTCTCCCATCTGTATTCCCTCTGAGGTCTCACATAATCCCTCGCAATACTCCCGTCGGTATACAGGTTCACCGTCCTCAAATGCAGATATGTGTTATCCTCAAAGTCCACAGCATATAGCAGAATACATGGCCCAAAATCCTTCCCTTGCCTCGCTCTGAAGTTTGGGTCTTTCTTCATCTGCCTGTTAGTCTTCTCCGTCGGAAACCAAACTGTAACAAACGCTGCCTGCGAATTTACGCTGTCATACTCTATATAGTCCGCCGCAAGATACATCTCGTAACTCTCATCTTTGCGGACGAATATCATGCTTTCAGGGTTATCACGCCTTACACTTTCGTTTGAGACTTTGGGAAGTGAACGGGGAGATTTATCCCTTGCTGACGTGAAGAACCTTGAGAGTATTCCTGGTGCAATCGCAAAGTTCAAGTTCTGCCCGTCTGTACGCAGTTTCGTCGGCATTCCTACAACTTCGCCTCGCAGATTGATTAACGCTCCTCCGCTTGAACCTGGAGATATTGGAGCTGTAAACTGTACCCATGTATTATTCTCACGGAATGCTGACACAATACCGTTAGAGACTGTACCGCTTAGACCTTTGGGGTTGCCGATTGCTATTACCGCCTCACCCTGTCTCGGTAATGTTGGGCTAATCTTCAGGAATTTCACGGGGTAAGGTGTCTTAACAGTAAGCAGAGCCATATCCCTTTTCGCGTCATAATCCTTCAAGCCAGCGTTAATATTCTTGCCGTCCTGCGTTATTATCGTGATATATCCTGCATCTCGTATAACATGCCAGTTCGTGAGTATATCCCCCCTTGAACTGACAAAGAAACCGCTCCCCGTCCCTGTGTCGGTCTTAATCAGTACGATGGAAGGCATTACGCGTTCAACAAGGTCTGCATAATCCGGCGCAATGTTATTCGCTGCAGCAGGTATCTCCGTTTTTGCCCGCAACTGTTCAAGTTCCTGCAATACCCTCGCATAATCCCTGTCATCTGATGACGCAGCCTTGTCATTCATTGACGTATACACAAAATACGCAAGACATAATGCCGTTATCGTCGTCATTGTTAGAGCCAGCTTCAGGAGAATGTTATTGTTATGATGCGGGACAGCCTGATGTTGTTCCTCTTCGGGTTCGGGATCATCATGGCCGTATAAATCGTAATATGCTTCTGTAAGATATTCATATGCTTCCTCGATATTGGCACGCATTCGTTGGGCTTCAGTGTATTCCGGAGTGTCGGGCATGAAGCGTTTGGGGTTGTATATCGCGGTCTTCGTTTTATAGTTGCGTTCTATCTGCTCAATATCAAGGTCTTCATCATCAGGGGAAATTCCCAAGTACAGGCAGGCTTCTTCAGGTGTCATATAATCATCTCTATCATTGCGGTATTTGCGGGCATTATAGCATTCACTCATTCAACGATAGAAATATTCAGGCATGACGTGTAAAATACTACTTATACTTTCAATCTTCAAATGTTCCAAAAATTTATACTCTCAGGAGGTTTTGCAGCATGAAGAAATTTATGTTAGCACTCGTAATCGTCATGATGTTTTCCGTCATGGCTTCAGGCTCCGAAGTCGTAAAGGCTTATACGACTATGGAAGAACCACTCGCTAAGGCACTGTTTGACGCTTTCGAGGCAGATACGGGCATCAAGGTTGAGTGGGTAAGGCTCTCAGGCGGCGAGGCAATAGCACGTCTTGAGGCTGAACGCGCAAACCCTCAGGCTTCAATCTGGGTAGGCGGCGTTGGGACACAGCACATTGAGGCGAAACTTCGCGGCCTCTCAACACCTTACCGTTCACGCGTTGCAGGCAGCATTCCGGCAAAGTACAGAGACCCCGAAAACTACTGGACAGGTCTCTACATTGGGCCGATAGCTTTCTGCATGAACACCGAACGTGCGAAGGAACTAGGTCTCGAAATGCCGAAGAGCTGGGCAGATCTCCTCAAGCCCGAATATGCCAAGAAAGTCCGCGTTGCACACCCCAGCACTTCAGGTACAGCCTACAACATGATTACGACTGTTATCCGAATTAACGGCGGTGATGAGGACAAGGCTTTTGCGTACTTCAAGGACATGGCCAAGTCGGTTGAACAGTTCACGCGTTCTGGGTCAGCACCAGGAAAGTCCTGCGCATTAGGCGAGATACCAATCGCAATCGGCTACCTTCACGATCAGATAAAGCTCCAGAGGGAAGGCGCAAAAATCGAGATAGTCATACCGTCAGACGGAACAGGCTTTGAGACCGCCTCAATGTCAATCCTAAAAGACGGCCCAGACCCTCTCAACGCAAAGAAGCTCTATGACTGGGTACTCGGACAGAAAGCTATGGACATCATTGCGAAATGGTATGTCATTCCTCTGTCAGATAAAGCTACTCCGACTGATACGGGCTTTTCGCTTGCAGATATGTCGCTTGTGAACCAGGACGACCAGTGGGACGCTGCCAACAAGGAGAGACTTCTCGAACGCTGGAACAAGGAAATTTCAACAGCTCCCGAAAAGTAAAGTATACATAATGCCGCTTTAAGTTCCCCTAAATTCAGGGGGACTTGTTTTTACCCTCTATCACTTTCTCAGGGGGCTTAACAACAGTTAGGAAAAACTTATAAAACAGTTATAAAGCATTAGGAAATTTATAATTTTATGAAGGGAGGAAAAACCGCTTACAGGAAATTTAGTAAATTAGCTTTTATTTCTAAATTAACTCATGGAATATAATTTCTCTCATTGGTGAGCCTTTGAGAACTGGACATTGTCCGTTGGGCGAAGAAAAGAGAAAAAAGTTAAAGGTTTCGTCTGTAAAATGTGCAACCATCAATGAGCAAGGAAATTATGTACCGATACGTTAGTCGGGAATTGAAGCCTTCGGAGCGTTACACCAAACGTTAGTAGCATTAGCGAAAGCGGACGCGTGGAACAAGGAAGGGAACATAAAAGTTAATTTATAACTTTTTATAAGTTTTCTGTAACGGTATGAATTTGAATAAGCGGATAATAAACTTTATCGTTACCCTTCTGTTCGTTGTCCTCGTGGGGTACTGGATATACTCAAGCGTCCGTGATGAATTCATGAAGCAGACTGGAGCATCACAGCGCAGAACTGTCGAGACTGTTGCGGCGGGTTATCCTTCAGGCGATGACGAAGTTACGGAGTGGCTAAAGCGTCTTGCCGAAGAATCCAGCACATACAGAGTTGCACTCGTCCCAGAAATCCCAATGCCGGGCGAAAAACTCTCATCAGCCCCAAAAGGAGACCCCGAACTTTCAGCCTTAACATCAGAAAACGCTCTTGATCCGGAGTTCGCAAAAGGTTTCGATAACGCTGCATACGAGGAAATCTACAGGAGTGCGCGCAACTGGACTGTCGGCGCAAAGGAAGAACAGGCTTTATTCTTCGCCCCTGCCGTTGACATGAAGACGCATGAGGTTGAAGGTGCGCTGGTATTCTCGTTCAGCACTGACGGGGAACAGGGATTTATGCGCATGATGAATACACTGTTTTTCTGCGCATTCGTTCTTTTCGCGGTCGTAATATGGCAGCTCATGATGAGCAGAGATCCTATTGTCGGCTTTGCGCTTGCCGGATTGTTCCTTATGACGCTGATATTTGTCGCTTACCCTCTGTTTGAGGCACTGAGGCTTTCATTCCTTGAGAACGGGAAATTCTCCCTCTCAACATGGAAAACTATCCTCAACTCGGAAGGATACATGTCTGCATTATGGGGAAGCCTGAAGCTAGGCTGCTGGACTGCAACATTCTCAACCCTTGTGGGATTTCTCTTTGCGTTTGTTGTGTCGAGGACTAACGCGCCATGCAAGAAGCTCATATCAACAATGGGAGTATTGCCCGTAATTTCCCCTCCATTCTCGTTGACGCTCTCAATAATACTTCTATTCGGCAACAACGGGCTGATTACGCGATGGCTTAGAGTTGTAGGGCTTGACTTCTCGATTTACGGACTTCCCGGCCTCGTTCTCGTTCAGACAATGGGAATGTTCCCGATAGCGTTTCTTACATTGGGAGGAGTTTTGCAGGCTATAGACTCGACATTTGAGGAAGCATCGCTGAACCTTTCGGCAACAAGATTTCAGACTTTCAGCAAAATCACACTTCCCCTCGCAATACCAGGACTGTTGAGCGCATGGCTGTTGGTCTTCACGACATCACTTGCTGACTTCGCCAATCCTTTGCTTCTTGCTGGCGACTTGAAGGTGTTATCACTGGAAAGCTACATAGAAGTTACTGGCATGAACAGGCTCGGACATGGTGCGGCATTGTCGATACTGCTGCTGCTTCCGACATTAACGGCGTTTCTTGCGCAAAGGTTCTGGGTTGCGAAACGTTCATATGTTACTGTAACCGGCAAACCTTCAGGACGCATAACGGAGCTTACTACACCGATTGTCAGGCGTGTGCTTACGGGAATAATCTTTGCGATAATAATCTTCCTCATCATGCTTTACGGGACAATTTTTGCGGGCTGCTTCGTCAAGAACTGGGGAATTGATTACACGTTCAGCCTTGAGAATATCACAGAGGCAATAACACGTTCGACAGACGCATTATTCGACACAGTAACGCTTGCGGCAATAGCTACGCCAATCGCGGGAATTATAGCCATGATAGCGGCATTGCTGATAGTGCGCAGGAAATTTCACGGTAAAAAGCTGCTTGAGATGCTGCTGATGACACCGTTTGCATTACCCGGCACACTTCTTGGCATAAGCTACATACTGGCCTTCAACCATGCGCCAATAATCCTCGTTGGAACTGCGGCAATAATCATCATCAACTACGTAATCCGAGAGCTTCCTGTTGGAATTGAGGGAGGAATTGCGTCATTACGGCAGATTGACCCGTCAATCGAGGAGGCTGCGACGGATCTGGGAGCGGATCAGGCTACAGTGTTCCGGACTATAGTGCTTCCATTGGTGAGACCGGCATTCCTGTCGAGTTTGTCGTATACGTTTGTGCGTTCGATGACGGCGGTAAGCGCGGTAATCTTCCTGATTTCGGCGAAATGGTATCACATCACGGTGTTAATCTACAATTTCTCGGAGAACCTGAGATTTGGTCTTGCGAGTGTGCTTTCAACCGTGCTAATCATAATAGTGTTCGGAGCGTTCGGGATAATGAGATTGCTTGTGCGCGAGAACAGTAACCTGATGAAGAACGTAACATGATGAAGAAAGGGGAAAACGAAATTGGCGAGCAAATCAGTAACATTCGATAACATAAAGAAGATATTTCGCGATCCGCAGTCAGGACAGGACGTTGCGGCAGTTGGAGGCGTATCATTCAGGCTTGAACCCGGCGAACTGGTAACGCTTCTGGGGCCTTCAGGGTGCGGAAAGTCAACGATACTTCGTATGCTTTCGGGCTTTGAACAGCCTACATCTGGGAAAATCATGATAGGGGACAATGACGTAACAAACACCCCTCCCAACAAGCGCGATACAGCGATGGTCTTCCAGAGCTACGGCCTTTTCCCTCACATGGACGTTGCGGATAATGTAGGGTATGGCTTGAAACTGCGCAAAGTTCCGCAGAAGGATATTGACGAGAAGGTACAGAGGTTTCTTGAGATGGTGGGGCTTGGACAGATGGGGAAGCGTCCGCCGTCGAGACTTTCGGGGGGTCAGCAGCAGAGGGTTGCGCTTGCACGAAGCCTAATCGTTGAGCCGTCAGTGTTGTTGCTTGACGAGCCTCTGTCGAACCTTGACGCATTACTGCGCGAACAGATGAGGGTAGAGATACGCCGCCTTCAGAAGTCTCTGGGCATAACGGCGATGTACGTTACGCATGACCGTGTGGAAGCTATGAGCCTTTCGGACAGGATAATAGTCATGAAGCTGGGACACATAATCCAGATAGGGACACCGAGCGACATATACAGAGACCCTGTAGACACGTTCGTTGCCGGTTTTGTTGGGAAGGTAGCATTTTTCCCGTGCGAAGTGAAGGGGATTGATGATGCCTGCCATGTTGAGGTTAAGGGTAAGGCTTTCACAGCTCCGAGATGGGCGAATACGCTCAAGACGGGGGATAAAGCGTTAGTGATGGCGAGACCTGAGTCGCTTTCGGTTGGTGAACCTGGTGCTGGTGTTGAAGATGGAGTAGTTACGGCGAATATCTATCTCGGCAACAGCGTAGAGACGTGGGTAAAGACAGACTTGGGGAATGTCCTAGTCCAGATAGACAACCCTGATGTCAAGAAGATATGGGGAGAGGGTGAGAAGGTTTCACTGTCGTTTGACCCTGCATTGACGAAGGTGCTTGCGGACGATTTAGAGAAGGCGTAAATCATATGCCGGGTGGGGAGGGGTAATTGCTTCTTGCCCGGCTTTTGTCTGTGTGTTTGTTGCGTTACAATGTTGTGAGGGCTTCGCGTTCTTTACGTTCACGTTCGAGGCGGATACGGCGGTTGTTCTCACACATTGCGTCAATGATGGGCTTACCGCGCACAAAGTGTGAAAAATCCGTTATGCGTGGTATGTCGGAGAAGTCTATATCCTCGTCTTTCATCTCCATAAGATTTATGAGACGTTCCTTCATTTCCTTACGTTCCTGCGAAGTTTCCGCGAGTGCGAGTATATCATCAATCCCCATCAACATAGCGTCTCCTTTCTCTCTGCGTACCTGGCTGATATGATCCTGATTATATCATTGCCGTGCTTGCAAATATTAATTCTTTCCTTACTCATCACTCATCGTCCCACGTAAAAAGCATATCTCAAAGCCGCAACTTTACCCCATCAGGTTCAATTTGTTTCATTCCAGCATCTCCCAACAAAATAATATAGCACAGACTGTGATATATTTATCTCACACCCAAACGAAAGGAGACACACTAACTTAATGACCCGGAAAATTCTCGCATATTTGACTGCTGTCTTATATATATACATATTACTATTGCCATGTTACGCCCTTGATGATTCGGACATGCCGGAACAAGCCACGCTCTCAGCCAACAGAATGCGCTTTGACGCTGAAACAGGAGATTTCCTCGCAGACGGCAACGTTACCATCACAGCCGGAGAACTCACAGTAACAGCTCCCGAAGGTTCAGGCAATGTTGACCGCCGGGAAGTCAATTTCAACGAAGGCATAACCGCGTCAGGAAAATGGTATGGTGATAAACTTGACCTCCATGCCGGAAAATTATTGCTGTCGTTCCAGGACATACCAACATGCAAGTTTCAGGACAACATAAGGGGCAGTCTGGGAACAATGAGGCTTGACGCTGAGAGACTCACAATAACGGGAATAGGCGGAATAGATGAACCTTCCGAAAATGACAGGCAGACGAAATTCTGGATTGTCATGGCCAGAAACCTTGAGGATACTTCCAGAGGTCTAAGTTTTGGGGCAGACTCTGTTGAGGGTGTGCTGGTGTCAGGGGATCTCTACGAACTCACGGCGAAAAAGGGAGTGTGGCTCAAAGGCAAGCCCAAATCGCAGGGTGATGCGGTAAGTCTCAGGGGCGATAACGCTCTGTACTCTTTGGAACGCGGCAGTGTTGTTGTTAGCGGCCATGTTACGGCGATACAGGGAGGAAGGACGCTGAAATCAGACTCCGTAGTGTATTTCCCGGAACAGAACAGGGTTGAAGCACTCGGAGGATTAACACGCAGGACAGACACAGGGGCAGTCAGTGCAGACAGAGCCGAAATCACCATCGACCTTTCACGCGAACGCAAGCCCAAGAAAGATACCAAAGATAACGGGACGCAAACCAGTACGAAGAATAACACTAATACGCGGCAAACCATAAAATTGGAGACCCGTCCTCAGACTAAGACGCAGAAAACTACTACGTCAACAACAAAATCACAGCCTAAAACTCAGACAGGGAAGACTCGCAGGAAATGAACGGGACTAATGAGAATGAACTTGCAGCTGAGGATTTGCGCAAGGGGTACAGCGGAAGACTGGTTGTCGGAGGGGTAAGCATAAGGGTTAATGCTGGTGAAGTTGTGGGATTGCTGGGGCCTAACGGTGCTGGAAAAACTACATCATTCTACATGATAGTTGGTCTTATACGTCCTGACTCCGGCACTGTAACGATTGATGGCGAAGAGATTACGGGACTTCCTGTTTATGCCAGAGCAAGAAAGGGTATAGGCTATCTTCCTCAGGAAGCGTCAGTCTTCAGAAACCTTACTGTTCGGGAAAACATCAATCTCGTATGGGAGGAAACAGGCAGAAAGAGACAGTCAAAGGAACTTACCGATGAATTGCTGGAACAGTTCAAGATTACACACATTGCAGATACGAAAGGTTATGCGCTCTCAGGCGGTGAACGAAGAAGGGTAGAGATTGCCCGAGCGTTGACATTGAAGCCGAAATTTATCCTGCTTGACGAACCTTTCAGCGGGATAGACCCCATAGCAGTTGCCGACATTCAGAGCATGATACACGAACTGAAGGCACAAGGTTACGGAATATTAATCACAGACCATAATGTCCGCGAGACGTTATCAATTACCGACAGGACGTACTTAATACATGATGGAAAAATATTCTTGTCTGGTTCTCCTGAAGAAGTTGCTGGGAATGAACTGGCGAGGAAATTCTATCTTGGCGAAAATTTCGAGTGGGAAGGTGTACATCATCATCAGGAATAATAATCATAAACGTGAAACAATAACGCTTGAAATCTCCGGTTTTTCGAGCGATGGCACTGGAATATCGCGCACTGACAGGGGAATAGTGTTTGTTCACGGAGCGTTGCCTGGCGAAAGGGTTAGGGCTGAGATTGCTGCGCACAGAAAGGACTTCATGACAGCTGACACTGTATCGGTTGAAAACGCGTCATCAGGAAGGGCGGTTCCAAAGTGCAAATACTACGGCAGGTGCGGAGGCTGCCAGTTACAACACGCGGACTATAAAACGCAGCTTAAATTAAAGGCCGGAATAGTTCGGGACGCAATGACGAGGCTTGGAGGTTTTCCGTGCGAGATGTTTGACGGTCTCGAATGTGAAGCATCACCAGAACATTGGGGATACAGGAACAAGGCAGCATTTCCTGTACAGGCCATGAACGGGAAGATAGTTACCGGATTTTACCGTGCTGGAACTCACAGGCTGGAATTTATCCGTAGTTGTCCTGTTAATGCGGCAAGGCTGAACGATATTTACGGCAAAGTACTTGAGGGGCTGGAAGAAAATAATTACCCATTTGACGGCTACGATGAGGCGAAACACACTGGCAAACTCCGGCACATAATAGCGCGAACAGGAATAAACACTGGCGAATCGTTATTATCATTTGTGGTCAACGGCAAGCTGTCTGCAAAAAGCGTAAAGGCTCTGGCACTGCTGGGGAACTCAGCGCGTCCCGACACACTTACGCTGAACCATAACTCCAAGCCCGGCAACGTTATACTAGGTACGTACACTGAAAATCTTACCGGGTCAGGTTTAATTTCCGAACGTTTGGGGAAATACGTGCTGAAATTCGATACGACATCATTTTTTCAGGTTAATACAGGGCAGGCTGAGAAGCTATTTGGGTATGTATCACATCAGGCGGAAGGTGCTGGCAATATTCTTGAGTTGTACAGCGGTACAGGGTCGCTAACGAGTTATCTTGCTGAGGGGGCAGAAAGTGTTACGAGTGTTGAGGAATGGCGGAGTGCGGTGAAGATGGCTGAACGTAATCTTGAAGCCAATAACTTTGGGAACGTCAGGGCGTTATGCGGGAGTTCTGAAGACGTAATCGCGGAACTGAGGGACAGGTATGATGCAGTTGTGATGGATCCGCCGCGAGATGGGTGTAACAGGGGTGTGCTTGAGGCTGTGAGTGATTTTGGTGTGAGGAGGGTAATATATGTTTCGTGTAACCCTGCAACATTGGCGAGGGATTGCAGGATTTTGGCGGGACGTGGGTATGCAATGGAAAGCGTGAAGGCGTTTGATATGTTTCCGCAGACGGCACATGTTGAGACGGTGGTTGTACTGAAGAAGGGATAAAAATAGGTGATAACAAGGTTCATGAAAACAATTGGAAATTTTGAAATATTTTTAAGATTGTAAAAAATATTGATGTAATCTCTTTAGCTTGCTTTGAAAGCACTCAAGCCTTGAGTTAAGTTAGTCCCTCATTGTTGTATGCTTGGCTGGGATACTTTCAGGCAAGTCTAATTCTTTTACTTTACCATCAAATATCTCTAATGCATTCGACAGCTTAAAATCAACGAGATGCTGATTAACATATGGAATACTAGGGACTCTGTAGCTCATAGTTCTCTCCCAATCACAGTTAGCATAAAGCATTCTCACAAAACTTACGCTTTTGATGTTGTAGGATTCGTCTGTATTTATATTCTTTAATGTCTGTGCTCCCTGTGAATCTATGTTGCAAGCCTCTATTGCAAGTTGCAATGCCTTCGGATTGTACAAAAAACGATATAGTAAGGCCAATTATAAAACAGTAAAAGTGAAAAAATACAAAACTGGCATATTCAGAAGATTATCGTAAAAGAGTAATAGAATATCGCCAAGAGGGCCCCAAGTACCGACAGACGAGTGAAGTTAATAACCATTCAAGAATGTGAAAAGCAGCTGAAGGAAGTAGGAAACTTGCCCCACAAAAGCTTAAAGAGTATTTAGCTAAA
>CALAUZ010000242.1 GCA_937892105.1 uncultured Fretibacterium sp. | reverse complement strand
AATTATAAAAAATTGAAATATTTTGTAAATTTGATTATAAATTAATTCAATTATTATTATTCCCTTCATCACTTATATGAACACTTCCTTCTATATTATTATTATCAATATTATTTTCATTATTCATAAAAATGGTATTTATCCTCATTTGTTCAGATGAAGGAATATTTTCCTCTTCATTTTTTTTATTTTCATTTGAATTATTATTATTATTTTTTTCTTTCTCATTATCATTAATATTTATTTTTAAATTTTCACTTTTCTCAATTTGTATTTTAGTAGGATTTTCCATATATTTCAAAAAAGAAAATTTACAATTAGGACAAAGAGGGTCTGTTATTTTTTCTTTTATCCATTTTTCAATACATTCATGATGAAAAACATGAGAACAAGGAGTAACAGAAACTTCACTTACGCCTAAGACAAATTTCTCACAACAAATTGTACACATATCGTTATCATTTAAATTGATTTTTTCGTTAAATAATTGTGGTTTTAATTCTTCCATCAAAAAATTTTGGATTAATTTTTTTTTCATTTCTTTTTTTTCTTCTTCTTCATATATCATTCTTTCTCTTTCTCTCATCATTTTTCTTTTCAAAAAAAAATATGTAACAATAAGTGCCACTATAACAAATAAAAAAAGACATAAAATAGAAATTATAATTATATAAATCAATCTTAATTTTTCACTTGGGTTTAAGGTTTCTATATTGATTATCAATATCTCTTCAATATTGTCACTATCTTTATTTCTAAAATTAATTAATATTTCTATTTCAGAGAATCCATCTAAAAACCTATTATAAGACTTTCCTCTTAAAATATCATCAGAAACTTCATCAAATCTAATAGTGTCTTCTTCTTTTTGAGTAAATAAAAAAATAATATCAAATTTAAGTTTCATATTCTCCGAAAGTGAAACCCTCGCTTGTGTGTGTCCTGAACTTCAGCCAGTCATCAATGAAACCAATCAGCCCGCTAAGTACTGGAAGGCTCCAGAATATTACAGCGTCAAGGGAAAAATCCATAACCATAGCAAGAACTCCCAGAACCAGAAATATAACTCCTCCCATTGACGGGGTAGCTGCCTTTATCTCGTTGTCTATGTTCACACCGTACCATTTCTGTATCTGCGTGAGATGTATATGCCTCTGGTACTTTATCCAGAAATATTGCAGTATTATGCTGAGAGTGAAGAATAATATCGCCGTAAGAAATATCATGCCTCAAATTCCTTCACTATATTGCTCAAGCCGATACTGTTTGAGCCTTTCACAAGCAGACCCTGCCAATCCTGAATATTCTTGAGTGCTTCCAGTGCTTCCTGCCATGTTCCAACGAAAACATAATCCCCCTTCAATGCCTCGCGCCATATTTCCCCGACAAGAATAACGTTGTCGATACTGTCAAGAAGCGGTGCAAGCTGAGAATGATACATTGCCGCATTCTCGCCAAGCTCCCTCATTTCGCCCAGAACAGCGGCTTTACCGGAACATTTAACTTTCGCGAACGTCTGAAGTGAAGCCGTCATTGAAGCAGGATTGGCGTTGTAAGCGTCATCAACGAGGAATTTTCGCCCCTCATCAAGAATTATGACCCTTCCCCTTCCAGGTAATGCCTGAAAATCCCTTACGCTCTCCGCAGAATCTTGAAGCGGTATTCCCAGCTCATGTCCGGTTGAGGCGGCAATCGAGAGAGGCAGTGCATTATGTCTTCCCCATATGTCAGCGGTGAAGCGTGCAATCTCCTGTGTAGGCCTGTGTGCAAGAACGAATGACATTGCCGGCAGTGAATATTCCGAAGTGTCATGGCTTATCACAAAATCTGCGTCCTTATGCTCTCCAACTCCCATAGATTTTACGTAGTATTTGAACGCTTCCGACAAATACTCGTTGTCATTGTTGAAGATTATCTTGCGGAGGTTTTCGGAGTGCGTTATCTCCATCTTCTCCTGCAAAACTCCCTCAACTGTCCCGAAACCTTCAAGATGTACAGGAGCTACAGCCGTCAAAATTGCTATGCTAGGCGGGAAATACTCCGTAAGTTCCTTGATTTCGCCAGGTTTGTTCGCGCCAAATTCCAGGATTAGTATCTCCGTATCTGTCGGCATGGCCATTATCGTAGCAGTACAGCCTATTAGGGTATTGAAGCTGCGTTCTGGGGCATGTATCCTGAATTTCGGGGATAATACTTTCTGGAGGGCAGCCCTTGTAGTTGTCTTGCCGACACTGCCTGTGATTGCGATTATGTCGGTGAGATTGTGTGCTTTGAGCTTGCGCGAGGCTATACCAGCTAAATCGCGTTCGGGGTTCTCAAGCTCAATAACTGGAATGTTTAGGCCGCCTGGATTTTTGCCTTTCCTGACGATGATTAACCCTGCACCGTTCTGCAATGCCTGCGGAATATACTTGTGCCCGTCAGTCTTCTCACCCTCAAGAGCAACGAATGCCCCTCCTTGTATAACGTCCCTGCTGTCTGTAGCAAGATGCGGCGGAAACTCAAATCCCGAAAACTCTTCCGAAACATCATCGAATAATTCTTTCAGCGTCATATTCATCTTATCGAGCGTCCCTCCATGCTTTCACTGCATCAGCATCATTGAACGGTATCTTGTTGCCCTTGATGGTGATGAACTTCTCCGGCCCTTTCCCTGTGATTACGAGAATATCTCCTGACTTCAGGCTGTCCAGTCCGGCTTTCACTGCCTGCGGTCTGTCGGTGATTATCCTGTAAGGTATGCTTGCTCCTCCCGCAATGGCTTCCGCAATGTCCTGCGGTTCTTCATCGCGTGCGTTGTCTGATGTTATGATTATCTCGTCCGCAAATTCTGAGGCTGCTTTTCCGAGTTCCGGCCTGTTCTGCTGGTAACGTCCTCCTCCGTGTCCGAACACTGATACGATACGTCTGTCCTTCCCTGAGAGCTTTCTTATTACCCCTAAAACGCTCCTTAACGCCGAAGGTGTATGCGCGAAATCCACGAAAACACATGCACCGTTGGGCAGGTCAATACGTTCAAGCCTTCCTGGAACCTGCGGGACATTCGCAACTCCCCTCACTATCGCGTCATCATCAACCCTTCCCCTCATTGCTGTAACTGCGCAGAGAGTGTTCATGATGTTGAAGTCCCCGACTAAAGGGCTGTGAAGTGTGAGAGTATCGCAGCCTTTTGCCTCAATCACAATCTCTGTGCCGTCAATGCTGGTCTGTGATGATACTACGCGCGATCCTGCACCCTCTGTGAGACCGAAACCGCAAAGACTGTCCCCAAATTCTGCGAGAAGCCTCCTGCCGTAAGGGTCATCGTAATTCGCCGCACCCCTGAAGCCATGCTTTGTGTATGTCGTGAACAATAACTTCTTGGCCTCAAAGTAATTCTCCATGTCCTTGTGGAAGTCGAGATGTTCAGGGTATAAGTTCGTGAACACCGGTACATCGTACAACGCACCCTTCAGCCGTCCCAGAAACAACCCATGCGATGAAGTCTCCATTACGCAAGCACCGCAGCCGTTCTCCACCATATGAGCAAGCTGTCTCTGAACTATGCAGCTTTCGGGGGTAGTCCTGTCAGCGTCCTTATCGTTTACACCGTCGCTCTCGATGATTGTTCCGAGAAGACCGGTACGTATTCCAGCCGCCTGAAGAATTGAGCGAGTTATGTATGTTGTTGTAGTCTTGCCGTTCGTGCCTGTTACGCCTACCATAAGAAGCCTGCCTGAAGGATTGCCGTAAACGAGTGAGGCAGCTTCCCCCAAGTAATCCCTGACATGCCCGACGATAATCTGCGGCAGGTCTGAGTTCACTTCATGTTCACAAAGCAACGCACATGCACCGTTCTTTTCGGCCATGCTGACGAATTGATGGCCGTCCGAATTTTCCCCTGTTATACAGGCAAAGAGAGTGCCGGGTTTAACATCTCTGCTGTCGGAAATTACATCTGAAATCTGAACACTAAAATAGTCCTGAGACTTCACACGGACATTAACGCTCTTACCTTTTGCCCGTACAAAGTTCAGGACTTCTCCAAAATTGACGCTCAACATATTAACCTGCCTTCATGGAAAATTTTATGTCATGAATAATATTCGAGTTCGGCCATTTCTTCAACTATAGACTTGAATACAGGAGCTGCCAGTTCACCGCCGTAATACCTTCCGTTTGACGGTTCTCCTATGGCGATAAGCATAAGATATTTCGGATCTTCATACGGCCAGAAACCAATGAATGACCCAACATATTTCCCTGCCTGGTATCCTCCCTTTCCGGCAACCTGAGCCGTTCCAGTCTTCCCCGCAACATTCGTAATGCTGGTAGCTACCCTCTTTCCTGTCCCCTCAATGATTACCCTGCGCATTGCCTGGCGTATCCATGCTGCTGTCTCAGGGGTGATGACTTCGCGCATTACTTTCGGTTCTCCCCTGTATACCAGTTCACCCAGTGAGTTTACTGCTTCCTTGACGATGTAGGGGCTCATGATTTTTCCGCCATTCACTACAGCCGCCATCGCCGTAACAAGCTGAAGCGGTGTAACAGCAAGTCCCTGTCCTATCGCTATATTTGCAGGAGTAATTCCCCTCCAGTTCTCAGGGTAAGGCAGTATTCCGCGCGATACTCCAGGAAGCTCTATGTCTGTCTCCTGTCCAAAACCTAAAGCCTTCAAGCTCTCGTACATGCTTACCTTGTCGGCACGTATGCCTATCTGAGCCATTCCGACGTTCGACGACTTTATGAGGAGGTGTGCTGTGTCAACGTTACCCAATGCAACCCTTGCGTCCGACTCCCTTATGAAACCGTCAGCAACCTTTAGTTTCGCCGGACAGAAGAACATTTCGTCCTTCTTAACCAGTCCTCTTTCAAGAGCAACGGCCATGTATATCGGCTTGAACGTTGAGCCAGGTTCATATGTCCTGCTTATTGCTCCATTAGAGAGGGCTTCTGTTGTTAAGCTCTTTCTGTTGGAGGGATCATAAGTTGGGTAGCTTGCCATTGCGAGAACTTCGCCGGTATTGGGGTTCATGCACAATGCCACTGCCCATTTTGCGCGCTCCTGCTCTGCCGTCTTGAAGAGGTGCTTCTCAACAACATACTGTATTCGGCTGTCCAATGTAAGGGTTATGATGGGTGTTACGGTTCTGCGTTCGGGTTCACGTTCTATGATTGCGGCGGCCTGGCTTCCATGCCTGCGCACTACTATTTTCTGTCCGGGAGGATTGTACAGAGTATTGTCCCATGCCTGCTCGATACCTGCCTGCCCCTTGTTTTCGTTGTCGCAGAAGCCGAGAATGTGGGACATTAGACGCTGGTTTGTGTATTTTCTGTAGGGTTCATCTATCTTGCGGATTGCCTTGACCTTCCCCATTAACGCTTTGAACTTCTCTGCCTCAGCCTCCGAAACCTTATGGTTCAGCCACATGAAGCGCGTTGAAGTATTCATCTTTTCCGTAATCTTGATGAACATTTCTGGGGAAACTACCTGCGAAATCTCCTCCAGATCCTTAGACTTTATCATTGACGGATCTATTGCGAACGATGGCAATGTTTCGGAAATGACTAATGCGTTGCCTTTAGCGTCCTGAATTATTCCGCGCGTGGATTTAAGGGGGACTTTCCTCCAGTATTGATGCTGGGATTGCTGGACTACTCTGGGTTCAGGGTAACAATGACGTGCGACTAACGTACAGCCTATTACTACGAAGAATAATACGAACAATATCCAGGGATTTCCTGCCCTGCCTTTATGGGACGAATACATGGAGTGCCGTATGCCTTACTGCCTGCCGAATAACCATGCGAGGCTAGAACGCCAGCCCTGTTTCGCTGAAGGCATACTGTTTCTTGAGGCCGCGAGATTTTCATTGCGGAAACGCATGGGGAGTGTTTCAGCCTTCATGACCTTCTGCATTCCGAGACTTTCTTTGCAGTAGGAATATATCCTTATGGGTGCTACCAGAGCGGAAAGCTCCTGCCTGAGTATCACTTCTTCATCGGAATATTTCTGTATTGACTGGTTTACGGATTCAAGATAATAGGCCAAGCGTGCGGCGTGAAACCTTAAAATTCCCAGACCAATTACAAGGCTTATCACCACACCGAACATAAATACAAACTTCAACGTTATTCTTATTTTGCTGGTATCGTCTTTACGCACTCTCCTTCGCCCCCGGTTCCTTTCTGTAAATTTTAGTGAGAATATTTTTTAGTTGAGAAGATAATACCACATTTTGCGGAAAATACATAGTCTTAACTAAGAGAAAATGCCCTTAATTTTGCGCTCCTTGCCTTGTAGTTCCTTTCCGTTTCTTCCTGTGATGGTGTCATAGGGTGTCTGGTCAATATCTGTCCCCTTCCCTCGTCCTTCCATTTTCTGAAAGCGTGTTTTATGAGCCTGTCTTCAAGCGAATGATACGACACGAATATCACCAGTGCTTTGCTTCCTGTTTCCGGTAACGTCCTCAACAGTTCCTCAAGCTCTCCCGTCTCATTGTTGACGAATATCCTCAATGCCTGGAATACTCGTCTGGCAGGGTGAGTACCCATCTTCCTCTGCACAGGCTGGGGAAGGGTATCGCGTATAAGGTTCACAAGCTCAGTTGTCGTTGAAGGCGGTGTATCGCGCCGTTTTATGGCCAAAGCTATCTGTCTGGCGTAACGTTCCTCGCCGTAAAGCCTGAATATCTCCGTCAGAGTGTCAGCGTCAGAAGTTCTGAGAACGTCTGCGGCATTGGGACAGTTGTCGTTGGAGTTCATTCGCATATCCAGAGGGCCTTCATTGTTGAATGAGAAGCCTCTTTCGGGTAAGGTAAGCTGCATGTTCGACACCCCCAAGTCAAACACGAATACATCATGCGCATTAACGCCCTGTATCTCCGAGATGTTCCCGAAGTTGCGGCACATGGCCGTGAACCTTGAGCCGTAAGACTTCAGCCTTTCGCGCGAGAATGA
This sequence comes from uncultured Fretibacterium sp., assembly GCA_937892105.1. The sequence goes on along the minus strand of CALAUZ010000242.1, from coordinate 2,724 downwards.
TACAGCTTCAGTGTCTCTGTCAATCCCCAAGACATTGCAGTCGGGGAATTTCTCCAGTATTGCCTCAGAGTAGCCTCCAAGTCCGAGAGTGCCATCGAGAATATTATTGTGCGAATGTCCTTCAATGAGAGCGAGAACTTCATTAAGCATAACGGGTTCATGATGCATAGGTGAACTACCTCCGCCTATAGAAGCGGGGACTTCCTATTTCTGCGAGGCCGCGCTCCATTCGTGTTGACTGAAGTCGTCTTACGTCCTCTCCAAAGGCGTTACTTCCCGGAGTCCCTACGGTAGTTGTTGCAGCTATTATTCTCTTGCCTTCTTCGCTAAGATTTATCGTTGCATTTATATCTCTATCATGTTCGGCTCCGCATGACGGACATTCCCAGCTCCTTATTGATAAGTCTTTGACATGAGCATTCTTGTATCCGCATGAGCTGCAAAGCTGGCTTGAGGCTAACCATTTGTCTACGATAATTAGCTTTTTGCCTCGAAAGTATAGTTTGTAACTCAACATTTCTCGAAATTTCCCGAAGCTGTTGTCCGCTACTGACTTACCTAAGCGTAACTGCTGACCCATCGCACGCATGTCCAGATTCTCTATGCACACTGCATCATAATTTCCTGCAAGAATATATGATTTCTTGTGCAAGTAATCTATTCGCTGATTCGTGATTTTTTCGTATACTAAACATATCTTCAGCCTTAGTTTTTCTCGGTTCTTGCTGCCATGTTTAGTCTTTGAATATTTACGATATAACCGCGCTAATTTCTTTTCCAGTCTGCGTAAGAATCTGGGATAATTTGCCTTTTCTCCTTCGGAAGTTACGTACAAGTCATGCATTGAGAAATCCAAACCAATAAATTTATGCAATTCTACTTCGGGTACTTGGTTTTCGCATTCCAAAAGTATGCTTGCATAATATTTATTTGTCGGTGTCTTCTCGATTGTTACGCTCTTGATTGTTCCGATAATTTCACGATGCTGTACTATCTTCACAAAGCCTACTTTAGGCAGCTTGAGTTTTCCGTTTTCAATTCTTATGCTTCCGTTCTGGTTATTCGTAGTATAGCGATTTCGACTTTTCTTCTTACTCTTGTATTTGGGGAAACTTGAATTCCCTCTGAAAAAATTACTATATGCTGATTGCAAGTGCAACTGTGCATCGGCCAGCGCAAGACTGTCAACTTCCTTTAACCATTCATACGCCGTTTTATACTGCGCAGGTGTTGTGAAAAGCATTTTACCTGTCTCACGATAACATACAATCTTATCAGCAAGCATTTGGTTATAGATGAATCTCACGCAGCCAAAGGTTTTTGCGAACATGATGCTCTGCTCTTTATTGGGATATATTCGGAATTTATATGATCTATTCATGGCTTATACCCTGTTTTTCTATATATTGTCTTATGACTTCTATAGGAGCTCCGCCTGTGGTAAGTAAACAAAAACTCCTTGACCAAAACATTTCCTTCCATAAGCTTTTTACGAACAGCAGGGTATTTTTTCTTTATAAGTCGTGATGAGGCACTTTTATACGTATTTATGAATTTAGAGATTTCAGTATTAGGGTGAGTACGAAACATAATATGTACATGGTATTTATCATGCTTCCATTGCTCAAGTGTTATGTTATACGCTTGGGAGATGCGAACAAAAATATTCTTTGCAAAATCACTCATATAATCATCAAAAACTTTACGACGATATTTTACAACAAGAATAAGATGATAATATAATAAGAGTACTGAATGATTATTACTATCCAAAATCATAATACTAACCTCATCTCTAATTACATGACTGATTTTAGCATATAGAAATTATAATATATAGTGCAATTCATCTCCCACTTATAGAAGTAGGAGATGAATTGCGAGTTTTGGTTAAAAACGCATACCCTTCGGGCGTGGCTGGAGCTTGTACTCGATTTCCATCTTTTAGCGTTATTACTGCCATATTTGTATCACGTTCCATCTCTTTTTCTAATTGAGGAGCAGATGTTTGTATGGAGGTTGCCGTATCTTCCTGTTCCATGAGATAACTAGATGAGACTTTTAGGGCTTCTGCCAATTTTTTTATTTCATCTAGTCTAGGGCTTCTTTCTCCATTTTCCCATCTCTGTATGGTCTTTAATGATACTCCAACCAGCTTGCTCAATTCTTCCTGCTTTATACCTAGTAACCTGCGTTGTTGCCTTATTTGTTCACCTATTTTCATTTCCCTTCTTTTTTTTATATAATACCAAACGGGCTTATTTCTTACAAATACCAATACGGGGGTATAAGTAAGACCGTTTAGACTTAGTTTTGTTTTAGTCTCTTAATAAAACCAAAAAGCCTTATATAATTACACATGTAATACAAAACGACTTTTATAAGGACTAAATAGGCTTTTAAGAGTTTGACAGTCAAAATCGACATCGCCAATAGTTACATCGAACCCATTTTCTAAATCACTGTAAGATACTAAGACCCGTATAACGACATTTGACGATGTATCTTCAAGGCTGAAAGTCGAGCCGTTCTCTGGGCTGAAAGTAGTCTTATCAGTAACATCTTCGGTGTGTCTATCGAGGTAATGAGCAGTAATGATAGCCCCCGTGTAGTCGAAATTCTCCCCTGCAATGTATTTAGTTTTCACCAGTTTGGTAACGGATATAGCGTCTAAGAACCTGTCTTCACAATTAACATAACCTCTGTAACAGAGTATTTATATGT
>CALAUZ010000241.1 GCA_937892105.1 uncultured Fretibacterium sp. | reverse complement strand
GACCTTGATATTATGGGATATGGGACAATACCTGATGTTCCTAATAGTAATATAGCGTTTCGTCTTGATTACGTCGAAAATTCGGATAAATGGCCGTTATATTATTATGCTTTGAATGGCAGTGGGCTTGAAATAATCAGAAAAACAACAATTAGAGTTGTTCCTCGTAAAGACAAAAATATTTTGGTAGCAATTTTGAAACGCCTTGATGAGCGTAATTTTTTTGATTATGAATAGATTTGATAGTAGGGCAAAAATAAAAAATATGAATTGGGAGAAGTTATCAGAAGATGAGATTATAAGGTTCTTTGCATTAATACCTCCTAATGAATTGAATAAAGTGTTTGAATATGCTATTAAGAATGAGATGGCTGAATTGATAAAAGTTTGTATTGAAAAAGGTGCTAATCCTAATTTGATATATGGTTTTATTGATACAAATCCGGAAGATATAATAAGCCAGTCATCTCTTAGTTGTTCGTTAATGTATAGAAAACCTCGAAGTCTTAGAACGCTTCTTGAGAACGGAGCAGATCTGCGTTATCTTTACCTTAATTGTCCGCGTTGGTATATGCAGAAAAATTTATTACCAGAAATGGAGCACATTAAAGATTTTTCAGAGAAAGATCAGGAGGCATTATTTATTTTGAAGAGGCGTCTTGATGTCGGCTCTGAATTGGTAAAAGTTCTCAGAGATTTCAATTTTCGTATACCCGGTTCTGATATGAATGATGAAACATTATCTCTGTGTGAATTTAGCTGTAAGATTGATAATTCTATTGCTACAAGATATTATGAGGACAGATTTGAGTATTTTGTTGGTTTAATAGGAGGTACTTCATTTACCCCGGATGATATGAAAATGCACCCTGAGTGGCTTGATAAAATTGTAGCAAAGTATGGTTATTATTCGGAATATTATTCTGAATACGAAGATGTTTTTTATAAAGGTCCGCTATTACCTAAGCATGGCTCACGTAAAAAAGCTTTGTGGCACGCTGTATCGCCTGAAGCTTTGCGGTTAATGCTAAAAAATGGTGCAGATGTTAACATGAGAGATGAGAATAATTATACGGCGTTACATCACATAGTTTCCATAGAGAATTATAATTCTCCTGATTATTTTGATTATGGGCATTACTTATGTCGTTATCGCGTATATCATAATTATTATTTCCAACCAGAGAAAATGATTAAAATTCTTATACAAGCTGGGGCTAATGTTAATGACGATAAGAATGATTATAAGATTCCTCCTATGGGATTTGCTTTTATCCCTTATCTCCATTCTCGAAAACAAAGGAAGAATAAATTTATAGGTGTTCTTCTGCGAGCCGGAGCAAGATTTTATAACATTAACAAAGAAATCGAAGAATACGACTACGACTACTGCGATTGGGGTTGGGATTAATATATAGTGAATAACAGTGTTAATTGTTTTCTCCAGAATTTTAGAATTAAAAAGGGAAGGTTATTTTGGATATAAGAGTTTCTTTCAAAGAATTTTGGAATGTGAAAGTTCCTTTATATCAGGCCGGAGATACGATTATACTTGAAGGCGAAAAGGGGCTTTTTAGTTTCGTAACACCGGAAGAATTGAGAGCCTTTTTCAAAAATTTTGATAAGCCTTATAATCTTGTTTTTGAGAGAATTATACCGACAAATCCTCAAAGTATGGAACAACCGGAAGAAAATGTTTTTGGAAGAAACATTATTTCTTTTTCATCTTACGACTTGGGCATGCTGGCGTGGTACATGTTTTTGAATTGTACTGAGCTTGAAGAAGTTTATGTGCCTTCATTGGTCGTTATTGGTAATAACGCTCTTACAGGCTGTAAAAGATTGAAAAAATTTTATTCCCCTATAGCGAAATATGTAGCAAGTAATGCGTTTGAAGATTGTGAAGGATTACAGGAGATTAGTTTTCCTGAAGTATATTACTTGAGTACGCAAGTTTTCAGAAATTGCTTTAATTTGAGGAAGGCATATTTGCCAGCAGTTAAAGAAATTGGAGATGAAGCATTTGAAAATTGTCTTGACCTGTCTGATATCCATGCGCCAATGGTTGAAAGAATAGGCTTGAGGACTTTTGAAAAATGTTGCAGTCTTGAAGAAATTGATTTCTCAGATGTTAAGAATGTTGGTATCTCTGCTTTCAGTAAATGTTTTCGTCTGAAAAACGTAAATGCTCCACTGATTCAAGAATGGTTACAGGAGACCTTTTTTGAATGCATACAGCTTAGATATGTCAGCATGAACAACGTAAGATACATTGAAAGATCTGCGTTTGCTCATTGTGCAAATCTAAAAGAAATCAATGCGCCATTGCTTGAACGTATTGATAAGCGGGCATTTATTAAGTGTGTAAAACTTGAAAAAGTAATCTCACCTAGACTGATAGAAATAAAATTTGAGGCTTTTGAAAATTGTTCTGAGCTTAGGGAGATAAATATTTCTCATGTGAAAAATCTACATACAGGAGCGTTTTATTGTTGTTCAAAACTTCAGTTGCCTTCTGTACTTCCCGAACTCGAAAAAGTTAATAACAATGTTTTTTATTCATGTACAGGGATTATCGAATTATCCGCTCCTAACCTAAAATCTATCGGTGTTTTGGCTTTTAATCAGTGCAGAAATCTAAAAAGCGTCGATATCCCCTTAGTTAAGACCATAGAGGAACACGCCTTTTCAGATTGTGATTCGCTTGAAATTGTAAAAGCACCTTCTGTTGAAAATATAGGATACGGGGCTTTTCAATGGTGTCAGAAGCTCAGCGTTGAAAATATAATGATTCCTGATGGCATAGATAAAAAACCGCTTGTAGAAATTGATTGGGATTACTTTTAATTTTGAATTAAAGGTAGAGCAAATTCTTTAACTTTCGCTTTTAGCTCTTCGGGTTCTATTATTCTTACGTTGGGAGCACCAGCCAGACACCATTTAGCGACTTCATCAAGATTAGGAACTTCCGCTGTAAGAATGACGCTCCCGTCTGGGAGTTTTTCAGTTTTCTGAGTAGGATGCCATTTAATTTCGAGCATGGAACTAGCGAGGTTTTCAAAGAGTTGAACTTTGAAGAAATGTTTTTCGCGTCCCGGAGTAATGTGCCAAGCGGTGGAAGTGAAATCATCCGAAAAACCGCCTTCTTCAGCTGGGACGTAATTATCTGATGAAAATTCGGCTTTAATAATCCTGCTGATTCGGTGAATAGATAAGGCTTTATGTTTGTGATTGAAAGAGATCATGTACCAAGCATTACCTCTGAAATAAAAATCGTAAGGTGATAAGCTCCAATCTCTTGGTTCTTTATTCGGAGATAGGTAACGAATATTGACAGCAGATTTTTTGTACTTGGCCTCAATGAGAATGCTAAAAATATCAGGTTTGACAGGAGCGACAGGAATAGCGATAACGGTAGAAGTCGCCAGAGTGTCTCCGATTTTTGCAAGATTATGCGGTACGTAAATTCCAAGTTTTTCCCATAAAGAATGAGCTTCAGAGTTCAAGTGTGGTAAAAAATGACTGACCATTTTGAGTCCGGCACTTAGAGCTTCGATTTCACTTTTTGTAATTTTTATATTTATGATAAAGATTTCATCGTTTTTCAGGACGTATAATTTTTCTTGTCTGTTATATTCGATCTCAGCTCCTTGATCTCTTAGGAAGTCGAGATCATTCTGTAATGTCCTGTTCTGGTGATATTTTTCGACGTTATTTTTGACGTTATATTCACCGATGAGTTCGAGTTCTTTTCGTGAGACTTTTTTCTTTGATTGAAATAAAGCTATTATTTTCAGCAGCCGTGAGTAACGTACAGACGACATATCTTTTGGCATAATCAGAAATCCTCCTAAATTGTAATTACGATATTATACCCTAGTACACACTATATTAATGTGGTCATCTGTTCCAATAATTCACGACAATTGGCTTCGCTGACCATTTGACTTATTCTGTCAGGACGGCGGCAATTCTTCCAGCTTGAAGTAGTAAATTTCTTACTGCTGGTATTGAATTGATTTATCCAAGCGACTTTTTCATCTACAGTTTTTTCTGGGTCTGAGAGTGCAGGAATGTTCCAGAAGCCAAGTCTATGACCCATAACACAACTAATTAAGATAGTCCAAGAAACGTCAGAGATGTGTCTCTTGTGGACTTCATTGGATGATAAAGAATGAATCTTCAGCCAAAATTTGTCCCAGTCTGCTTTAGTTCTTAGGCAGTCAATGTTATCGTAAATGCGTCTGTAAGCCTCATATTCGGCCACAGAATCGTAAGGAATAGAATCGAAATTCATCCATTCGCAATTATGAACATCAGGTACGGTGATTTTTTTCAGCGAGCCTTTTACTGAGACTTCTTCTGTTACTCCTTTAATGGTGAAGAATACTTGTTCAAAGGAAGATTCTAAAGGTTTGCGTTTTATATCGTAATCCATACGGAGATTTCTTTTTCCATGTTTGAGAGTGAAATCTTTACGTTTTTCTAAGCGTATACCATGATAGGATAGTTCCTTGAATCCAGTGAAGCGTTTTTCAGGAGAACAGACTCGTCCAGTGCGTTGAGCGACAGCAGTCATAGTAACATATCGGTCAAGAGCACCGTTAGTTTGCATAATAACTTCACCATCATCAGGGTCAATAAAGAATGGACGTAATCCGTTATGTGCGCATACACCTGCTTTTTTGTCATCGTTTGCTAAATCTTGGCTTACATTTCCTCTTGTTGAAATGTTAAGGAAGGAAGTATTAGTGTGTTTTTCCTCCCACATATCTCTTGATCCAGTCAGACGCATACGAGCCTCTCTGAAATATTCACTGAAGCCATAAAGATCAAGATTATTCAAGACATCAAGAGCAGCGTCGGTGATAAATCCGTCCGTAGTAACAGAGTAACACTTATAGCCAAGATTTGAGAGTTGATTCATAGCGGCGTTTAGTATGGCGCGAATGCCAGAAGTAGTTAAACAGGCATGTACAGGAGACGTGAGAGAGGACCACCCGATGTCTTCCATTTCAGCGCGAGCAGCATTCCAAGATGATTTAGGTTTTATGTTTTGAGCTGTTTTTCCGTATATAGAATTGATAGCGACTTTTAAGAAACTCTGTTCAAAGCTGGTACTCCCCCATTTAGATTTGGCGAGATTTCGGTCATGAACGAACTGTTCACAAACTTTGTAGAGACATCGGCTAGGTGAACCGTCTGGCATGATTTTCTTTGAAGCTATATATACACGTCTAGCTGTTATCTTTGCTCCGAGATGTAGAGCGAGATATATTTCTGGGGCTGAAGCATAGCATTTAGTCAGCCCTTTTGAAGTTCTTGGAAAAATCACGCTGCCATTCACGTTTACGGGGATACATGGAAATAGAACGTTGTCAGGAAACTCAAAATCAATATCACCGAACATTAAATCGTAAGGAGAGTTAAAATCCTGCAACGTAAGTAATCTTTTCTCAATTGTGTTTGAAATCAAAGACTTATAATTGCCCCAGTCTGGATCTGTTATACAGGACATAGACGTTGGATAGGCGTTTTGTAAATCGAAGTCATGTGTTAATGAGTTTACATATCTAGCCCCCAGACACCCGTTAAAACCTCCAGCGTAGGCATTAGCGGCGGCATTTATAATCAGTGAAGCATCATCAGAGACGGGTTCGTAATAAGTATCTTCGGTAAAGCCTTTAGGACCATCTGGGGTAGAAGTTAATCTCTTCCCTGTAGATTTTTTCTGAAGTCCTCTGTAATGCAAGTCTAGGTCTTTGTCGTAAAATACGCCGAAGTGATTTTTGATGACAGGTAAGGAAGCCTTAGCAGCACCTGAAGTAGCTGTAATTTCCATGTGTTTGTTTACCCCCCATAGTTCACTGCTGTACAAGAGGCAAATCACACTATCGTTGATAGCGTACTCGATGTAATTCACAGGGTCAACAGAAAAATATTTGTCCATGTGATTAATTGCTTCATAAGGGAGTTCCAGTTTGTGAACGGAAATAGATTCACCCAGATTTTTTAAGCTCTTTTGTCCAGCGGGTGCAAAACACATTGTATCTCTGACGTAGAAACGGATGGGATAAAATTTCCACCATTTCTTAATAACTTTCGGATGTTCATATGACGGAGAAATACTGACTAGACCCCCTTGTACGTAACTACATTTAGCCAGTACATCGAGTATATCTTTTTTGTCTGTTTCGTTATCATAATCATAGTGTGGTATTTCAAATGTAGATAGATCAGCTGAACCAAAATGACAAATCAAGGTTATGTCTTTAATTATCCCGGTCTTATGAAAATCTGAATAGTCGTTGAAATATCCACAGTCTTGGCCTCTATTTTTTGAGCGGAAGGGGCTATTTTCGTCAAACTGTTCAAAGAACAGCTCCTTTTCTTCATCCAGAATAGAAGCCTCATATGCTTCTTTAGGAGATTTGAAAGTCTTGTGCGAAATTACGTTACCTTTCTTAACTGTAGCCCGCCAGCGTCTGGTTAAACGGAAATCATAAGCCTCGCATAGATTATACCTAGTTAAAATCCAAGAAATCATGCGCCAGAATGGAAGCCTTTTCTTGACAGCTGGGAAAAAGACGCATTGATGAACAACATTGTGGTTATTAAGGTCGTAAAATGCGAACTGATATGAAAGAATCAAGCGGTCTTTTTCGGAATAGAAGAACTCGGTATCGAGAGCGATAACAAGTGAATCTCTATTAGACCGCATAGCTTTGACGGAAGGCAAATCTAACATGGAATGTATACAGCTCAGTTCATTGTCATGGGGTCTGGAATTATTCTCATCCGGTCCAATAGTGGATTTTGACCCCGTATCTAAAGCCTTTGTATCACTAGGATTGTTTGATACGTTATTGTTCAGCATTGCGTTTTTCTGAACATTATTCACGGGTCTTCTAGCAAAATATTCTGGGTATTTTACATCAAGTGAAATAGTCCTAGTAAAGACTCTAGCTTCTTCATGACCCGATTTGCTTGCACAGTAAGTTTCAGCTCTCATTTTGTTTTCTTGCCAGCCTTCGGACAAGAGTTTTTTTCTAGCAGAGGAGTTTTCTCTGTCAAGTTCATTGATAATAGCGGTTGATGATAGAAACTGTATCATGTTCTATACTCCTTTTCTGGAAATAAAAAGACAAAACGGAAGCACGGCATATGTGGTAAAATAGAGCATATCAAAAAAGAATACCGTGCTTTTATAAGTCTGACCTATAATGGCTAAAGAAGAAAACAGGTTCAACGTTGGCGACATTGAGATCTGAAATCTTCTTTAGTTAACGGACGAAACTACGCGGATTCCTCTGTAATGTCTTTTTCCGCAGAGACTTCTTCATAAACATCACAATCATCGTCGAAATCTTCCAGAGCTGAATATCTATGTTTTTCCAGTTCGATGTCGCGCAGATGGTTGTTGTTGTCGAGAATCTGAACGTTATCTAGTATTGCATAGATTATTTTCTTTTGTTCTGCGGCGATATTTGCACAGTCGAAGGTCATAGAGACCCTAGCGAGAGCACCATCACAGATGGAAGTTTTCTTGTCGAGGGGTGTTTTTTGTTTGTCAATTACCTCAGGTTTTTCGCGCGACATAGTCCGTAGGTAATATATGTCCTCGTTGTTATTGTGTGTTTTGAGAGGAGTGATGAATTCCTCGAACTTGATTTCTGTATCCGTGTTTTCGAACATCTTGACGGCTTTTCCCTCAAACGCTACACGCATTGCTTCCTGAATAGACGATGTAGTTGTTTCATCGCTCTTGTGAAGGATCAAAGTGGTTCCGTATTTTTTTGTTCCGAAACGCTTTTTCGGAGACATTAAGTCGCTGTTTATAATTACTACCTCACCTGTTATAACCCTGTTTCCTTTTCTGCGACAATTTTTCATTTTGTTACCTCCTGAAATATTATATTTTTTACAACACGGAAAATTTTAACATAGAATTCTAAAAAATGCAACTTTGAAATTTTTATTTTTTAAGATTAGATTATCTCTCGTAGAACTTCTTCTCCAGTCTGGTCCAGAAGTTAAAATAAAATTTTTGCTCGTATCGTATTTACATTTTAATCGCGCATGATACAATATAAAAGTCAATTTATTGCGGAAAGGAATATTTTGTTATGTCAACAGAGAAAATGACCGATAAAATACCTGACGAAGAGGTATTGGAGCAGATTAGTTACGATGGTCCTGTAAAGTATGTCAGTAGCTCTGAATTGCTCCCGTTTTCAGGGAAGATAAAAGCTGAATGTGATGATGAACAAGACGTTAATGTGAGCAATCCCTTTGACGTACCAGATGACAATGATCCCGATATGAGAGAGTTACGCAAGGGTATTGAAGAGTACGGGGTTTTGTTTCCTCTGTTAGTACGCAGAAGGGAAGACGGTAAATATGAATTATTATCGGGCTACAGGAGACAAAAAGCAGTAGACAGCATAAATGAAGAACGAAGAAAAAAGTCTGAAGAGGAAATGAAACTCCCGATAATAGAAATCTCTGACTGCGACGATGACAGAGCAATCGAGATATTGACGACCTCGAACATGCACCGAAAGAAAATAACGTTGAGAGAACAAATCAAAGCCTGTGGTTTAACGTATCGTGCAAAACGTCATCAGGGGAAAGCGTCTGAAAAGAGTGCGGCAGATATAGTAGGTGAAATGTTCAATGTCAAAGCGAAGACTGTACAGCGTTACTCAGCCCTTTTGAATCTGAACGATGGATTATTGAGGCTCATCGGTGGAGAGAACGACAGTAGAACTCATTATCGGAATAATGAAGGCAAGTTAAAGCTGTCTAGGAGAGCTGGCGAATTATTGTCCACACTGAATAAATCTCAACAGGAGATTGTTCTGCAATTTTTACAGGATGACAATAACTCAATCCCGATTCCTTTAGCGAGCTGGATCAGAAAGAAATTCAACAATAATCCTGACCTTACTCTGGATGAACTGAAGAATGTTGTTGAAGATTGGAAACGCTCAAACATGTCTGGAAGTGTTTCTGAACCTGAGAATAAAGGCGAAAAAATCAGCTTTGATGCTCTGCGTACATATTTTCCAGAGCATAGCGAGCAGGAAATAATAGCGAAAGTGCACACTTTCTTCAGAAAGTGGCAAGAAGCCGGTAGTCCAGAAGATTTTGAAATAAGGGCATTATGACGATTCTTATATCGTATCATTTTTAACCACCATATAAAAAGTATTATATTTGATAATGCGCTCGTCTTTACATGTACTGAGTGAAGTATTATAAAAGACGAGCGTTATATATAAGACTTAATCTGATATAATATACAAAAAATTCAAGAGGTGATTTTTACTTGACAACAGTAAACAGGGAATATAAGGATCGTGTATTTAAGTTTTTATTCGGGAATCCAGAGAATCGAGAATGGACGCTGGCGTTATATAACGCAATAAACGGTTCTAACTACGATAATCCCGACGATATACAGTTCAATACAATCGAAGACGCTGTGTATTTGGGCATGAAAAATGACGCTTCATTCATAATTGTTAACAGTCTTAGTTTATGGGAACACCAGAGCAGTTATAATCCGAATGTACCGATGAGATTTTTTATTTATGCGGCTAAACTGTACGAGAAATATATTGCAACCAGCGATTACAATCCTTATAGTAGCAAACTTCAAAAAGTACCTTGTCCGAAGTGTATATGTTTCTATAATGGGACTGAAGGCCTGCCTGAGAAAAAACTTCTCAGATTAAGCAAAGCATTTGACTGCGAAGCAGATATAGAAGTAAAAGTAACAATGCTGAACATTAATTACGGGAAAAACCGTCAGCTTATGGAGGCTTGTAAACCACTTTACGAATATGCGTGGTTAGTTGATGCTATCAGGCGACATCAGGATAAAGAGAAAAATTTAGAGGCTGCGATTGACGCAGCACTGACTGAAATGCCCGAAGACTTTTTAATCAGAAGTTTTTTACTATCTAATAAAGCGGAGGTAAAAGGTATGTTTTTAACAGAATATAATCAAGAAAAAGTTTTAGAGCAGGAACGACTCGAGGCCATAAACGATGACCGCAGACGTGTTGCAAGAGATATGCTTATGGATGGAAAACCGCTTAATGAAATAAAAAAATATAGCAGGTTGACAGAGGATGTCATATACAAACTAGCAAAAACACTCGGCATAATGGTAATGTAAAGCTACATTATGAACAAAATCTACGGATATTGCAGAATCAGCACACCTAAGCAGAATATAGAGCGTCAGGTCAGAAATATTTTGAGTCTTTTCCCACAAGCTATCATTGTCCGTGAAGTTTTTTCAGGCACTAAATATCAAGGTCGTCGTGAACTTGAGAAAATTTTAGCAAAAATCACTTCAGGCGATACTATCGTTTTTGACAGTGTTTCCAGAATGAGCAGAAATGCTGTCGAAGGATTCAAATTATATGAAGAACTTTATGACAAAGGCGTTGAGCTCGTATTCCTCAAGGAACGCCATATTGATACGTGTACTTATCGTCAGGAGTTGGAGAAACAGGTAAATTTATCTATTACCAGCAGCGATGACATAACTAACGATTTTATCAAAGGAATTATCGAAGTCCTGAATAAATACATGAAATCTTTGGCGAAAAGACAAATCGAACTAGCATTCCAACAAGCTCAGAAAGAAGTTAACGATCTTCATCAGCGTACTCGTGAAGGAATCGAAACAGCCAGACGAAATGGAAAACAAATCGGCCAGCGTAAAGGCAGAAAATTCCACATCAAGAAAGAACAGCCAATCAAGGACATCATTCAGAGACACTCCAGAACATTCGGCGGAAGTCTCAAGGATAAAGAAGTAATAGCTATCATTAACAGTACCCCAGAACTCCATGTGTGCCGTAATGTTTATTACAAATACAAGTCCGATTTACAGAGAGCCTTAGAATTATAAAATCAGTAAAAGCATTTAGATAACAATAGCTCTTTTAACTCTTGAAATACATCACAAAGAAGTGTGATGTCAGTATTTACATGGATTCACGGAATTGATATAATTCCTGCCAGTTTACAAAACAACGAAAATTTCTCTGAGAAAATTACCCTGTATTTAAGATTAACGAATAAGAGCTTGAGAACTTACGTAACTGTAAGTAGTAGTTATCTTTTTGTCTTCTTAACTTACAAGGAATTTCTGAAGAAACAACCAGAATTGAACACATGGGGTAAAGTAGCAATAAGAAGCTGACAGCACAGACAGTCGAAGTCAGAAGGTTCATAGGTTACGAAACTCTATGATGAAGTTCCACGTTGTAATAATTTTTGAAGTCAGGAGGGCTGATATTATGAGCGAAATAAAACCGGGAATTTACCGTAACGTCAAAATCACAGATTATCATGCAGGAGACGGTTTAAGCGCAACAGGTCTTTGTGAGTTAATGCGTTCTCCATTACACTATATCACAAGCCTCAAAACTCCCCATAAGGAGACTCCAGCTTTGAAACTAGGATCAGCTACACATTGCGCAATTCTTGAGCCAGAACGTTTCGCAAGAGAGTACATTAAGGCTGGAAATCTTGACCGCAGAACTAAGGAAGGCAAAGCAGCTTGGCTGGAAATCGAACAGTCAGGAAAAATCGTTCTTACGCCTGAAGAGTACGATAAAGTAACAAGTATGACATCTGCAATAAGAAATCATGAGGTCGCAAGCAAATTATTCAGCGAAGGGCTAGCAGAGCATTCCATTTTCTGGAACGAGAACATTTATTCACTCGATACGGACATCAGCATATTGTGTAAAAGTCGCCCCGACTACATCAAAACACTGTCTGACGGATACATTATAGTTGATCTCAAAACTGCTCAAGACGCTGAAACTAGAGAATTTCAGAGAAGAGCTTACTACAAATACTTTTACCACATTCAGGCTGGGCACTACCTTAACGGCTTCGAGAATATTACAGGTACTAAAGTCTTAGCTTATATCTACGTGGTCATTGAAAACGAACCGCCTTACGCTATCAACGTGTTCAGAGCAAGTCAAGATTTTCTCAACGCTGGAAGAACAAAAGTCAGAGAGCTTTACGAACTCTACGCTTCTTGCAAGAAATCGGACAAATGGCCATCTTACTCATCTGAAATCAAGGACTTGAACTTGCCAAAAGGCGTTTAACATTTACGAAAGAAGGTTATTATAATGGAAGAAAAATCAATCGCTGAAGTTACAAACAATAACCCCGTCAATCTATTCGCATTCACGAATATTGACAGAGCTTGGAAATTCGCTTCCTTACTCTCCGAATCCGCTATAATCCCCGATACTTTTCAGCGCAACCCTGCGTCTTGCCTCATAGCTCTCGACATGGCTAACAGAATGAAACGCAATCCTATGGAAGTCATGCAGGCTATGTATATCGTTCATGGAAAACCAGGATTTTCTTCGAGCTTCCTAATCTCACTCATTAATTCTTGCGGATTATTCGAGCGTCTTCGATTCGAGTTCGTCGGAGATGTCGGAACTCCCGAAAGAGGCTGCCGAGCTTGGACTACCGAGAAACGAACAGGCGAGAAATTAGTCGGACCATTGATTACAATCAAAATGGCAGAAGAAGAAGGCTGGGTCGCAAAAAATAAAAAATGGCGCACTATGTCCGATGTCATGCTCACTTACAGAAGCGCGTCTTTCTTCTCAAGAGCATACTGCCCTGACTTAACGGGTGGCTTCCACTCTGAAGACGAATTATCAGACGCTGATATTCGCTCTAACTTCGTGGAAGATACTTCAAATCAGTCTGAAGCAATTAAGGCTGAATTAATATCAGAAACATCAGCCAATCCAAACGAACGCTTGAAATCTCTGATTATTGACCATCCAAATACGGAAACTCATGCAGAAAACAAAACGTTCGTTCCCATGAGCAACGATGATACCGCAACTTCACCACAAGACTCTTTTGAAAACGTTACTTCTTCCTTGTAAGAGAAAGGAGAATCAACAATGAGGATTAAGAAAGGAACAACACGATTAGAGGCTGCTCAAGAGTGGATCAACGGCTTTAATGCCGTTCCCACCCTTATGATTGCAAAATTATGGACAGCTGACTCCGATGATTGGTGCGAAATCACTCGTCCTGCTGTCGGTGATCAGGTGCGTGTCTTCGATAACATTACTACAAACGGGAAAATCACCACTATTAATTATGAAGATAACCTGTGCGAAATAGAGCTGGATAACGGCAACTTAACTTGGCTGAACATGGATCACATAAATATTGAGCATTATGACCTTTTACCTATGTGGGGTACTATGTGGTCATTCGGTGATATTTGTGATAAATACTGGCTTGACGATGAAATAGGCCTCATCATGATGTCTCAATGCGGTTTCAGAATATTCAAGAGCGAGGAGTTCGGTTATTTCTTCGGGATTGACGGCGCAGGATATGACTTCTACGAACAGCACTGGCTTCCCCTCTACGAAAAACGCGGACTAATGTGGCATGACCCTGAAACAGATAAGAAGACAAAGACATCATGAGAATATCAAGTTTGATTTAATACCTTTAGGCTGGAAGTGAAAAACATGAATGCCCAAGATATAAAACTTTGCGTTACTCTGAATGATGACATGATTAGGAAGCTGAAGTATATTCTCGACGAGGAAAGACAAAAAGATTTGACTAAGTCCACTCTCTTCAGCGCAGCATGTCAGCTAGAAAAATCCGGCAAGCCAAAGAATACAAAAATCGCCGCATTCATCAGAGACCACATAGACGAACTCGTGAAAGAATACTCTAACGAATACCCGCTATGGGAAGCAAGAGCACTCTCTTACGCAGAACAGCACAGACACGGCATTCCTTCACAACTCATTGAAAATATATTATACGACAAAATCTGGAAAAAAACATTCTGAAAGGAGCAAACCATGAGCAATATTTTCAACATCAACGGGAAAAACTACACCGAAGAAGAAATCATCAATATCTATAACTTCTGGCAGCTCCATTCAGATATTGACGATATTAACGACGCAATAAACGAAATCATTGAAAGCAATGACGAAGATAAAAACTTCATTGACTTCGTGAAAGAAAATCAGGAAGAACTAAGGAATCTCTGTATTCAAAATCTTTCAGACTGGCATGACACTCAGAAAGATTTAATAAATCAATGGGACAAATCCATATTCGATTTATCGCAAGACCTCGTTAACCACACCTACTACGGACGGACTTGCAATACAACTCTTTTTCGCTGGAAATAAAAGCAACATTTTCTGGAAAGTTCTTCCTATTATATGTGTCACATATGGAGGCTTCAAAATGAAAGAAAATATCAGAGAATACCGTAAGGAAATGACCGAAAAAATAATCGAAGCTCTAAAAAATGGGACAGCACCTTGGCAAAAATCTTGGAGTGGCAATAATTCTCCGATTAATGCTGTAACAGGTCGACACTACACAGGCTCAAACATAATCCTACTCTCCCTGATAGGCTGGACAATCGACAAAGGCTCTGATCCAAGATGGTGTACTTATCAACAGGCAAAATCAAAAGGTTGGAACGTCAAACGCGGTTCTAAAGGGACGAGAATAACATTCTGGAAGAAAATCAAAATCACTGACAATATAAACAATAATTCGTCAACTGAAGACCACAACGAACACATCGAGCGCATACCCGTCATGAAATTTTTTACGGTATTCCACGCCTCTCAGATTGACGGCATTGATGAGTTTTCTCCAGCACCCTTTTACAACGTTATCGACAACATGGAAGCTGAAAAAATCATCGCCAACTCCGGAGCAAAGATCAAGCATTCCGGATTCTCAGCTTTTTATTCCCCTGATGATGACTTTATTCAAGTTCCAGAAAAAAATTTTTCATTGACACTGCAAGCTACTACGCTGTAATATTTCACGAAATGGCTCACTGGTCGGGACATCACTCAAGACTTAACAGAGATTTATCAGGTCTACGAGGTTCTACCGCATACGCCAGAGAAGAACTTGTCGCTGAAATCGCCTCTATGTTCATCTCCGTTGAAACTGGCATTCCTCAAAATCAAGAACACTTTGACAATCACGTCGCTTACGTCAATTCTTGGATTTCTCTCCTAGAAAAAGATCACAACGCTCTTTTCAAAGCTATTTCAGACGCTGAAAAAGCTACTGATTTTGTACTGCAATTAGAACGAGAATAAAACAACGATTTTTCAGAAATACCACGTTAACTAGGTGTGTTGTAGCTATAAAATTATTAGTGCAATTTCTCATTCTAAATATTGGAGGTGTACTTCATGTGTGATTCGGAAGAAAGCAATTTACGGGAAAAAGCGCTTAACATTGCCCGCAGTCTAGGGGCTTCTTCTCTGAAAGAATACCCCTATCCTCAAGAACTCCGTACGAACAGAGAAGAATTTTTTATGTTCAACTCAGATTTCGCAGCTTACTTCACTAACGCTATATTTTGGGAGTTCAAAAGGATTGATTTGTGGCAGAACATCAGAAACAAAGACTGGGACGACGCTGTAAAAATTGGACTTGAAGCAGCTTATGAGACCTTAATCGAACTTAAACAGCAGAACGAAAGCTCATAAAAATTACTCTTCAAGCTCTATCGATTTCGGCAACGAACCATGTTCGGACTCATACTTCTGAATCTCATGATTGAGCGCATTTACCATCAGTTGATTAAAAGATACGTCATAAATCGCAGCCAGTATCTTAGACTTCCTAAACAGCTCAGACGATAAACGGATTTGCGTAAATGACTGCTCAGATTTAACACGGTTGGGGTCGCTCGTCCTCGACATATTTTCACCCTCTTTCATATTTTTGAGGGTAAACATAGGACTTATACCTTTGCGTATCTAGTTATATAATTACTAACAGTAACATTATTTATTCTTATCTGAATCAATGAAAGGAGAATTAACATGAATATATACGATAAAGATGTTCTTGAGCATTTTCTTAATTTAGGCACTCAATCATCGGTGCACGAAAATATCATGCAGGAATTTCATACACTCAATAATTCTTCAATCTCAGTTCTTTCAGATGATAATGAAGGATTTGTTTATATACCCGGCAAAAGGAATGACAGAGTTCTACTCGTCTCCAGCCTAGAGTTCGAACTCAATCAAACCAAACAGGAGGAACTAATTTTCGAGAACGGAAACTATAAAACCAGTAAACAAAAATCATACCTCGACATCGCAACGGCAAGTTCTGCTATCCTGTATCTGCTCAAAGATTCCGGACACTCCTTGCTAATTATGAATAACGACCTTTATTTTCCCCATTTCAGCGTTGTAAACGTCATAAAATATCAACACAAAGATTTTTTTGAAGAGTTCAACGCTCACCAGTACATCCTAGAGTTCAGCTATGAATACCCCAAATCTATCGGGTTCACACCGTCAACTACTCAAAACTTCAAAAATTTTATCGAAGATAACACCCAATTCTTTGAAGAAAAAAGGCTTTTTCATTCAAGTATAAATGAACTTTGTGAACGTATTTGTGGTGCAAACGTTAGTGCTGGGTATCATAAGAACAAAAGAAAAGGCTTATTCCTAAACTTGGCCGAATGGGAGCATACCCTAAACGTCTTCAGAAATTTCCTGAAAAAGCCTCAGCCACAATTCACTCTTTTTGATTACGTCGGACACTCCAACGATTTCGGAACTCTCAACTTCAGGGATCAGCAAAGTTTTAGACCAATTGGGGTAAAACTATCATGAACGAAAAAAATATTTTAGAAAAATTTTTGAGCACCGACTTAGCTTCTACACGACAAGTTTTCGCTCCATTTAGGAAAATCGAAAACGCAGTATATTTTCCTAAAACTAACAAAGACAGTGAAATCGAATGCGACGACTTTATTTATATACCCGGTCGCAGGAATGATAGAGTCTTACTGGTCGCTCATGCCGATACGGTTTTCTTCAAAAACGGCAAACACCAGATCATTCTCGAAAACGGGATTTACAGAAGCGGTGAACAAGACGAAATGACAGGAATAGGTGCTGACGACAGAGCTGGTTGCGCAATTCTTTATCTTCTGAAAGATAGCGGACATTCTTTGCTCGTATTAAACGGTGAAGAACTCGGCAGTGTCGCAGCATGTACAATTCAAGCCAAACACAAAGAATTATATGATGAACTTAACAATCATCAGTACATGATTGAATTTGACAGACGCAATGCTTCAGATTATAAGGTTTATAACCTGCCCGTCAGTCAGGAGTTCAAAAATTTTATCGAAGAAAAGACAGGTTATAAAGAGGCAGACAAAAGCTCTTCGACCGATATAACCATACTATGCTCAAAAATCTGCGGAGTTAATCTCAGCATTGGTTACTATGATGAACATTCTCCCGATGAAATCCTCGTCTACAAAGAATGGAAACACACTCTTGATATCGTCAGAAAAATGCTCGAAGAGCCTCAGAAAAAATTCCCACTCACTACAGCTTTGAAAGGAGATTTAACATGTTAGTGAAAGAAGACCCAGCCCTGATGAAAATGATCAGCAAATCCCTTGATATGATATCCGAAATGCAGTCTATGTTATCTACGTTAGACGAAACACAAGACAACGTATCCAACAATGAAAAGGAAGATTAAAATGTTAGGCGCGATTTTAGGAGACATCATCGGAAGTCCTTACGAAAAACGACACGCTACGTCCGTAAACGCAAACGACTTTCCCTTATTCAGTGAGAACTCAAGATTTACAGACGATACAGTCATGACCATTGCCATTGGTGAAGGGCTATTATATCGATACATTCCAAACGATATGATTCAAGAAAACATCATCTCAAGTATACAGAATTGGGGCAGGAAATATCCACATGCAGGTTATGGAAAAAGTTTCAAACACTGGATTGAAAGCAAAAATCCCCAACCTTATGGAAGTTTTGCTAATGGAGCAGCAATGAGAGTTTCAAGTGCAGGTTGGCTCTATAAATCATTAGAAAAGACTTTAGAGGTCGCAAAAATTACTGCCGAAGTTACTCATAATCACCCTGACGCTATAAAAGGTACACAAGCCGTTGCTGGAGCTATTTTCCTTGCTCGGAACGGTGCGAATCAAAAAGAAATAAAGGATTTCATCATGACGTATTTTGGTTATAATCTCAATCAAAAACTAGCTGAGATTATCCCTAATCATGGATTTGATATAACTTGCGCTGGTACCGTCAGAGATGCATTCATAGCTCTTCTTGAAGCAGAAAGTTTCGAACAAGCAGTACGTAATGCTGTATCAATCGGAGGAGACACTGACACCTTAGCCGCTATTTGTGGAAGCATCGCTGAACCGCTCTTCGGAATCCCCGACAAACTTATACAAGAAGCCGAAAAAAGAATTACGTCGGATATGAAAGCTGTCTTGTGCAATTTTTTTATCGAACGATACGGAGACGGTCCAGAAGAAATTTGGATCCCCGAACAATGGAAAGAAAAATTAGAAAACCATTTCATTTCGACAATCAACCCTAAAAATATATGGGGCTGCTCAGTAGGCTATGGCCCTGATATTGACATGCTATATACTGACGAACAAAACAAGATACATTATTTTCATGCTTCTGGCTTAAACGATGATTTTGATATAGGACTACTTGAAAATAAATTCCCAGCACTCGATAATTTTGGAGAAAATAATGAACATTCAAAAGGCTGGAAATGGATTTACTTAGGCTGTGGACATTCTTTACAGATGAAGGACAGCTTGTATAAGAAAATAAGACCATATATCAAGGCAATACCTGAGTACGAAATGTACAACAAATGGTTCACCTTGTCTTTGAAAGTTCTTCTTCGCATGGGATACTCATTATATTCCGAATAACTTCGTACCTGCCTTTTATCAGTTCTGAAATTATTTACAGACAACTATAATCATTAACACGAACTGATTTACAGACAGGCACTCTTTTGATATAATAATTATACACAATTTTTGCACAACTTTTGAAAGAAGGAGAACAAGACAATGAACAAAACTGAACAGACTAAAACGAACCAGCCCGAACAAAAGAGAATTAATATGGCCTTCACCGACCAAAATTACAAATACATTCTCAAACAAACAAGACTAATCGGAGTCAACTACACTCACTTCATAAACTCTATTATCGTGTTGACTAACCCCGAAGAACTAAACTTCTACGTACAAAGTCAGCCCCTAAGAAAGGGAAACAACGCAACAAGAAAGAACGGACATCGAATGAAACGTATCAACTTAAATTTTCGGCCAGAGGCTTACCGAATAATATATGAAGGCGCGAAAAATACCGGCACGACCATTACTCAATTCACAAATATGATTGTCGAGCTTCACAAAAATAATAAGTCTTGAAAACCCTTGCTATACTTAATGAAAAAAACAGAAGAAGAAAGAAATTAACATGAAAAAAATATCGGTCAAAAGGAAAAATGAACTGACGAAAATTTATTCAAACGCCGACATAATCGGCCGGGCGTTCGTTGAGTACTTCATAGAGAAGGAAAAAGCACGGAAAAATCCCGATTTTCAAATGACTTTAAATGCTGAAGAAATCAGTTTCATCAGAAGTAATCTCAAGACTGAAGAAGACAAAACAGTATTCGATCGATATCTGCTGATCAAAAGAATACTCGCGAACTACGACCACTGGATTGAGTACTATCAGCAAATTTTCTATCACGGACTTTTTCGCGCTCTATCAATAATACAACCAGTGGAATCTGACCTCGAAAAACTTCGCTTCTTATGCTCGCAAGAAGATTCAGAGGAAACTCAAGAACAACTTGACACATCACTCGAAACATTAAACACTAACCTCAATATCATCAACGACATACTAATGCCGAACTGGAAAAACCTCATACTAGTCGGAATACGCAATCTGCATCCTTATGTCTTTTCGCTCAAACACATTGAAGAGTTAACAAATTTCGATTTCGACATATTCACGCCCGATATTTCACACCACGAATATGAAATAACAATACTACAACGTAACGCAAACAGACTGATAAGCAATCTCGAGTACAGCAAAAAAACGATACCGATACTCGGAAAACTTGAAAACAAATTTGAGAACACAATTAAAACTATCGAGGCTTTCTGTCAGATCGATTTATCAGTCACCAGAAAATCCGAGGAAGAATGCAAAAAAAAGGAAGAAGACCTCCTTTACAACATATATACTGCCAAAGACGTTATTGCGTAAAAGGAGAAACGCAAATGCCTGATTCAAAAAAACATCAGTCTGAAAACACTCAAAATGAAGGAATTTTAGCACCCGTTGATCAAGCAAATTTGCCTGAAGAGGAGGGCACAAAAAGTACCAGCGAGACAAGTGAAAATAAAAACGCGACAGACATCAGCGTAAAAACATCACGAGTAAAATGTATCGTTATGGAACTCTCAAAAGCTGGAAACGTTACTTTCAACGAAAATGAAAGACTATACAGCAACAAACCTATAAAAATCGCAATGGAGAAAAAAGGCAGCGACAAAAAAATCAACACTCTGGTCGCCTTAAGCTTCAACGAACAGGAAATGAACGAGCGCGGTCTCACCATCAGGACAAGTAAACAGCTAGCACCTTTCGACAGAATAATTCTCGACGCTATCACCACACTATACGTTGAAGGTGGCAACGAATACATTACTCTAGCCATGATTTTTAACGTCATTACGGGAGACCCGAACAAAAGAATGCACGAAAATTTCGAACGCGAAATATATGACAGTATTACTAAAATGATGTACACAAGTTTTCATATCGAAGCAAACGAAGAAGCCTGTATGTACAAAGAATTAAAGGGATTCAAGTACGACGGCTACCTACTTCCAGCCGAAAGAATTTCCGCAAAACTTAACGGAACAATTACCTCATGTATTCATCTTTTCAGAACTCCGCCGCTCTACGATTACGCGAACAGAAAAAAACAAATCGGCAGAGTAAGCCTCTATATTATTGCAAAACCTTTTCAAGCCGGAACAAGAGAAAGCACCAGCGATGCAGTCCTTACGTTTTTTTTGACACGAAGAATTATAGCTTTAGGTCATCTCAGCAATAAGATACTATATGAAACCGTATACGAAGAACTCGGATACAAAGACAGCTCGCCCAAAGTCAAATTTACATTGCGTAAGAAAATCAAAGAAATTTTAACGTCATGGAAAAACGTAGAGTTCGGAAATATTCGTCTTACTGGACACAATGAAATCAAAAAAAGCGGAATACCTTACGAAATTGAGTTATTATACGAATATATAAAAAAGTAACTTTATAACATATCAAAAAAAACGAAGAAAGTCTAGGGGGACTAACTGGAAATCTAGGGGGACTAACTGGAAATCTAGGGGGACTAACTGGAAATCGTCAAAAAAAAAACAGGCTCTAAAGCCTTGCACCGCAACAACTTACAGCGACGGCTTTTTTTGTATAAGTATTATAGGCTTTATAAGCCTTATAGTGGGTGCGGGCTCCTTAAGGTCGCCCGCCCTGCAGTATGAATACTGTGGTAAAGGAGAATCACAAAGAGAATCACAGAGTACTCGCGTCCCCCTCGCGCACGTCGCGTTTTACTTCTCGTCTCCAGGGTATAAAATATACTCAAAATTGCAAAATCGTTAAAATTACGTATAAATGATATGAAAGGAGTAAATGACATGGAACTACCACCTGTGTTAAATGAATTAAGAGAAAAAAGGCAATGGGTTTGTCATAAGAATAAAGTTCCTAAGAATCCTAATACTGGAAACAATGCGATGGCTGATGAGAAGGCCACGTGGTCAGATTTCGATACTGCGATTGAGGCGATGGCACATTGGAACTTTGACGGCGTTGGATTTCAGTTCGGATATTTTGAGGCGTATTCTCTTCGCGTCTCGGGCATCGATTTGGATCACGTCGTTCGACCCGACGGAACTTTGGAACCGTTCGCGCAGGAAATCGTCGACCGGATGAACTCCTATACGGAATTATCACCGTCCGGCAATGGGCTTCATATTCTTTGCTACACGAAAACGAAGGATATCGGGAACAGGGTAAAGTTGTCTGGCGGTTACGGTTTGGAGATGTATACATGTAATCGCTATTTTACGATAACGGGAAATGTATTCGGAACTCCTAAGCCGCTTGCTGATCGAACTGATGAGTTCAATTCTTTTCACGAGAGATATTTTCCGCCTAAAACGGATTCAGGGAATACTTCAAAAGAAAAGTCTGCGTCTTCAGATAGCGTGTTACTGAAAAAATCGTCGGCTCTTTCTGCCAGTGTAACCGATAGCGAACTTTGGGACAGAATGTTTTCTAGCAGTAAGGGAGCAAAAATTCGAGCACTATATGAAGGGGACACATCGAGTTATTCAGGAGACGATAGTAGTGCTGATTTAGCACTGTGTAGTTATCTTGTTTATTGGACTGGCGGCGATGCGTATCGGGTAGATAGTATGTTTCGTCAATCGGGTTTAATGCGACCGAAGTGGGATGAAAGACGCGGAACGCAAACTTACGGCGAAAGAACAATATCACGGGCACTTGATAGCGTGAGGATTCCGGATTGGTCAATAGGGTCGGGTGCTCTGGAAGCCGGAGTTCGAGGCGAATCAAATCAAACAATTTCTAAAGCGGAGGTTGAGAAAGAAGTGAGTGTTGAGGCTTTTGAAGAAATAAATGTAGATATAGACCTTGTAATTTCGCAAAACGTTAATGCATATATAAATTCGTCTGCGGAAGATTGGGGAGTGCGGAATGATCTGAAGCGATTTCGGAATTTTGCGAATCGTAAAACGGGTTTTAGTAATATAGATGAGAAAGTGAGTCTTTATCCGGGCTTATACGTCTTGGGAGCGATAAGTTCACTTGGGAAGACGACGTTCATTCATCAAATGTCAGACCAGCTGTGTAGCGTCGGGGAGCATGTTTTATTTTTCAGCCTTGAACAAAACCGACTGGAGTTAGTGACAAAAGGAGTGAGTCGTTTGACGGCGAAGAAAGACATGCGTCTTGCTGTGAGTTCAATAGATATTCGTAACGGGAAGTTCTACAATGATTCGCAAGAAGCTGTAGTTAATAAAGCCTTTGCTGATTATGCGGAGTTCACAGAGCATGAAATTATAGTTGAATGTAGTTTTGCGACGAGCGTGGATACTATTGTTGTAACTGTAAAAAAATATATTGAAAAGACGAAAGTATTACCAATAGTAGTAATTGATTATCTTCAGGTTATTTATCCGCTTGATACCCGGCTGAGTACGAAAGACGCAGTGGATATGAACGTGAGAGCGTTGAAAAATTTGCAGAAAGATCATAATCTGGTCGTAATCTTGGTAAGTTCATTGAATCGTGCGAACTATTTAACGCCGATAGATTTTGAAAGTTTCAAGGAGAGCGGTGGGATCGAGTATACGGCTGATGTAATCTGGGGCTTGCAGTTGAAAGTGATGAATGATGAAATATTCGATAAGGACAAGGGCTTGAAAGCGAAGCGCGAGGCAGTGAGAGACGCGAAAAATGAGAAGCCGAGAAAAATTGAGTTTGTATGTTTGAAGAACCGTTATGGCGAGAGTAGTTATAGCTGTTACTTCGATTATTATCCGCAGTATGATTACTTTGTGCCTTCAAGAAGTTTCGGCATTGACGATGACGATGATGATCGTTTATAAGATTTAGTTTTTCGGGGTCTGTCGGAGTTTATGTGCGTAAAAGTTGAAATTGACCCCCGATGTTAATAAAGTTCTTCCTATTATATATGTCGATTTTTATAATTGCGCAAAAAAATTCTGACAGTCTCACGGATATTATATGTCCCAGTGGTCGTCTTCTTGAAGTTTTACTTTTTCGTTTTCTAAATTAAAGCTATCAACAAATTTTTATCTACGGATTTAATCCAGTTTCCGACATTGATTTGAAAAGTTCCGTCTTCTAGCAAGCAAACTATTCCTCTTGGTACTGTTGTGTATTCCTGAAAAAATATCCCGTCAGATTTTCCTCTTATGATTGCGCTTTTTCTTAGTTTAATCCATTTGTCTTTGTGCGGAATTCTACCGACTTTAATTCTATCAGTTGTAGATTTCGCTTTGCTAATCGGGGTTTTAGCTACGCCGAAGAGGTCATTTTCTTCGGCGTTAAACCAGAAAATCCCGACTTCTGCTTCGGGTTTATAACCGACGTTTTGTTTTATAGCATCGATGTATGCTTTATGCTCTTCCGGCGTAGAAGATTCTAATTCTGCTGTTATAGGGTCTTTCATCTGAAATCACCTGACGCGATTTTATTATCGAATATTATTCTGCGGGCTAAGGTGTCCCTGAGCTGTTTTATTGTTTCTGGCGGTAGGCAATGATATAAATCGGCGGTGTGGGGGACGTGAACAATAGTTCTGTTTCGTTCGCCGAATTGTAATTCAAGCGTTTTTCCAGTTGATAAGTTATGTTCAATACTTGCGTGAAATTTAAGATTCCTTGAGAAAGTTTTATATGCTTTACTGCCAACAAGGATAAAGATTGAAGCTCCTGAGAGTTCTAAAATCGTTTTTGTAAATTTTCCCCAGCAATCGTCTAAGACAGCAGTTGTTACACCTGTCGCGTCGTTTGATCTAAAAGGGACAATTTCCATGCAGACGACGTACTTCATGATTTCTCGCGCGTATTCTGCAGGGGTCTTTTTGTTTCTCCAGAAGATTTTTAGTTCATCAGGCAAGAGACATTCAACACGTTCTCTAGTGTGTCCCCAGTAAAGGACATGGAGGTAATCTTTTTTTCCAGTATTGGGATTAAAAACTTCTTTATTCAAATTTTCTTTATTGTTGTCATTGTCTTCGATTTTTGATTCTTGAATACGTGTACATTGAAATTTTATTAAATCGTCTAGACTCATAACCTCGCCGTCTTTAATAACCCATTGATTTCCTGTTTTATCAGAATAATAGCGAGGTGAAACTTCATAGAAGTCAAATGCTGGATTAGAACTTAAGAAAAGTATGGGAGCGTTTTCTATGTCTCCATTCCAAGGTTCGCCGATTTGAAATCCTTCTTTTTCAATGGAAAGATCGAGAGTTTCACATTGTTTTATTTGGAAGTCTACTAGTTCTCTATATAATCCATCTTGATTGGGATTTTGAATTAGTTCACGAATTTCTTCGTTAAACATAATATTTTCAGCGATTTGTTTTAGTCCGTCATTCATTTTTTCACCTTCTTTATTACTGTTAGTAATATTTAATAGTAATATAAGATAATTAGTTAGTCAAGAAATAACTAATAGGAATAACAATGTATTTATTCTGAAAAATATGATATTATTAAACAAATATTCCACTGTAAAAAGGTGTGTATTTGATTTATAATAGTAATAAGTGAGGTGCTAAGAATGGTAAGGATTATTGAAATATCGCCAGTTGAATGCGAAGTTGTAACTAAGAAAGGGACTTATAAGGTCGGGGTAGCCACGAAGGACCTTGATATTATGGGATATGGAACAATTCCCGGAGTTCCGAACAGTAATATCGCGTTCAGATTGGATTACGTTGAAGATTCAGATAAATGGCCTTTGTATTATTACGCATTGAACGGAAGCGGACTAGAAATTATCCGAAAGACAACGCTAAGAATGACGGAAGAAGTGAGACAGAATATTCTTGTGAGTATTTTGAATCGTTTGCATGAGCGAAATTTTTTTAATTATAAGCAAAAACGGGACTGGCTGGATAGGTATCTTTCTTCAAAATTTCATTAGGCTGGTAGAAGAAAATGGACGAATTGAAAATCGATGGGAAATTTAACACGACAATCTGTTACGCGAAATTGATAGAGGACGAAGCGGTTGAACAGATTCGTCGCATGTGTGATTACCCGTTTACAGAAGGTTCAAAAATTCGAGTAATGCCCGATGTTCATGCCGGAAAGGGTTGCACGATAGGAACGACGATGACGATAATTGACAGGGCTGTTCCGAATATCGTCGGAGTGGATTGCGGTTGCGGAATGTATACGGTGAATATAGGTCGTGAAGAAATTGACTTTGCGAAATTCGATGAAGCCGCCCATTTCATTCCGTAGGAGCGTTTTGATTTTATGCGGTTACGTTGTTATCGAGAACTGAAGGACTCTCGACGAATTGAAAGAAGTCTCGGGACGCTCGGTGGTGGTAATCATTTCATTGAAATCGATAAATCTAGCGATGGAACAAATTATCTTGTAATTCATTCGGGAAGCCGGAATTTGGGAAAACAAGTTTCGGAGATTTATCAGCAGCTAGCGATAGATTTGAACGTCGGAAAAGAAGAATATTTCAAGCAGAGGGACGAAATTATCAGGACTTATAAAGAACAGGGTCGGCGTAAAGAAATTCAATCGGTTCTTAAACAGTTACACTGGGAAGCTAAAGAAAGCACGGTGCCAGAGGACTTGTGTTTTTTGTCGGCGCATTATTTAGAGGATTATTTGCACGATATAAAAATCTGTCAAGAATTTGCTCGAAGAAATCGAGAGAAAATGGCCGAAATTTTGCTTTCACGTGTTGGCATAACCGGCGGAGATTCCTTTCATACAACTCATAACTATATAGACACTGATGAGATGATTTTACGTAAGGGAGCTATAGCCTCATATTCTGGTGAACGAGTTTTAATTCCTGTAAATATGCGTGATGGTTCTATCTTAGCGACTGGAAGAGGAAATCCTGAATGGAACTACTCAGCACCGCATGGAGCAGGCCGATTAATGTCAAGGAGTTCAGCGAGGGAAAATTTGAACTTGGCCGAGTATCAGAGGACTATGGAAGGAATATATACGACTTCAGTTAATGAGAGTACGTTAGATGAAGCCCCAATGGCGTATAAATCGCTTGATGATATTATCGACATAATTTCAGAAACCGTTGATATTATTGAGATATTAAAACCTGTTTATAATTTTAAGGCTTCCGGTAGTACTGTATAGATACGATTGGAGTAGAAAAAAGTGGTAATAATCAGAGAAATTTCTCCCGTACAATGCAAAGTTGTAACGACGCGAGGAACGTATATTGTTGGAGTAGCAACTAAAGACCTTGATATTATGGGATATGGGACAATACCTGATGTTCCTAATAGTAATATAG
>CALAUZ010000240.1 GCA_937892105.1 uncultured Fretibacterium sp. | reverse complement strand
CAGAACCCAAATCGTTCCTTGTAATATGATGTAACGTAAGGAATAACGTCTGGCTGATCAGGCTGTGTGTAGAGATGGGATTTCAGTTCTGGCAGAGATACCCACTTATCAACTGGGGTTGAATATCCCATTACATGAAGATTATTGTTCTTAAAGTCGATGAGCCGCGTTCCTGTGTCGTCTTCGATGTAAGCATCTCTAATCCTCCACTCCTTCGGCACAGTCCAATCGAAAACAGGTGTGCCGGAAGGGACGGATTTAATCTGTAATTCAGGACTCTCTGTAGCTTGTATGGAGTGTTGTTGTGGCTGTGTTTCGCTATCATTTACCCCCCCCCTATAGGAGTGTTAATAACTATATCACTAATAGCCGTTTTAATAGCTTCCAGCGTTTTTCTCACACCGTCTCCAGTAATAGAACGGCAGTAGGGGAAGATAGAATCTGCGAAATCATACATTTCTTGGCCTTCATGGCAATGTTTGTTTTTATTAGTTGTCATTTCATTGCTCCTTTTCATTGAGTTATCCGCCTTACTTTACTTTGCCACATACATAGCCTCTGTCCTAACGCACAAACTTTTGTCTCATCAGCCGACTTAGTGGTTCATTACTATAGAAATTCTGTATCGAGCCTTCAGTGTTAACTTTGCACAGACCCAGCAATTCACAACTGTTCTGTTTTCCTCTAAACATGCTGTATATCGCATAATAAGCGGCATACATTTATAAGCCCACACCTTTATTTTGTAACTGATTGGGCATAAATGTCTCATTAAGTGAATTGACTACAATTGGGATTGTCTGATGTGTACACGCTACTAAAAGAACTTTTGACATGCGCGGTTCTTGTTCATAAATCTTTGTAAAATATAGTTGGTTTGCATTTCGTATCTCATGAAAATATTCAAAATTATTTATTATATACTCTGATACACTTTGTGTAAAAATGTGATTGTCTGGAAAGAGATACTTGGCAAATCGCATCATTTCACTGTAGTATCTTTCATAATTGCACATGAAGTTCGGTTGTATACAATTCTGGAAGAAATCATCGATTTCAGCTTCCGAAACTCTTTCAATTAGTCCGTGTCTTAACTTTTCTGATAGCATACGTAACGCTAAATGATATACCTGTCCAGGATTATCAAACATCAACGAATACTCACAGCATCTAAAAATAAGCCTATCTTAAAGGAGTTACTTTTGCAAAAGCCAATAAAAAGCATAGGGCGAACATACGTATAAACGGTAAAACGACACACTTGGGTTATTTTGATACAGCAGAAGAAGCCGCACGAGCATATGATGAAGCAGCTCGTAAATACTTCGGCGAGTTTGCTTGTGTTAATTTCCCGTTACCTGGCGAGCAATCTTGTCACAGAAAATTGAATGTTGCATAGGGAGGCAGTGTCGTGTATTCAATCGAGCAAATAAAGGCTATGGGCAAGAACAAAACGAAGGAAAATTTCAGCAGACTGCTTCATCTCTTCTTCATTCCTATTTTGCCTTTAGAAATCAAGCGTGAAATTGTTTCTTCCATAGGGCGTTACGATTATAACAATTACATTTATGATTTCATCTCCATTGAAGCGTTCAACAACAATAATCACATGGAAATTATCTATCAGATGTTCAGGACTTGTCTGTATAAAAGCGGTGAAGATGAGCGTTTTGAGAATTTAAGACAGAGAATAATGACTTACTACGATAACGAAGTCATCAACAAGGCAAACGCTTTCTATAGCTTTAATAAGGAGAAGAATGTGAAGGGAAAGAGTAAGAGTGTGGTTAATTCCACTCCTACGTTGCTTACCCCCATGCTGCTTGTCGGCGATACAGAAGAGACATTGAGCCTTTTACCAGACAGCTCGGTACAGCTTATTTTCACTTCGCCGCCTTATTACAATGCGAAAGAGTATTCGGATTACAGTTCTTACGAGACATATCTCGCAAAGATGAAATCCGTGCTGCTTGTGCTTCACCGGGTGCTTGAGGACGGACGTTTCATTATCATTAACGTCTCACCCATAATAACAAAACGGCTTGGACGCGAATTTAAAAGCATAAGATATCCAATCCATTATGACTTTCACAGAATTTTAACGGCTACGGGGTTTCATTTCATTGACGAAATCTATTGGATTAAACCTGAGCCTTCCGTGCCGTACAGAATAAGCGGATATAGACAGACACGGAAACCGCTGTCCTATAAGCCTAACTGCATTACAGAAAACATTATGGTTTATCGCAAGAATGCTGACTTTTTACTTGACCGGAACATGAAGCAGAACAAGGACTATGACCGGCATGAAGATGAAGACATTGACACTTCTAATTGCTGGTACATTGCTCCGAGTCGAGACAAAAACCATCCGGCTGTGTTTCCAGAGGAACTGGCTAGAAAGGTTTTGAAGTATTACTCGTTTGAAGGAGACGCTGTGCTTGATCCTTTCGCAGGTTCAGGAACAACAGGACGAGTTGCGAGAAGCATGAACAGAGTACCGATTATGTGTGAAATCAATAAGGATTACGCTGAAGCAATAGATAAGGCGAGCCCAAATTACTATAAACGATGTGAACATCTGGACTTGAAGGAGGCGGACGAATGAGAAGAGATAAACACGGTTATTACTTGAACATAGTCGAAGCCGTGTTGGAACGATCCACATGTCTGAGACGCAAATATGGAACTGTGATTGTCAGAGCTGACGAGATTATAAGCACCGGCTACAACGGCGCGCCACGTGGACTTCCAAACTGTTGTGACGTAGGAATTTGCAAACGAGAGCTGTTACAAGTTCCGCATGGAGAGCGTTT
>CALAUZ010000239.1 GCA_937892105.1 uncultured Fretibacterium sp. | reverse complement strand
AATATGATGAGATACCGAGAGGCATTGCTAGAGTATATGCGGATATGTGGAGAGACAGATTGTCACGGGCAGAGTTATAGAGAGAGTATGAATGATAATCGCGAGCCTGGAGACCCTGTGAATGAGTATGTGGCGAGGAAGCAGAGAGCAGAGAAAGAGTTCAAGAAGTATAGTGTGTTGACGCGGGAAGTAGGGAAAATCCGTAGAGAGTTAAGAGCCAGCGATGACGTGAAGGAACAGATAATGCTGCAAGTAATGGAGTTGTATTACTTTGAGGGAATGAGTATGAGGGAATTAGCAATGCATTTAGGGCAGAATGAGCGGACATTGTATAGAAGGCGAGAAGAATTAGTGAAGCGAGTGATGGCGAGTTGGCGTTAGAGGGAAAGATAAGGGATGAATAAGGATTGTGTCGAATTTATGACAGTACGTGATATAATGCAAGAATACTATAATTATGCCCTTATGGACTATAGCCAGGGCAGGGACAAGAGCGAAAAAAAAGGAAATTCCTCCATGAAGGACACAAGCACCTTAAAAGATGAGGTAACAAAGACTGTGAGAAATGGAGGGATTTTTCTTATACTCAAAGCCTGGAAAGAGCTTCAAGGATGTTAAGGTACTGGGATAAGGGGGGTAATGTGTTGCGGAGGCGGAGAACCCCGATATTTAGCTAGATAAAGGGGGAAAAAGTTTTTGAGCTGAGGCTTTTTAGGGCATTTTTATGAGATTAACCTGATAGAAAAAAGGTGAAATATAAGGAATGCAGGAACAAGCTAGGAAGTCTCGGGCAATATATAACCATGCGGGGAGAATGTATGCCTTATTGGAGGAAATCATGAAGCGGTCACATGATGCGATGTATAAGCTAGCGGCTGCAAAGATGGTTAGAGAGATACAGCGCGAGGCCGGAGAATATGAAGTCAGTATCTAGGGGGTGCAAGGAATGCCCAAAGCAAAGCCAATAGACCGAATAGCCCTCACGAGAGAGAAGTTCGGAGCAAAGATGTACGGAGATATTGAAGCTCCGAAATTACAGCACCGTGAAGGCTATAGTGTGTGCCCTAGTTGTGGGCTGGAGACGTTGAGGCATGACGGCTCATGCGTAATGTGTGAGAATTGTTCATGGAGCAAGTGCGGCTAAAAGATGATAGATTTAAGGACGCATAGTAATGAGGTATCACGTTGCCCCTTTTGTGGAGGGATAGCGAGGATACATAAAGAGATTTATGGCGTGTTCATAATGTGTGAGAAATGCTTATCGACGAGTAATAACTATAGGGATAAGTCTACAGCAATAAAAGCCTGGAATAATCGGGTCTAGATATAAGGAAAAGGGGAATAGAGATGAAGATAATACATAATCGTGTTAGGTGTGAACTATGCGGAGACGTAATAGAGAGCAAGTATAGGCATGATTATAAGAGGTGTAGCTGCGGGAATATAGCAGTAGATGGAGGTAATGATTACCTTAGGCGGGTAATTATGGATAATGAAGGATATTGGACAGAATTATCGGAGTATGAAGATGATGAGTAAGCACACGCGCGGAGAATGGAAGGCTTACCCTGATGGATCAATAGACGTAGAAGTAGACGGGAAAGTAGTGCATAGCTATCTAGACGTGATAAGCATAAATGATGAGGCACTAGCAGCTAATGCGAAGTTGATTGCGGCAGCTCCGGAGATGTATGAGCTGCTGAAAAGTTTATCGTATAGGACTTCAGGAATGGAACAGCATGAAATGTTACAGATACGCGAACTCATAGCGCGAATAGACGGAGAATGACATGTCGATAGAGCTAAAGAATTGCCCATTCTGTGGAGGGAAAGCACATGAATATCGTTACCAGTACGGCGAAAATGGCAAGCTCATTACAAGGTACTGCATAGAATGTTCCGAGTGCAAAGCGAAACTGCCAACAAGATATTGTTCAACGAATTACTCTGAAAGTGTAATGAACTGGAATAGGAGAGCTAATGACTGAACTAAAACCTTGTCCATTCTGTGGTAGTAAGCACATATTAGTCGATAAAGACCTGCCAGGAGCACATTGCGTAGAGTGTCAGGATTGTTATGCGACTATATCTTGTTACCCCACTAAGCAAAATGCCATAGACGCATGGAATAGGAGACGAAACCCAATGATGAAGCTGAAACCATGTCCCTTCTGTGGGGGAGAAGCTGAAGTAAAAAGTTTCCGAGAAGACATGATTTTTGCACAGTGCAAAGAATGTCTGACAACTACCAATAAATATCTCAGTCCAGAAAGAGCAGTTAATGCGTGGAATACCAGATACACACTTTGCTCCAAAGTAAAACACTATGTGCTTGACTGGCTATCAAGGAGACCGAAACATGACTGAACTAAAACCCTGTCCGTTTTGCGGGTATCATTCCGTCGGCGACGCTGGCTTTTGGAGACACTGCATAAAATGTCATACCTGCGGGGCGAAAACACTTCCTTGCTCCAATTGGTATGAAGCTGTTAATTGCTGGAATACTCGTTCCTTCACTCCAGCACAGAAACATTCCGAAGAGCTGTTAGAAGCCCTGAATTACGTACTTCTACAGCTAAGATTAGCCTTCATGGGGTTCGGCAGTATCAACCTAGACGTGAACAAACTGCAAACCCTGTATGACGCTATAGCAAGGGAAAACAGCGATGATTTGCTCTCCTAAACCTTGCGTCTTTAGCTGCAAATTTGCCGTCATATACAAACGTGGCGGCAGATTTTTTATCAAGTGCACTTATTCAGGCAATAGCTGCTATATGGCTAATCAGCCCCAAGACAATAATAACCTTAATGGAGGAAACAATGATAAAACTGTATGATTTGGCGGTAGTAACGCGTAAGTATTCCGTGAACGGCGAAGACAAAAGCTCGTGGCTCAATATCGGGTCTCTCTTTCAGGGAGATAACAACCCATTCTTAATGCTCAAGGCGCACTTCAACCCCGCCGGAATAGCCCGTAAAAATAACTCTGAGAGCATTTTAGTCTCTATGTTCACACCAAAGGACAGCAACTACAGCTATGATAACTTCTGCTGGGATAACACGGCCGGAAAAAAGCTGTACGACTTGGCCGTAGGAACACGGAAGTACACAAAAAACGGCGAAGATAAAACCGTGTGGGAGAACGTCGGCGTGATAATCATGGGAGACAAGAACCCCTATCTTATGCTTAAGGCGCACTTTAACCCTGCTGCAATACAGCGCAAGGAAGGCAACGAAAGCATTCTTATCTCTCTGTTCAAAGCGAAGGAGAAGACCAGCCAGCATGATAGTACGGACGCTATCGACAGCTACGAAAACTTCACGCCAATAGACTACGATACAGGGTTCAACTCACAGACCCCAGACCTAGACCCAAAGGATATACCCTTCTAAATGACAGAGCTAAAACCTTGTCCCTTCTGCGGGGGAAAAGCTGAGCTGATAACTCAAAGCGACAACGAAGCACGTTACAGCACAAATTTCATTTGGTGCTCTTGGTGTGGTTGCCGTACTAGCGATACGCAGAACCCAGAAGACGTAATAGCAACATGGAATGCGCGCTGCAACACTATCTCTACGTGGCTTAGGCATGACAACTCTAACGCTTGGGAATGTTCTAACTGCCACGCCGTCTTCGAGCTTGACAAGGGAAAACCTGAAGACAAATACCTGAACTTCTGCTCTGTCTGCGGGTCTAAGCTAGAACTACCGGAATAATCTTGGGAACTCCCGCTCTTACTTGCAGGGCGGGTTCCTAATAAAGTTAATATTTATACGCACTTAGTCAATAATCGTATATAAATATTGATATTAATGCCTTATAATACTGGCGGTGATGTTTTTATGGGCAAGAAAAAAGTAGTATTGTTACCACAGCAGACTAACAGGCTAAAGAAAATGGGAGAGCAAATACGACTTGCACGATTGAGGCGCAAGTTATCATCTACGCTTGTTGCAGAACGAGCAGGTATTAGTAGGCAAACAGTAAGTGCAGTAGAAAATGGAAGTCAGTCTGTCTCAATAGGGATAATCGCGAATATTCTGCTAGCTTTAGGTTTGCACGAAGATATTCTTTTGCTAGCGAAAGATGATATTTTAGGGCGCACTTTGCAAAATTTGGACGTGAAAATCCACAGACGTGCACCAAAACAGCAGAAAAATGAAGAGTGAATTTTTTGTCTATGCAGGATGGCTTAACGATGCTCTCGTTGGGAAGGTTTTTTCATCTCAAGTCAGCGGAAAAGAGATAATCAGTTTTGAATATGACGAAAACTGGTTAAGTACCCATGCAAATATTTTCCTTGACCCAGATTTGTTTTCGTTCTTAGGAAGACAGTATGTTCCTAGTAGTAAACTCATGTTCGGCATGTTATCTGATGTGTGTCCCGACCGATGGGGAAGACAATTAATTCAGCGCAGGGAAAATTTGCTAGCTCGTGCAGCACACAGACCTACTAGACATATATACGAGACTGATTTTTTGTTAGCCGTAAGTGATATATTGCGTACAGGTGGGC
This sequence comes from uncultured Fretibacterium sp., assembly GCA_937892105.1. The sequence continues at coordinate 10,861 of CALAUZ010000239.1, read as the reverse complement.
TTAGGTTCAAAACAGACCCACAAGGGAATTTCATTACTGAAACTAGTGAGCTAAATATTCCCCCAATAGCTGACATACGCAAGATAGAGCATGCTGCATTAAATTATGAACTAGCAAGTAATCCTGAAGGCAAAAAATGGCTTCTACAACTGATAATGCCTGGCTCATCTTTAGGCGGTGCAAGACCTAAAGCTAATGTCCTTGATACAGATGGGACTTTATGGATAGCAAAATTTCCTTCAAGAAGCGATGATGTTGATATAGGAGCGTGGGAATATGTAACACATGAACTAGCAGTAATGTGTGGATTAAATGTTCCTGAAGCAAAATTGCAAAAGTTTTCTGATTATGGAAGTACATTTATGGTGAAACGCTTTGACCGTAATGATGGACACAGAATACATTTTGCATCTGCAATGAATTTGCTAGGGGCAATAGACGGATTTTCGTCAAGATATAGCTATTTGGATATAGCCCAACTCATAACATCCTACAGTAAGCAACCAAAGCAAGGATTAAAGGAGTTATTTAAACGTATAGCTTTTAGCATTGCTGTATCTAATCATGACGACCACCTTAGAAATCACGGATTTCTTCTAGATGGTGTCCACTGGGAACTGTCGCCTTTATACGATGTAAACCCGTCTCCAGATAGTTCCCCATACATGTCTTTGAATATAAGTCTAGACAATGCATTAAGTGATTTCTCAGTGCTGCTAGAAACAGCAGACTTTTATCAGTTATCGCATTCGGATGCTGTGCAAATAGTCAACAATACGCAAGATACTGTATTCAGCAACTGGGAGCGATTGGCCAGACAGTGTTCACTGCCATCGCGACAAATAAATCAAATGCGCCCATGCTTTAAGAATAATAATTAACTCTTGGCATATATTCTTATCGTTTTGCCCCGTTCTCGTTGGCTAGACGGGGCTTTTCTCTCTACGTTCTGTGGGTATTACTGTCCACTTTTTCGCTCTTTGTGTTAAGATATTGGGAGTAAAAAAAATTCCCAATCCTATCTTTCACGGAGCGGATTTGGGAACTATTCGGTAAGAATCGTTTTTGGTCTCTTTATCTGTAGATATATTCTACCACATTTTGAGCCAAATTTCGGCATATTACCGCCCAATCTTTATTTATTCTGGAGGTAAAAAATGCAAATTTCATTTAGCTACGATGACATAAGGAAACAAGTCCTAAACTTCATGACTTCGCTGGAAATACAGCCGTATGACGAGAGAGAGCTAATATTTGACGGCGAAATTCACCGCTACCGGATACATAATGAAAAACGAGGACATACAAGCGGAGCAATATGTATTCACACTGACGGTTGGCCTGCTGGTTTTGTGATGGACTGGCGCAAAGGAGTAAAAGAGCTTTGGAAGTATGACGCTTCAAGGCTAGGCCAAGACCAGCTCACCTATTTCAACAGCGACGAGTTCAAGAAGAAATGCGCCGAGCAAGAGAAAAAAGCGAACGAACAGCGTAAAAAAAAAGCAGGAAAGAGCTTCCGAAATGGCGAGAATAATTTATGAAAGCCTAAAGCCTGCTCCAGACAATCACCCTTACTTAGTCCGCAAGAATGTTCGCAACTATTTGCTGAGAATAAATTCTGAGACCGGGGACTTGGCTGTTCCGCTGAAGAATATTAACGGTCAGGTCGTCTCTATTCAGTGGATACCAGCCGACCCAGAAGCGCATAAACGGTTTTATGAAGCAGCAAGCCTTAAAGGAACATTCTTCTCAATAGACCTGTTCACATACGACAAGAGCTATGACGGGATTATTTTGATTGGAGAAGGATATGCTACTATGGCAAAGGTATATGAGCTAACGAGCTTACCAGTAGTAGCCGCGATTGGTGGCCTGCCATAATCTTGAAGAAATAGCTGAAATTCTGCACAATACGTACCCCAAGAGCAAAATAGTAATAACGGCAGACAATGACTGGGAGACCGAACGCAAGAATGAGCGTAATCCCGGAAAGTGGTATGCGCAGAAAACAGTGGATGCGGGGTCAGCAGTAGGAGATATTGCGCCTGAGTTCAGTATTGGAGATGAGGGGCTGTCAGATTGGGATGATTACGCGCTGAAGTATGGGGACAAGAGAGCGAAGCGTCTACTCCAAGACAAAATCGAATATTACACCCTGCCCGAACAAATCAAAGCACTGATAAGGGAAGACAAACTGCAAACTATAAATGCACAGGCACTTAGAACGAAGAAATTTGCTCCCATAAAGTGGGCGGTGCCTGGGTTTCTGCCTTCCGGACTATCAATACTAGGAGGCGGCCCAAAGATAGGGAAGTCAATTATGGCGTTGCATATAGCAGTAGGAGTAGCAATAGGTGGTTATGTGTTAGGGAAACTCCAAGTAGAGAAAGGAGACGTACTTTACCTTGCACTTGAGGACAATGAACGCAGACTGCAAGAGAGATTAGAGGGAGCAGGCTTATCCGATGACGATGATTTATCGAGGCTAACGTTGACGACCCGTGTTCCGCGTCAATATGAAGGAGGAATGGAGTATATAAAGTCATGGCTAGATATGCACAAGGGAGCGCGTTTAGTGATAATAGACACATTGCAGAAGTTCCGTAAGCCATTATCAGGGAAAGGGAATGTCTACGCAGAGGATTACGATGTAATAAGCGACCTGAAGCGGATGGCGGACGAGTATGATGTAGCGTTTCTAGTGATACACCATTTGAAGAAGATGAGCGTGAAGCAGGAGATAGCGGATGACTGGATAAACTCATTTTCCGGCTCTGCAGGTCTTTCTGGTAGTGCTGATGCGCTTTTTGTACTGAGGCGTGAACGTTCGAGCCATGCAGGTCGATTGCTGAGGACAGGGCGTGATGTAGAAGAGAAGGAATTTGTGCTCAAACTGGACGGCTTTGGGTGGTATCTAGATGCAGAAGCGGAGGAGTTTACTATGCCTGCGTGGAAGAAGCAGATAGTGGATTACCTGAAAGAGCATGAAAGTGTAACGCCAAGTGAGTTAAGTGAGGTTCTTGGTCTCTCTCTTAGCAATGCGAAGCAATCTCTAAGGCGGTTAGAGAAAGCGGGCGAACTAAAGAAGACAGGGTACGGAAAATATTCTCTTTAAGGGCGGTGTCAACAACCGGATGCTCGTTTGAGGCAGTAATCAATTCGGGCTTCTATTATCCCATATACTAGCAGTATAAAAAAAAAGTGGCTACTACTATTAAATTACTCCATTGGAGTTATCTTTATGGTTTCTCTCTATATATATAACACACTCTCTCTCTTAGAAGTAACTATATTAGAATATATAAGGCTTTAAGAAGTGGGACTTATGGATTTTAGGTTGAAAAGAGATACTTTGATAGGTAACTTTTGTTGTAACTTTGTAACTCTTTAGTATTCATCAGTGTTTATAGCGTTATTTTTGTAACTCTTGTTGTAACTCTTTGTAACTCTTTAGTATTCATCAGTGTTTATGTGAGAGTTACAAGAAATATATTAATATATAGCTATGAATTGTACGAATTGTATACAATATTCAAAGAGCTACAACGTATATTATGTAACTCTTCAGTGTTCATCAATGTTTATGTATTATTTAAAGTAAAGAGTTACAAGTAAGAGTTACAAGTGTTTTTAGTGTTCATCGGTGTTTATGGTCAAGAGTTACAAGAGTTACAAATATGTATAGAGAAAAAGAGAAAACTAACAGAGATTAACCCTTTGGAGTTGTGAAAGTAGTGGTAACAAGCACTTAGGAAAGTCAGTAAAAGAACAAAAGAGTGTTGAAAAAGGCACAAAAAACGGCATAAAGTGTTGGTATCACAGAAGAGTTACAAGGTATGAGAAAGTATTGTAATTTTTGTGAGAGTTGAGATACGGGAATATCTTACGGATAATGATTATCAATAAGGAACACTTTCACCTACCCTAGTAAGTAAAATTAACTATAAGGGTGCAACTTTTGAGAGTTATGGGGGAGACGGGTTATCGGTGAGTAAGTAAAATTAACTACAAGGTTGCAATTTTTTGAGAGTTAAGAGAGAGAGTGTGATTTTTTTTGCTGATAATGATTATCAATAAGGAAAGAAAAGCCGCCTTTTTCACCAGAAGCGGCAAATTAATTACGTGGCAATCATTCAGAAAAGGATTTTAGATATTATAATATGAAAATACGGAAAATTCATTATAAAATATACAAGTTAGAAAATTTAGACTAAACCTATAGGAGCGTTAGCAAGGATGAAAATATTGCTAGAGATAGAGCTAGAAGGATTACCGCCGACGGTGAATAGTATGTACCGAAGCAAGCGCAATGGTCAAAGGTACAAACGGGAGAACTGTCGAGCCTATCAGAAACAGGTAACTGCGAGAATGCGGGAATGCTGGCAAGGAGCAGCCCCCTGCACAGGGCGAGTAGAGTTGTTGATAAAGTACGAAGTGAAGGACAAGCGTAGATGGGATATAGACAACCGACTAAAAGCTCTTCAGGATTGCTTGACCAGTGCCGGAATACTAAAGGATGACAGTCAGATAGACAGCTTAAAAATCAAGCGAGTACCTAGCGACGTATCCAGAACAAAAATAACCCTAAGGGAATATGAAGTTAGGAATGAGGTACCTAGAGTGACCAAAAACCAGATTACAGTACCTTAATATTTCCTATATGGAGCAAAATATAGGGGGCTTGCCGAGCCTGATTGAGCTATAGTTTCAAGGAACGTAAACGAGTAATATTGTGCTGTGCTTGGGGGTATCCTACTTGTAATAAAGGTAGCGATATATGGGCAGGATATTTCCGAGAGAGCATAAAAACGTGGTGGTATAGGTGAACTAAAGGTGGTGAAATAGTGGGGAAGCGTTATGTAGAGCGTTGCTTATGGGAGTACAAGGAGAATATAGCAATGCTGGAGTACTTATGCTGGCAGGTGAAAGTTGCACGTTCAGTACGTGGACATAGCTACGAAGCGCATGTAGCAGGGAATACGACCGACCCCGTAGCGAATGTAGTGAACCGAATAATGAATTTGGAAAGGCGGATATATAAGACGCTGGAACGAGTAAAACCGATAGAGAAGTTGAAGCATGATATATCGGAAGGAGCGTATCAGGATAAGTATGTGCGAGAAATATTAAAAATGAGATACATGGAACATGCGAGTGTGGATAGTATACTAGAAGAGTTGCATATATCAAGCTCAACCTATGACAGGGTGAAACAAAAGCTGTTAAAGATAACGGGAAAGTATTTTGGTATAGAAAAGGAATAGAGAAAAGGGAGCAGTGGTAGCCCCCTGTGAAGTTAATCGTTGTCAATGCGGTCTAAGAGTTCCTGAATACTTTTTGCCTGCTGGTCGAACATATCCCCCTCATAGCTACTTGTGCCTTTTATTAGCTGCAGTGCTTCATAAAGCTCATCGTACATTTCGGGAGCGTTAGCAATGAGCCTAGCATTAGCGAGAACTTCATTTTGTGGAATGAAGTCGTCAATCATGTCGCACATGAACCGAAAGATTTCCCCATCATCATTTTTACTGGCGATAGAGAGACCCCCGTTTTCGTTGTCGATAGTCCAATTGCCTTGAGTAAAACTTTTCATTATTATCCCCTTTGAGATAAACGTGCGGGGCAGTGATACCCCGCGAGCCTATAGCCTAATCGAGAATGATGTAGAAGCTGGCCAAAATAACGAGAGCAAAAATCTTGATAGTAAGAAAGAAGTCCATAGTATCACCACCTTCACATATTTTCTCTAGCTTTAGCCCTACGAAGGAAACGAGCGTAGCGAGGATTGTGTGGGTACAGGCCATTTTCAGCAGCTTCAAGAGCGTCCAGAATGCTGCGCAGTTCAGCAATGAACTTGTAGAACTCGCGGTCATTGCCGCAGATTTCAGTTAAATCCGATAGGTTGTTGACTATCTTGTTTTGGTTATTCTTTCGAGCTAACCGATTGTTTCTCTGATGGAGAGCCATAAAAAATCATCCTTTCTCTATATCAACAAAGGGGGGATCGGAGCTGGTATCTCCCCCCGAAAATAAGTGGGGAAGCGGCTTTTACGTTCCTACTGCTGAGTGTTAGGGCAAAAATGGGGCTGATGTTTCCCCTGTCCCCCATAAGTACATGCTGTACTTGGCTGTTTTCACTATTCCTTCGAGACAAGCTATAAGTTCCTGCATGTGCTGTTCGTCGTCGTTCTCCCATAGGTCGTTGTGGAGTATTCTACACACCTCGCGAAGGATGTAGATGCGTGTGGAGTTACTTTCGTCTGCGTAATCTTTCATGAGTTCAGAAAAATATTCGTTATAAGCCATGACGAGAGCCTCCTATTTGCTGTATTTAGTGCTTTGCGCAAGAGATTGCAGGTAAGCAAGTGTATTAATGTCTGCAACATCAATAGAGTCTAGGATAGCGCGTAGTTCGTGAGAGAACCTGTAGTATGTTTCATTATCGCATTCATGAATGAAGTTGACGACAGCACCGATAAGCCTACGAGCGCGTGAATCACTGTTAAAATGTTTGCCTCTGTGATAGATGGCCATAGTAATCAATCCTTTCGATAAGGGCGAGAGAAGCACCGGGTGTCTTCTCCCGCAAAGTGCTGAATTAAGCAGACTTGTGCTTGGGTTCCAAAGTGGCCAGGAAATCAGCCTCTTGTTTTTTCATGTCCTCAACGATATTTGCTACAGCGTCGGCGAATTTACCGTCGTCTTCATCTTTATCACTGACATCAGACAAGAAATCTGCTGTTAGAGTTGAAAGTGTTTCGAGAGCTTCAGCAAACTCCTCGTCGATACCGTTTGAATGCATATGTTCAACTATTGAGTTGATACGTGCGATGATATCTAGCTTTTTGCCGAGTAGTTCTCTCCTGATAGCGACCCAATCCGAAAGGGTTTTTAGGTTTTTGGAAACTACCCTAAGTCCCTCATTGTCGTTAGCGTTGTACAGGTCTTCGATGACAGCTACGATGGAACGAGTAGCCGCGATTTCTTTCTGTTTTAGAGACATTTTGTCCCAGCCTACGTGCGCGCTTGGTGTGATATTAGACATAGTGCATTATCCTTTCTGTAATACAAGCTGGGAGCAGAGAGTGCCCCCAGCGTTGATTTAGATAGCTTGAACAATAACTTCGTTAGTGTCTTTGCAGTCGTCTTAGCAGTAAACACAGAGAAAAGACTTCCTGCGGTGTGTTGTCCCTTAGTGTATCGTCGTTGTCAGGTGTGTAAATCGTCCCCATAACAGCATTTTGTGGGTAGGGCTTGTCGTGAAGATGTTTATAGTGTTCGTACTCTTCTTTGCTAGCGGGGACAAACCAGCCGTCGGGTTCTTCGGAGCCTGCAATTTGCCTATAGCGTTTGTAGGCTTTTTCTAACCTCGATATTTCTTCGTGAGTATTTTTCTTGACGAAAACGGAAACAGGCGCATTCCATAATCTGTCTTTCTCCTTAGAGATAATTTGGAGCATTCTTTCAGCAAATCTGCGAGTAAGCGGGTTGTTAGAGCCAAAAATGAAAGTTTTTCCGCCGCAGCAGCTTCCGTAAAGTCGTTCGCAACCACTACCGATACCTTCCACGTACATGGAAGTTTTTGTTAAGGATGCTTTGTGTCCCCAAAGCCCCTTAACTTTTTCTGGTGTAACAATTTTCATAATTTTCACCTCCTTTCTACCAATCGAACGGGCTAATGCCCAACTTGCAAGTGCTATCAGCGAAAGCGTTCAGGAGCTTATCGCTTGCTACTTTGAAAGCCTCTGCACCGGCGAGCGCATTCTGATACTTTTCTGTCATGGTGTCGTTCCCAGTGCGTTTTGCAGCTTGCTTGTAGTAGTGAACAAGCTGTTTTAAAGCGTTGTTGACGTAGCTGATTGTTTCGTCTAACGTTCGGATGTCTTGAAACGTCAAGCAGAAAGTGATTTTTGTGCTGTCTGTTACCATTTGTTGCTCCTCCAGCCGTTAGCGTCGTCCTCTTCATCCCAGTCGTCAGCGTAGTGTAGGGACTGGAGTTCGTTGCGCTTATGTTCCTTGAATAACCGAATAGTCCTTGTGTCGAAGCGGGATTGAGAAGCATAACCCGCCAAAGTAAAGCCGATAGAATTTGCGTTCATGGTGTATTCTCCTTTAGTTGATGCCGAGCCGGAAGTAAAAACCGGCTCAGGTACAGGTATCCTTAGCAGGGAAGAAGAAGTCTAAATTTCTCTGCCATGCTTATTAACTCTGTTTTTTTCTCGTCAGTGTATTTACCCTCGTTTATGCCGTATTCAATGAGTTCCCTGACGTTGATTATTTGGTCTAAAACGTCTCTGCACATGCCCATTATTTGGTTTTGGGTGATGACGGTGGCAATGTACTTACTCATGGATACGTCGCCATGCATTGTCGTGCAGGAACAACGTGGGTGTCCCATTTCAGCGACTTTACGCGTCTCATCATTGCCTATGTAGACGTTGTAGTCATGTTCAGAAAGGGTAGCTTCCGCGATATTGCTTGCGGTAATAAGTGCTTTGTAGGCTTCATGCAGTTTGTCTCGTACATTCTCAAATCGAGTTTGTTTCATGGTACATTCTCCTTTGGTGTTAAGGGGATTGCTCCCCGTTTAGTTGTCCTCAATTAGCCCGATAATCTGCTGGTTCGTGAGTAAAAAAGCCTGGAGTTCAGACTTTTCGTTGTCGTTGTTGTCGTTGTAGTTTTTGTCTTCCAGAGCATTTACCCTCAGCACCAGAAGGGGAGTAAAAGTGAGCTGATAAAACGAGCAGGCTTTCCCCTATAGCTAAAACCTCATGCATAGCCAACCCTTCAAACTCCTTGTAGTATTCGTAGTGGAGTAGAGCCTCTCCAGTGAGATGCTCAATAGGTTTTATTGCCTCCGAAAGTTCGTGTATCTTGTGCCAAATTAGTTCATTTTTACTTTGTTTCATGGTAAAATCTCCTTTAGATGATATACCGAGCAGAAACCGATATCTCATACTCGGTACTGTTGTAGGAACTTTTTCTAGCTGATATTTCCTAGATTGAGTTCCATTTTGTTTAGCAGGTTGTTCATTTTTTTCAATCCCAACACTGCCGCCATAGCATTTTCCCTGAATTTTGCATTTTTGCTTTTCGCAATAGCTTTTTCAAGGCTAGCTATTTCCCTCGCAATGACAGTTCCACGTTTAGACATTGTGATTGCCTTCCTAGCGAATTGTGAACCTCTTGACAGTAGAAGCGACTTCATACTGAGAGTACAGTTCTTTGTGTTCTTCCTTGAACTTTTTGCTGTCAAAACGGTGATTTGTAACCTCAATGTAAGAGACTTTAGCAGTCCCCAAGACCATATCGGTTTTTCCTTGCGCCGTTATGAACTGCTTCACGTTGTCTTTAAGACCGTCAATTCAATCCTGGAGAGCATCTTTTTTAGCTTCCAGTGCCCTAATAAGTTCTACGTCCCTAACTGCTTCTTCGTAAGTCATAGCGTATACGCCCTTCCTAAAAATGTTTTTGTTGCTGTTGCTTTTTCAGTTTTTAGCTTCAGGGAGTTTATATTAACTATTACCTGATGGGTACGAAAACCGCTAGCGAAAACTGATAGAGCGATTTATGTTTCAGTCCGCAATTCTATCTGTGCGCTCATGACAAACTCACAGTGTATAAGAACCATACCGCCGGACGTAACATCGAAATTCTTTTTAGGCTAAAAATGGCCTTCCAGTGTTGATTAAATTCCCTTTTGAGTATTCATATCTTCACTCTTGATTGTCAAAAAACTTCTGGATTTTGCTTTGGGCTTTGTAGCTGCCCGTTTCCCTATTACGCGGAATATTTTTAGGACAAATTTGTCGGGACATAAAGTGTAAAAATTACGTAAGTATAAATACCTGTCATGACTTTTGCGACATGTCAAATATTTGTGTATAATATAAAAATAAAATTAGGAGGGATTACATGAAAAAGAGACAAGGCAGATGGCCTGAAGAAAACAAAAATCCTCTTGCGAAGATACGCGGAGGTTTAACGATAGAGAGAGCGGCTGTGGCAATGGGAATAACGGGACGAACATTGTCGCGCTACGAAAATGGTATGACTGATGTACCAATGAAAGTGGCTGATAAAATGGTACATCTATATCAAGTGCCGATTGAAGTAATATATCAGGCAGTCAAAGATACGTGGGGTGATGGTGCTAGTACGGTAATTATTGAAAGGTGATGGTGTTATGTCTGAAGTAATAAAGTATATTAAAGATTGTTGCCTCTATTTGAAGCTGAAAGAGCCTAATCACAATAAGTAAAGTCGTTCAATGGCGATATTAAGTTTTGCAGATGAGGAGGCGGCTAAAATCTTCAACTGTCAATTTTCTAAAAGATTGCCGCGAGACATTCAACGTACTGCTTTGCGTAAGTTAATTTATTTAGACAAGGCACAGAGCCTTAATGATTTGCGTATTCCGCCTTCAAACCATTTAGAACAATTACATGGCGATAGGACGGGGCAATACTCAATCAGAATAAATAAGCAGTACAGGATATGTTTCACAGTGCGTGCAGGCGGTTTTGATGAAGTTGAAATAGTTGATTACCATTAATGGAGGTAGTAGTTATGGACTTAATCCCATTGCCTAAAATGAGTGAGTTTCTTATAGAGGAGTTTATAGAGCCGATGGGGCTGACAGAAAGTGAAGTTTCAGAAGGAGCAGGTGTACCATTGAATGAGCTTCAGTTATTGTTAGCAGATAAGCAAGAGCTAACGTTAGAGCAATCAGAGAAGTTAGGAGCTTATTTTGGAGTATCAAGTATATTATTTTACGACATACAGAGAGATTTGAAAGAGAGAGTAGCTGTCAATGCCAAGATACGAAAACAGAAAAAAGAAGAGTTTGTAGAGTGCTATA
>CALAUZ010000238.1 GCA_937892105.1 uncultured Fretibacterium sp. | reverse complement strand
ACTGCCCCAGAGCTTTATCAGCTATACCGCATCAAAGCTCCCCACCCTTCCGGGCCTGCCTGCAAACACCAAGGCATCGACCAACAATTTCCAACTCACTCTCAGGCTCAATGACTCCGAGTGGATGCAGCACCTGCTCGGCATACCGCTGTCGCTCAATCAGGAACTGTCGCTTCATGCCAAGGTCAACGATGCCGACAAAGACATTGAAGTACGTGGGCAAATGCCTTCCTTTACCTATGACGACAGCGAATACGTGGGAGGCAACATTGAGCTGACTACCAAGAACGACACGGCCCACATTGCACTGCAACTGACCAAACTGCTCCAACAGAACCGATACCTCGACCTGCAGCTGAAGGCCACGGCCGGCGACAACACCATTCGCTCGTCCATCAACTCCACAAAGCTATCGCACCATGCTCCGCCGGAGGCTTTACCATCCTTCACCGCATTCACCAAATACTCGCGGTGCTTCAATACGTGATTTTCTCCAAAACATGCCTTGAAGATTGCTTCCGCCCGCCGAAGGTACACTGTGCGCATTTTGCTCCCTACATAGCCCCCTGTCGTGCTGTTCTCCGCATTCATCGGCGCGATAAACATATTCGTATCTGGGATTACTACTATATGATGCGTGGTCAGACCATCTCCCTGATCTCCTGCTTTCAGGTAGTAATCCAAATCCGCAACTCTCATCGTCCCGCTGTACGTACTCGATTTCTCCTCGTCATTCTCATCTATGTACTTATACGGGATGTTACTGAATACCCAGTGGTCGCCGGGATATACGTCCGCATACACTCCGCCGTATGTTCCGCCGTATGTTCCTGCACGGATTGCCGCAATCTGCGCGTCGGAGAAAACTCCGAGATCACTTCCCCTGTACATCGCATTGTGCGCTCCGGCATTATGCACTAGTAACGGGTCTACAAGTGCCTTCAATGCTGTTAGTTCACCTGTCGCTTGCAATGACGCTAACCACTGCGCTTTTGTCCCAACGTACCCTTCCTCGACTGCTATCTCATACGCACTCTTGCCCGTTATTGTTGCCATGTCAGTGTCATAGCGGGCTTCCCAGTTACCTATCGCCTTCGATAACCTCGCTGACAAATCCGCCGGCAACGTTGACTGATGATTACGGTCAATTGAGTACGCCTGATTGCTCGCTGTCTGTCCTACATACGGCTTCACCAACTGGATTTCCGTATCGCTCACTACCCGGTCAATCTCCAGCGCGTAATCTCCTCTCGCGTCTAACCTTAACGCCGCGCCAGCGTTGATCCCGGCCGTCAGAAATTTTGTGCCATTGCCTGATACCGTCGTGCTACCGTTCGTTACTGTTACAGTTCCCGGACGATACCACGCTGTACTTGATACTGCTGCCATTTTTACTCCTCCTGTTGTCTCTCTCGCTTCTCCGAGATTATTGCCAATATTCCTAGCACCGCTTCTGATAATGCGTTTATCTGCCTCTGCAAAAGTTCCTGCGCCTGATCCACTGCTTCCGAAATACGGTTCTGCCCTTCTCGGATATTTGCACCTAAACTAGCCTGCTCATTCGCCCATGCATCTACCAGGCCATCTACAACTTCTGCCACGTAATCTTCATCGCTGTCTGTTGAGGCTGTTACCTGCGCATCCATTCGGGCATCTAACACTGCCTGTGCTAACGATAATGCGTCTGTTTCGGTTTTGGTCTTTTCGGCTGAACTCTTCAGTTGTCTAACGGTGGTTAAACTGTTGTCGTAATAAGCCACAGAGCCACCTCCATGCACAAAAGAAAGACGGAGCTTTTATGCCCCGCCTTCTCTCTTTACGGCTTCGTTATTAATTCCAAACTTCGTCCAGCATGATATGTATTCGCACGCTGAAATGCACAACGAGGCTGGACAGTGGCAGATGATTTTCGGGGTTGACACTCTTCCGGCTTACAGGCGGCAGGGACATGCTGAAACGTTAATCCGGCGAATGGTTCATGACGCTCATGAACAGGGCCGCAAAGGTCTTGTCCTGACGTGCAAGGCGGAATTAGTGCGATGGTATTCTGGTTTGGGGTTCGTCAATGAGGGAATAAGTGTCTCTGTACATGGCGGTGCTGTGTGGTATCAGATGAGGCTGGAATTTCAGAAATGAGATGATAAAGCAGGCCGTGATTGTCCTCATGACCTGCTCATTTTCTCAAGTATGAAGTTTACTACACGTTCTGTTGATTTACCGTCCTGATGTATTATTGCTTTGTCCCGCCACTTTCTGCGGCCTTCACGCTTTATGTCGCTACCGTTTATGACGTTTAAGATAAATTCACGCATAGATTTTTCATCAGGTAATATCTCTGCTGTTTCTTTGTGTATACTTTCTATGTCGTACAGGAAGCCTCGTCCTTCTTTCCAGAGAGCAATATCATCAACAGTAATTGCTATTGGCCTGTCCAAAATAAGATAATCCCAAAATACAGAAGAATAATCTGTGATTAATGCTTCTGATTGAGCAATGACTTCGTATAACTGGAGGTTTCTGCTGAATATGTCTGGATCATATGTTATGCGGAAATTCGACATTTTTTCACCTTTCAATACACCTAAATCCTGCACTGGATGTGGTTTGTAGAGTATGTGAATATCGTTATCCTTAAGAAATGCGTTGAAGCTACTCAGTTTTTCCACAGAATAAAATAACGGAATTCCTATATGATTGTACGGAGAGTTAGGGGCATCATTTCTAAGCTTGTTTTTGTGTCCTCTGAACGTTGGAAGCCATATAATATATTTTCCGCTGACTATATCGGCGATATCTTTTGTTCGGGGAGTATGAAAGAAGTAATCACATCTAGGAAATCCTAAATGCACAAGCTGTTCCTGTCTGCCATTATTTGTTTGGAGAGTGAAATTATCGAAGAACTCAGAATGTACATTGTGAAAATCAATATTATCCCTCTGTAGGTCATACATTCCGCGTATATCTTTACCGGGACTTCCGTGATCCAAATATATAGATAGCTGGCTGCCCTTGATTTTTGCAGCACTTCCATTACACTGTATAAGCACTTTACACCGTGCCATGTAGTAAATATACTTTAACTTTTCCAGCAGACCTAATGTCGGAATATGGATAAAATCATCAGAATCTTTCTTATCGTCCCCATGCAGAAACCAAACCATTTTGTAGCTCGGAAGATATTTTCTCAGCATAAGATATACAGGATAAGTGTTGTCAGCAAAATCCGGATGGCTTTCAAAAAGAATAATATTACCTGAAGGGAGAAGGCTAAATAATAGTTTGAGGCATAGTTTTATTGTATCGCGCAGAACTTTATACATATGTTAAAATCATCAAGTCCTTTCTGAATGAGCTTGAGAGATTATATCATGGCAGAAAAATAGCAGGCCGTGATTGTCCTCATGACCTGCTGACTTTTGCGTTATTGCTTGCGTCTTCTCCCTGTTGCTTTATGTGGCGGCTTATCATCAGTCATTCCCTCATTGCGCCAAAGAAACTGACGCTTTGAAACAGTAGTCCCGCTCAACGGCAGCTCAACCCACCCCCAAGGCGTTACGAGTATGAAACGCAAAGTTATTCCCTGCCCTGCAAGCGCGTCTACATGGGGTGAGTACTTTACTACATCTTCAAATATGAATGTGTCGCTGATTATCCATACCCTCCGGCAGTTGGGCCTGTTGAATACCGCCGCACAATCTATAGCTGTTCTCAGGCCGCTCTCGTAATCAGGCGGCGTAATACTCACTATCAATGTGTCAGGCTTCCCGTCAGGCGCTTTCGTGTTCGGAATAACATCTGCAAATTCGTCCAGGTCTTCGAGACGCTCATACAGAGACTCTAACCCTCCCGTCTCATCGTCAAATACATCACCGAAAATTGCCGCGAATATATCCGCTTCATCTGTATCGGGCTTCTCCGTAAATTCCTTCATCCATTCCTGAACTCTGCTTATCGCTTCTAGTACGTACTGGGGATATTCATTTTCTGATATTGCCGATAAAAGCTCGTTTATTGTCGTTATGTCCTTAACGTTCATGTTCTCAGCTCCGGCTTCATTTTTTTCTGCGCACATTGATTTTTTCAGCCTCCTTCACTGCATTAGTGAGTTGTTAAGTATAGCATAATGATACAGCTGTGATTATTATAGTGCCTGTTAGTGTTGATATTATTGTATGGATTTCACTGCGTTTTATCACTTTCCAGTCAACGGGAGCTTTAAGGTCGTTAATGTCCAGTTTCAGAGGATAGAAGCGTTTTACTCTGCTGCAATAATCCTCGTATTCATGGCCGAACTTCGAGAGCAGAAATTTCTCTTCATGAGGTATTATCACCATAACATAGAGAACATAGAAGCTCACAACAAAAACCAGAACAGCCCATTTCCCTGCTATAATGCTCCAGCCCAATCCAATCACGAAATTTCCGAAATACAATGGGTTTCGCATGATGGCATAAGGGCCTGACGATGCCAGCTTCAAAGCCTTAACATTCTCCCCCCTGTAAAGACCTATCACTCCTGCCGACCAGCAACGCCATATCTGTCCCACCGCAACAATAACCAACGACACAGCCATAATCTCAGGTGCAGTCCCGCGAACCATAAAGAGGATTGCGACAAATATTAACGTCCATATTCCCCCGCGCATTTTGAATATCCATTCACGCATCTTCTGGTTTTGCCCCCTTGTGCAAATTCTCGCTCACTCCCCAGCCAAGCATACGCACAACTACAACAACTCCCATGAATATGGATATGTAGTCCGTGAAGAAACGGCATATCAGCGACATTACGCCGGCCATGTTCTCGGGCATAAGGATAGAATACAGCAATGCTCCTCCTCCTTCAGCAACACCAGAAGCACCAGGTGTAGGCACAAAATACAGTATAAACATGAATACAGCCTGTACTGCGATGGTCTGGGCGTATCTGAACGGCAAACCTACGGCAGACATTAGAACGGGTAAAACGCTGAACA
Organism: uncultured Fretibacterium sp.; assembly: GCA_937892105.1. The sequence continues at coordinate 2,222 of CALAUZ010000238.1, read as the reverse complement.
ATGCCAGAAGGTGAAGAATTGAAAGTATAACAGCGATTAACAGCCATAACTTTCCTGTATTGAACGCGAGCCTGAAGTTGAGTATGTAGTTGTCTATTTCTTTGTCGAGCCAATGCACAATCTTTATCACAGTTCTGTTTGACTTCATGAAGTTGAAGCGTCTCAGCCACATTATTATTATTCGTGCCAGCTTCTTCACCATTTCGGGTCTTATTATCGTGAACGCAACGAATGCCCATGTTGCCAATATGACGATGAAGACGTATGACACCAGGCCTTTAAGGAAGGGACTGCCTTCGAGAATATCCGGGTCAAGCATAAGAGCTGCTGGGACTACAAGTGTAAGGATAAGTATTGTGAGCATAGTCCGCATTAACGTTATCGCTATACCTTTACCGACAGGCACGCCACGTTTGTACAGCGCGTAAACCTGGAATGGCCCTCCGCCTGACTGCATGGGAGTAACCGCGCTCCCGAAGTAGTTGAGCCAAGTCAACACTATTCCCAGCGGGAACGAGACGTGTTCATGTGCTGCAAGTGCAAGTGCGCAAAATCTTCCAGAGTCGCAGATCCATGCGATGAGTACTACTAACAATGCGATAATGAGCTTGAGTTTGTCAGCAGAAAGAAGCGAATGTATAGTATGGCGGTCAACACTGCGGAATATGATGAACGCTCCCATGCCAAACGCCAAGAGTATAAAGATGATTAGTCCTCTTCTCAGAGACAAGGCGAGATTTCCTCCGTCATGAAAATTTAGAGATTATTATAACCTGTAACTGACTGAGTGCGCGAATTTGCATGTGTTATTCCTAAATGTTGCATATTTAGATTGTATAATGACATCAAATCTCAGGAGGTGCAATATTACTATGACGTTCAGAAAAATTTTTACGCTGTTTATTTTCCTCGTTATGTCATTCACAGAACAAAGCAATACAGCCCTCGCCGATGTCCAGGTATGGCAAGACCCATCAGTTGACTTCATGAAGCTCAAAAAAATATTCATTATGCCAGCAAGCTATGACCTTAGAGCAGGAACTCAGCTCATGCCAGCAAAACAACTCAGAACTTCACTTCACGAATGGACGCTGGACGGCATAAACTCTGTTGTGAAGAAAGGCAGAATGACCATTAAAACTCTGGACGCTCTCATCGAGGATATGAAGTTTATTCGCGGCGGCAGCATCTCCGTTAATGACGCGGATTTCTTCAGTCAAGCGGAGGAAATGGGTTATACGGCTTTCATTAAGGCCGAAATATTGCAGGAGTTCAAGACCGAACATGTTCCCGAAAGCACAAGAACTTACACCGTCTACAGGGATATCGAGAAACGAGATGCAAAAGGAAGGCTTATTGAGACGCTCAGAATACCCGAAGAAAAAACAGAAGTTACACCTGCTCACGATGTAACTTACCTTCATACTGTGTGCGATCCCAAAATTTACAGCGTTAAAGACCCCAATGGAGATTATATCGGTGCTGTAAGCTGCTACATATACCGTGAATATCAAGGCGGCCCTGTTATGAAGGTTGTCGAGAACGTAACTAAACTGGCAATGAAAAGCCTCTTTGCCGGGAAAAAGTAAATCCACCCGGCAAGCATTTACCCTGCAAACACCATATGAACCATGAACATATACAGCGCATTAGCAACAGTTATGCTCAGGAGTGTATTGCGTGAATGTTCCTGTAACGTCCAGACATTGAGATACCCCATAGCCTTTAGTGCCGAGAAGTATCCCAAAGCCCATTCCCAGCACTATATAGCCTGTCATTACGGGTATAGTGTCATGAATTGCACGTGTTATGCTTCCTGAAGCTCGCATGTCAGCTCCTCGCCTTTGAGGTTTACGCTGATTGTAGAGTCGCCGTCGGGAAGGTTGCCTGACAGCATGAAGTCCGAGAGTTTGTCCTCAAGCATTGACTGTATAGCCCTGCGTAATGGCCTCGCTCCATATTTCGGCTTGTATCCCTTCTCCAATATTCTTGCCTTAACTTCATCGGAAACGTTGATTTTTACTCCCTTGTTGTCCAGCCTTGAAGACAAATCATCGAGCATTGTGTCAATTATCTTCAGAAGGTTGTCGCGTGAAAGCGGCTTAAACACCGCCATCTCATCTATCCTGTTAAGAAACTCCGGACGGAATGTCCTGTTTGCTTCCTCAAGGATTATCGACTTTGTACGCTCCCAATCCCTCTCCGTCTGGCTCTCAGCACTC
>CALAUZ010000237.1 GCA_937892105.1 uncultured Fretibacterium sp. | reverse complement strand
AAGCAGCAGTAGTGGTGGAAGCAGTACGCAGGAAGGGAACGGCGGTACAGAACAGCAACAGCAGGAAACTCCAACAACGCCTACATCACAGGATAGCACGCCTACGCCACAGGATAACACGGCAACAACAATCAGCTTCAGTGTACTGACAGGCACGTGGAAAGCGTCAAACGGTTCAGGCCTAGCAACAGGGCCAGATGGAAATTTTGACCTTAGAATGGTTTATGCCAGAGCTTCTTTCAGGAATATACAAATTGAGGGAAGTACAGCTTCAGCTGTTACATCAGCTTCGGCACAATGGGACGCATACCAGAACGGAACCTATATACGAACAATCCCTCTTAGTTATAGCAATGAGGCGATAGAAATTCAGCGTATCAGCGCAAATATATGGCGTTATACTTTCCCCAGTTTACAGAGCAGAATAACCGTAACTATCAAATCAGCTACAACCGCAGATGTTATCGAAGAAGGTAATTTTGGACTTGGTTCATATGTATATCAATACAGAGCATCATACACAATCACGAAGCAATAAATAATTTATTCATCACACGCGAGAAACCTCACAACAGGCCGGGAAATTTTCACCGGTCTGTTTTTTTTCGGCTATTAGCTATAATATAAATGAGTTATTATGTATAAAAGAAAAGAGATGGCAGAACATAGAGAAATTACGTTTATATCTGGAAACAACAGTATTCAATTACTACTTTGATGAAGACAGGCCAGGACATGAAGATGTATTAAGGTTATTTGAGGCTATAAAAGCTGGAGAGTTCGAGGCATATACTTCTGGTTATGTCATTCAGGAATTGGAGAAAGCTCCAGAACCTAAACGTTCTGATATGCTGCTCCTCGTGGAAGAATACAGGCTCAATATTCTAAATACTTCATCTAAGGTTAGGCAGTTAGGAGAGCTTTACATAGAAAGAGGAATAATTCCAGCTTCACGTCTCTTCGACAGCTTGCATGTAGCTATGGCTTCAGTCTATGAGCTTGATTGTATCGTCTCATACAACTTTCATCATATTAATCGCAACAAAACAAGAATTATGACAGCAAGTGTGAATAACGAAGAAGGATACGGCGGAATAATGATTATTACGGCTGAGGAGGTATTGAATAATGAGTGATAATACTTTTAGTGGATATGATACTTTCGAGGATTGGCTTGACGCAACTCGTGTAAGTCTTTATGAGGAAGTAAAGGACATGTCTGATGAAGAACACGTTGCATATATACATGCGCAGGTTGACCCCATCATAAAGAGACTTGGCCTTGAATACAGCACATTAAAGCCTGTACAGCCTAGAAAGAGAGAAAGAGTAGAGTTAGCCTGAATGTAAGTTAAATGGGAAACGGCAAAATTTACACAGGCCCTCAGGACATTGGGGGTCTGTTTTTTTGTGGCTATTAGCTATAATATCGTGAAATCAATCACATAGGAGAACTATCACATGACAGACTTAGAACTCGCAATGTCCCGCACATGGGCAGAAATAAACCTTGACGAACTCGCTCACAACTTCAGAACACTTCACGCCCTTCTGACACCAGGCGCAAAATCTCTCTGTGTCGTCAAAGCCAACGCATACGGACACGGAATGCCCCAATGCGCCCGAAAACTTCAGGACGAAGGTGCAGACTGGCTCGCCGTAGCAACAATCCCTGAAGGCGTAACTCTCAGGCAGAACGGCATAACTATTCCTGTTCTCTGTCTGGGTCAGACAGATACTCGACTGGCTCCGCTCATGGCCGAACACAATATCACTCAGGCTGTAGGCGATATTGCAAACGCAAAAGCACTCTCGGATTACGCTGGGACTTCAGGCAAAACTATACGCGTACACATAAAGATTGATACTGGAATGAGCAGAACGGGTTTTTACTGGCCTGATGATGAGGCTGCAAAACATAATACGGCTCAGGAGATTTCTAATGTCTGCAACATGCCTGGCCTTTATGCGGAAGGTATGTTCACGCACTTTGCTGTTGCCGATGATGATCCGGAATTTACGCGCTTTCAGTTGAGCAAGCTCTTGGAAGCGAAAGAGTATCTGCGAAAACTTGGCCGTGAGTTTGAGATTACGCATTCTGCGGCAAGCATAGGAGTTTTGGATTATCCAGAGGCACATCTTGATATGGGACGTTTCGGGCTTGTTCTCTACGGTTATGCTTCAACTGAGACCGGCAACGAGAACAGTACTTTGGGGCTTCACCCTGTAATGACCGTTAAGAGCAGGATTACAGCTGTAAGACATCTTCCCGCCGGAGCAACAATAAGTTATGGCAGGACACACACGCTTAATAGAAATTCCGTTATTGCCGTCATTCCTGCCGGATATGCTGACGGGATACACCGTGTACTGTCGAACAATTACGGCGTTAAAATTCATGGTGCTGTATGCCCGATACTTGGCCGTGTCTGCATGGATATGATGATGGCTGATGTTACGGATATTGCGGGTGTTGAAGCGGGAGATGTTGCGACGATTTTCGACGGGGAACTTATGCCCATAGCCGCTAAAAATGCAGGGACGATAATTCATGAGATGGTTTGCAGTCCTTCATTGAGAGTGCCCCGTGTATACATTGAGGGCGGAATAATGAGGGTGTAGGGGTATGCTGCCGTTCAGGTTAAAGCCGGTGTTCAAGAATTATCTTTGGGGAGGAACGAGGCTTATTGAGGAATGGGGCAAGGTTCCCGAGAATGATACGCTGGCAGAAAGCTGGGAGTTGGCTTCACACCCTGACGGGGACAACATTATTCTTGACGGTGAACTGAAGGGATTAACGTTGTCGGAGGCGGTGAAGAAGTATCCTGCAATAGTGTCGCCTAAATTTAAGCATGATGAGACGTTCCCTGTTATGGTGAAACTGATTGACGCTAAACAGCCGCTCTCAATACAGGTACACCCGTTCGATGAATATGCGCGCAGGGTGGAACACAGTAAAGGCAAGATTGAGGCATGGTATATTCTGGGTCATGAAGAGGGGGCATATATATATCTTGGTTTCAAGGAGCATGTATCACGGCGGGAGTTTGAGGAAGCAATAGTGAATGAGACACTTACGGACTTATTGCGCAAGGTATATGTTAAGGACGGAGACACGTACTTTATCCCGGCCGGAACAATTCATGCCATAGGAGCTGGAATAACCCTTGCCGAAATACAGGAGAACTCGAACATAACCTACAGGGTTTACGATTACGGCAGACTTGGTGCAGATGGTAAGCCTAGAGAGCTTCACATAGCGAAAGCACTTGATGTAACGAATACTTTTCCGCTGAACATTACGCCTCCGGGCAGCAAGGGTAATGTTATTGTGGACTGCAACAAGTTTCATGTTGAGAGGGAGAATGCTCCGTTCACTGGGAACACTGAAGGGCGTTTCAGGTTTGTGCTGTGCCTTGAGGGTGAATGCGTGTTGATGTGCGGCGGATTTGAGTGTGAGCTGTCGAAGGGCGGGAATGTTTTTGTGCCGGGTGATTGCGGGTGTGAATATGTGATTGAGGGTGATGGCGAAGTGCTGGTTACGAGTGAATAGCCATGTCCCCCTCTTTATTCTCTGCGCACATCGTCATAACCAAGTCCGATTCCTCTGAATATTTATCCTCGCGCCCTGTCAGATAATTGAATATGACGTTGGTGTCCACAAGAATTTTCATTATTTTGCCACCCCATATTTTTCCGCTAATGCGTCTGCGTATGCTTCCTCATAGTTATCAGGTATCAGTGTAGGGTCTTCTTTGCTCATTTCCCGTATCTTCTCCCTCATATCTTGAAGCCAGCGTAATGCTTCCCGTCTTTCTTCCAGTTCTTTTGCCTTCCTTGCCGCTTCCTGTTCGGGAGTTTCCCACGTTAAGGGATTGTCTGCTGTTTCCTTCAAGCCCTTCACTATATCCGCCATAACTTTATCCGGCAACTTGTCGATTATCGCGTATGCTTCTTCCTTCAGTGTCATGATACATTCTCCTTCCTAAAAATAACCTCCCCCGCCGAAACAGGGGAGGCCATGAATTTCCAGTAACGCCTAGTAGTTCTCAGCGTGGATCTCGAAGTACGCTCCAGAATGTGCGCATACCGGGCAGAGTTCGGGTGCTTTCGTTCCAACAACGATATGCCCGCAGTTCCGGCACTCCCAAACCTTCACTTCACTCCTCGCAAACACTTCCTTAGCCTCAACGTTCCTCAGAAGTGCGCGATACCTCTCCTCGTGGTGCTTCTCGATTGCCGCAACCATACGGAATTTCGCCGCCAACGCCTTGAAGCCTTCCTCCTCAGCTGTCTTCGCGAAACCCTCGTACATGTCCGTCCACTCGTAGTTCTCGCCCTCTGCCGCCGCCGCAAGGTTAGCCGCTGTGTCGCCGATACCGTCCAGTTCCTTGAACCAGATCTCCGCGTGTTCCTTCTCGTTTGCCGCAGTCTGAAGGAATATCGCCGCTATCTGCTCGAAACCTTCCTTCTTCGCCTTTGACGCGAAATACGTGTACTTGTTGCGCGCCTGTGATTCACCCGCAAATGCCGCCTGCAAATTCTTCTCCGTCTGTGTTCCTGCATACTTGTTCGCCATTGCTGTTATACCCTCCTAATTTATTTTCTTTGACATACCTGCATAAGCTATACCAGTGAAATCCGAAATATCACGGTCAAGCGTTACAAGGTCTGACAAATTCAACCCATGAACAGACTTATGTCCCGTTACTCTCGCAAATGTCTTCAGCTCATTGTTCGAGACGGTCAGGAAATTATACACTCTTTCAGCCGCTTTCTCAGTGTCAAGCCTTTTTCGGAGTTCCTTATCCTGTGTCGCAATTCCCATAGGACACCTTCCCGAACCGCATATTCTGAACTGTCTGCAACCCAAAGCCATAAGTCCCGCCGTTGCAATCGCTATTGCGTCAGCCCCCATTGCCAGAGCTTTCGCAAAATCCGACGACACCCTAAGCCCTCCCGTAATCACAAGCGATATATCCCCTGCTCCAACGCTGTCGAGATACTTCCTGGCACGTGATAACGCGAAAAGTGTGGGTACGCTTGTTGCCTCTCTCAGAAGAAACGGACTTGAACCCGTAGCACCGCCCCTTCCGTCAACAGTAACGAAATCAGGGTGAGCATACACGCAAACCGCTAAATCCTTCTCGATGTTGCCAGCCGAAATCTTTATCCCTATCGGTCTTCCTCCTGAACGTTCGCGCAGCATGTCAACCATTTTACGCATATCATCAGGCGAATTTACTTCGGGGAACTTGCTTGGACTTTGTATGTCCTCGCCGGGCTTTCTGCCTCTCATGGCCGCTATTTCGGGAGTTACTTTACTGCCGGGAAGATGGCCTCCCATTCCAGGTTTTGTCCCCTGGCCTATCTTTATTTCGATTGCGTCAGAGTTCCTGAGATTTTCATCGCTGACACTATACTTGTTCGGAACATACTCGAATATATACTTGTATGATGATGCTCTTTCTTCGGGCAATATTCCGCCTTCACCGCTGCACATCGCTGTTTTAGCCATCGCTGAACCTTTAGCGAGTGCTGTTTTTGCTTCTGCCGACAACGCTCCAAATGACATGTGCGAGATGTACACGGGCGACTCGATTATCATGGGCTGAAGTGAATTTTTCCCGATTACAGTGCGGGTTTCAACAGGTTCATCATCATTAAGCGGCATAGGGTCTAACTGCGCTCCCAATAACAGTACATCGTCCCATGAAGGCATTGGCATCTGCGTACCCATAGCACCGGAAATACTCCTGCCGGTTTCCGACATCTCGTGAATTTCGCTCATGTATCGCGCTTTGTTTGGTGAGGCTGGAACTTCAAGCGTTGGGGTATCTTCCTGTTCTGTCTCCTGAAGCTCCATCAATGAGACATCAGCCCCGCACATAGGACACGCATTAAGCTCCGAGAACTTCCGCCCTTCCTTTTCCTCATCAAAAACGCAGCCGCAAAGCATACATTTATACACGGCCATGAATTTTTACTTCCCCCCTTCGTTCTCGCTAAGGCACTTCGCGCATATCCCCCTGAAGATTACTTCATGCCTGCGAACCTTAAACCCCGTAAGTTCCTCCAGCTTTCTGTCCTCATCATCGGAGTATTCAACAGGTGCATCATATACTGCCCCGCATACCTCACAGAGCATATGATGGTGTCTGTCGTTTCTCCTGTCGTACCTTCCTGCATCAGGTACAAGGTCAACGCCGGAAATTTCACCGTTCTTTGCGAGCTGGTTCAAGTTTCGGTATACTGTAGCCCGGCTGATTTTAGCGTCTGTCCTGTGAACGTCGGAATATATTTCCTCAGCTGTAGGGTGGTCATCACGGGACTTCACTGCGTCAAGGATTATGCGCTTCTGTCTTGTGTTACGTTCCGTCAAGTTTATAGTTTTACCTTATTGAGATTTATTACTAATTATATCATAAGCCTACTCCTCAAGCTCAGGGAGTATCTTCTCGAACTCGCTCTCATAAGCATGTGCCTTCTTGCTGATACGCTTAATCTTTGCAACTTCACCCGCAGCCTGAGTGATAAGCTCAACAGTCCCTGCACCTCCTACACAGCCGCCTGGACAGGCCATGCCTTCAAGAAGATAGCCATTGCGTTTACCTGCTCTTGCCATGAGGAGCATTTTTCGGCAATCATTGAGACCTTCTGCACGTTCGATGAGGATTTCGCGGTCAGGGTGAAGGTTCTTGATACAGTTCACGACAGCTTCAGCTACACCGCCGGAGACAGCAAAGCCCCTTCCGTCAGCACTGGCATTATCAGGAACAGGCATTTTCTCCAGATAATCGAAATCTACCTCTTTTGCCTCAAACATTCCCAGAACTTCCTCGAACGTAAGCACAAAATCTACATCACTTCTTACGCTCCTTCTGCTTGCCTCAAGTTTCTTTGCCGCACATGGCCCTATGAACGCAACTTTACAGTCAGGGTGTTCCTTCTTTATGAGCCTTCCAGTCAGAACCATCGGGGTTAATGCCATGCTGATGCATTCCGCGAACTGTGGAAACTCCTTCTTCGCCATAACCGACCACGCTGGACAGCATGATGTTCCCATGAACGGCAGTTTCTCCGGAACTTCCTTCACGAAGTCTTCAGCCTCCTGCAAAGTACACAGGTCAGCACCGACTGCAACTTCCACAACATCAGCAAATCCAAGCTCCATGAAAGCCGCCCTCATCTTCTCAGGCGTTAATGTCTTCCCGAACTGGCCTGCAATAGCCGGAGCAATCGCGGCATAGACAGGGGTTTCACTACGTATTGCCTGAATGCACTGGAATATCTGTGCTTTGTCGGCAATCGCACCGAACGGACAGTTTGCGAGACACATTCCGCAGGAGACGCATTTTTCCTGGTCAATGTCAGCGCGTCCGTATTCGTCAGTGACTATTGCTTTCATTCCGCAGGCTTGCGCACACGGCCTCTGCATTCTCAGGATTACACCATACTGGCAGACACCCATGCATTTCCCGCACTTTATGCACTTCGTACTATCAATATGCGCCTGACCATGCTCGAAATAAATAGCGTCTTTCGGGCAGACCTGAGAACATGGCCGGGCAAGACAGCCTTGACACTGGTCTGTGATTACAACTTTGTTGTCGGGGCAGGAATGACAGGCGAACTTTATGATGTTGATGAGCGGAGGCTGATAGTATTTTTCGGGGTGAACGCACTCTTCTGCACCTGTTGAGACGGGAGCGTGTTCGGAGGCTTTGCGGAGAGGAAGCCCCATTGCAAGTCTTATGCGCTCACGGACTATTGCGCGTTCAAGGAAAACATCGTCCCTGTAGTGTGAGACTTCTCCAGGTATTACCCTGTACGGTATCAACTCCATTTCAGACAGGTCGCCCGGCTTGTAGTTGTATGACAGTCTGGCTACTTCGGCAAATATTGCGCGGCGTATATCGTTGATTGATGTATGTATTCCCCTCATGCCCATAGCAATATGATCCTCCTGTTTGTGATTGTGATTATGGAATGAAGGTATTATATCGCAAGGGTATTATTTTTCAGGGACGTGAATACTTGCGGCATATGCGCTGTTGCAGAGGCCGAATGCCGCCGAAAGCATGAACAGCGTCTCAATCCCCATAACCTGCCATATCCACCCGCCGAATAACGCGATTAATATAGTGATTAGATGATTGACAGAAACACCGGTTGATATTGTTGCCTTGACTTCTTCGGGAGTGTCTGACAAGTCCTGGACGTAGACATTTGAGGCCATTGAAGCAAGGGAGATTACAGCGTCAAGTATATAATTGACACAGCAGACGATGAACGCTGTTTGCATATCGAACATATGGTGTGCGAAACCGTAGAAGAAGCAAACTATTACGAGTATGAGAGTGTCCATTACCATAACGATTTTGTAGCCGAAACGGTCTATTATTTTTCCTATTAAGGGGGAACAGATGAAGGTTGCTATTGCCGAAACAGCAAAAAGTATGCTTATTGCCATTGCCCCTGCCCCGTAGAACAGAACCAGCAAATACGGCCCGAACGTGAAGAATATCTGCTTTCTTGCGCCGTAGAATACTTCTAACATGTAGAACTTGAAGTATTTTTGCCTGAAGTAGAAACGTGTTACGGTATGTTCATGTCCGCTCTGCCCGGTCATGTGAAGTGATATGATGAAGCCAAGAAGTATTATTGCTGACGAAACGATGAAAACAGGGCGGTAAAGTTTCATTTTCCCAGCAAAGAGGCCGAATACTACCGCAACAACGATATACCCCGCCAATGTCCCGAACTGGTATGCTGCATTCTGAATACCCAAAGCACTGCCGCCTCTGCTTTCCCGCGAATACTCAAGGGCAAGCGTGCTTCTCATTCCGAACTGCATGTGTTCCCCCAGCGAATACACGAACACTGCGCACGTAACGAACACTCTGTCCGCAGGAATGACCGACTGCATTATCATTCCCGCAAGCATTATGATGGCTCCGGCCTTGAATATTTTTTCCGCCGAGAACTCATAGAGCAGTGCCAGTACGAAAACGAGCATGAAGCCTGGTAACTCCCTGAAGAACTCCGAGACCCCTCTGTCGAACTGCGTCATCTGTACGATTTCAGCGAGATAGTTATCGAGGACTGCTTTGTAGAGACCGTAAGCCAATCCGAATGTTACAAGTGAGATTATAAACGCTCTGTAATTAGATTCTGGCCTGAATATTTTTGATGGCATACTAACTCCTCCTACCCATTGCTTATACTTATAATAGTATAATGCAATCATAGCTAAATGTTTCAGAGGGGGCATTATATGTTATGAAAGCATTATTCGTGAATGGTTCACCGCGCAAAAACTGGAACACTCACAAGATGTTAGAGCAGGCCATGAATGGAGCTTCTGACGCAGGAGCAGAATGTGAGATGGTACACCTCTACGATTACAGCTTTAAGGGCTGTGTATCGTGCTTTGCGTGCAAGGTAAAGAATGAGTAGTGTAGCAAAAGTGTTGTTAGTTTTCAATTTAACCTTATTCTGACTGCAATGATGCGATATCAACAACTCTTTCGAGCCTCTACCCAAACATCTGGTGCATCCCGCAAAATCAGGGAAGGTTACCATACCAATGGGGCGCGACTGCCTCAAAAAGAAAACCCACGACTCAATCCTCAAAGACGCGGGCTTAATAGGGGATTAGCTCTCAAAATATTCTGCATAAGGAGTTGTATCATCATGGATAATATTCTGGTTTACCCCGCAATTTTCGACTACTCAGAGCCGCCCGGACCTTCTGTATCATTCCCAGATTTTCCCGGACTGTTCACTGAAGCTGACGACAACGCTGAAGCTATGTACATGGCCAGAGATGCGCTTTCTGGAAGAATATACATCCTAGAACGCGAGAATATCCCCCTTCCAGAGCCGTCTGACCCAGCAAAACTCAGAGAACTCCTTGCGCCTGCTCAGTCTGTTACGCTGATTGACGTAAATATGAGGCTTTACCGCATGAGACAGTCTCACCGCTCAACCGTCAACATCATGTGTACACTTCCTGAATGGCTCAGGAATGAAGCTAAATCACAAGGGATCAACTTCTCACAGACGCTTCAAGAAGCTGTGATGGAAAATCTCGGCATTAAACGAGAAGTCTCGCACAAAAAAGTCAGCTGACACCACCGCCCCTGTAGAACACTCTGCGGGGGCTAATTGAAGTCTATACGTGCTGCCTGATACTTCATGTTCCCGTCAGAAATAATCGTTATATTGCCTTTCGCATGTATCTCGATGTCCCCCTCACACTCTATTTTTAATAAATTATTTTTTCGGTCATACAAAAATTCCGTATACCATCTTTGAAGGTCGTTTTTCGTATGTCGGCATCTCCTGCGGGCGGTTTGTTCGTATCGTCATAGATTGAGCAAAGCACAACTCCGGCCTCTAAGCCGTTGCCCATCATAGAGCAAAAAACATGTTCGCCGATATCAAGGTGGCATTCGTCCTTGTTCTTTTTTGAGTTTGAAACTGCAACAGGCAACCACGCTGATACTAAATCTTCCTTATCAGGAAACTGTATACGCGCCATATGCCGCTTTGGATCGTAATCCGAAACATAACCTAAAAACGACCTAACGCGCCTTCTTCATTATTCCCACTCGTTCAAAACCTTCGCCTTACCTTTAATGTAGTAATTATCACCTGTATATAACAAATCAACTGTTTTCTTTCGGGATTTTTTGCCATTATTCTTTTTCTTTCGAGAAGCCTTTTTAGACTCCTTTCCCAATAACTAAGATTGAAGATGAAGAGGGAATAAACGAATTAGGTCTAAGATTTCGTTATGTTGTCTTAGAAGCCTACAGACAAACAGGGAAGCGTGTGGTTATTCTCGTTGACGAATACGATAAACCTTTACTGGAAGTTATGGATAAACCAGAATTTGAAGAACGCAATAGATACATATTCAAGGGATTTTTTAGCTCGTTGAAAAAACTCGATAAGTACATAAAGTTTGTGTTCATCACAGGTGTTACGAAGTTCGAGAAGGTCAGCATCTTTAGTGATTTGAACCAGTTAAATGATATTTCCTTCAATAAGGAATACGCAGGGATTTGTGGGATTACAGAGCAGGAAATGTCTGAATATTTCTCACCTGAAATTGAGGCATTGGCGCAAGAGCAGAATTTGACTTTTGATGAATGTCTTGCTCGTCTGAAACAGACGTATGACGGCTATCATTTTCATCAGAATGGTATTGGAGTATACAACCCTTTCAGTCTGCTAAAGGCTTTTTACGAAAAAGAGTTTGGCTCATACTGGTTCTCAACAGGCACTCCTACCTTCTTAGCCAACAGAATGGCAAAGCGTGCCTTTGATGTCAGAAAACTTATGGATAATACGCTTTATGCTGACGAACAGAGAATAT